>CAMOOV010000034.1 GCA_946621745.1 uncultured Ruminococcus sp.
GGCATGGTTCTTTATATTTTTCCTTATCAGTTGCACTTTTCGCCATTATATGGTATAATACTATAAAAAAGAAAGGCAGGTGATGTGCTTTGCAGCAAGACCGCAAGGCTTCGCTTTTACGCAGGATCGGCAGGATCCTGCTGATATTTGCAGTTCTGCTGCTGCTCGGCTACGGGCTGCTTATGCTGACGCTCGGATTCGTTCAGCAGAGCGAGATCCGGAAAGCACAGGCCAAAGGCACCGCCGTGACGGTACATATCACAGAATTGGAACATACCGTTCCGGATAACGGTGCATTGATCGTAGTCGTCGAACCTGCCGACAAAAGCACTGATACCCCCCGCGAGATCGGCAAAACATTCGCCACGACCGATAACCGGAATCTCGCTGTCGGCGATACGCTGACCATGTATTATGACCCCGCAAACCCGACCGACAGAACCGTCGATTTCGGTACCGCCGCACCGCGCATCCGTTCAGGATGCATCCTCTGCGGATCCGGCATTCTGCTGCTTGCAGCAAGCATCATTCTCCGCATCCGGATGCACAAAGCCTGACGCCCTGCCGTAAAGCGCGATACGGCAGCATCATTCATAATACAGACGGGAACTGCTTGCAGCTCCCGTTTCTTTTTATGAGATCAGCTCGTCGATCCGCGCACGAACCAGCTCTGCCGAGCGGTCGATCATATCCGGTGCAAAGCAGCTTTCAAATCCGCATTCCGACATCGCTGCATTGAAGCTGTAATCGCCGGCTGCATAGGAGATTGAAGACAGCTTGTCATAGATCGCGACTGCCTTGCTGTGATCCTCCTGCATCAGAGTATAAAGCTGCAAGGCCGGAAGCGCCGATACACCGTAGCTGACATAATATCCGGGCTGCTCATACAAATGCGAAACCTCATACATTTCGTGTCCGATATTACAGGCCTCCGCGTAGGAATCAAACAGCTTGACAAGTTCATCCTCTGTCAGCGTATCCTGATTGTCCACGGCTTCATTTTCAAATTGTCCGACGGAGAATCCCGCCGCGATCGAATCCAGCAGACTGTAGAGCGCCAGCAGCTCGTAATACTCAGCATCGTCGCCGAAAATGTCTCCGTAGAACGAGGTGAACAGCATTTCCATGCACTGTGACTGCGCCTCTGCGATGTCCATATTCGTAACCTGACAATAGACCGGTGTCGTATCACGCCAGTCCGAATGAAAATGACCGAACTCATGCGTCACGGTCAGGAGGTCGTAAAATGTCCCGTCCAGATAGGTATAGATCTGCGCGGACTGTTCATTCGGGAACGCAACCGTATAGCTTCCGTCATAGGCTTTGTCACTCTCCGGAACCGTATAAAGCTGTTCACGGAACAGCTTCTCCGAAGATTCTGCGACCTTTTCCGATATGCGCGGCGCATATTTTTTCAGCAGACTGTAAGCATCATCGCGCAGGGTGTAATCATCGGGTTCTGTCATCGCAAGAGCTGCATCCAGATCCGATTGCAGCGGAACGATCTTTTCTACGATTTCCTGATACACACGCTCCACATCCGCAGGGGTATAGTCACGGTTATGATACTGATACATGAAATCCGAGGATTCATAATCCTCAATCGAGCGCAGATAGAATCCTGCACAGGTGCGGTTCGTCTCATCCGGGTCATCCGCATCATTCTTCGCTTCAAACGCCGTATCATAATATTCATTGAGCAGATCCTTCGAGGCTGATGCATCAGACCGTGCATTTGCAATCACGCGGGTAAGACCGTTCGAGATATAATACCCGAGATTCTCCATATCGGCATACGGCTCAAAGAGATCCGGATACTGCGAGGATTGATAACCGTTCGTGAATACCCAGCCGGCTATATCTGTAGCAGCGTTAAAATCCTGATACGCTTTTATTTGCAAATCGTTCAGCGAATCATCCGACCAATCCGCATCAGATGCAATCTCCGCCCGCATACTGAGTGCATAGGCTTCGTCTACCGCTGAGAGGATTGCCTTGATCTCAGATTCAATATGCGCTTCCTGATCCGGTTCATTCCAGCAGTCCCGCAGCGCTGCAGCCCGATCCTTGAGCCCTGCAATGTCATACCGCGAATGCTCCGATTCGGATTCCGCAGCAGAGGACTGCTCCGGCAGAGGCAGATCACAGGCGGTCAGCGATAAAGCAAGGACGCAGACTGCCATTACGGATGCACATTTCAGAAAGCTCATTCTTTTTCCTTTCCGTCAGGGCTCACTCAGGTATCTTTCATCCGGATCGCCAGCACCGTGACCAGTATGCAGATCAGATGATAAATCAGCAGCAGGCCGCCCTTGACATCACTGTATGCGCCGAGCGCAATAAACAATATTACATAGATCAGACCGAGACAGGCCGTCACCGCCTGAAGAATCATGCCGAGCGTGGCCGCAGAGCGGATTCGCTTTGCACCGATGATTGTCTGAATGAATCCGGCCAGTCTGCCGGCACAGAGCATCGAAGGCTTGCCCTTTTCGACCGGCTGCGTCTCTGCGGCATAGTCCGCATCCATTCTGGACGGAATGATTTTCAGACTGGTTTCCTTGATACCGAACATCTTTGAGATCCGGCGCTGCGTAAGAAGCACATCATTGCTGCGCACCAGCAGGAACAGATTTTCCTTTTCCATTTCCTGAAGCCAGTGGCTCACAGCTTTTCCGGCTTCCAGCCGAACAATAAACAATGCTGAAACACTGCCGGAAATCGAGAAATACAGCGCCTCGGAGCCGTCCCTTATCATTTCAGCGACCTTTGCAGTCGTCGGGATGCCCTCGATGCTGTGCTCGATCATCATATCCCGCGTACCGAGCAGGACACGCTTATTGTCAATCCAGCCGCTGATGCCCTTGCCCTCGTCATACATATAATTTTCGACCGGGAGAATCAGCTTGTCATCCGAAACGATCGCAGCCGAGAAGGTATCCTTCAGGATACTCCCCGCCTGATGTGTCAGGCTGGCGGCATATTGCAGCGTCTCCTCCAGATGGCTTTCACCGATCACCTGAATAGATTCGAGCTGTGTCGTTCCGGTCGGGAACAGTGCCGGTGCATCGACCATGAGCATATTAACATCATAGAAATCATCTACGCTCTGATAGCCGAGCAGCAGGCCGCTGTTGCGGACATAGTCCCGCGTACCGGATTCCAGCGGCAGATTGGAAATCAGCGTGATCGCTGTACAGGCACAGGCAGAGAAGCACAGTGCAAATATAGATGTTCCGTAGCAGACGGCGCTGTCAAACTGATCGGCGCGGAGCAGTGCCATGCCGACCGAAAACAGCAGGCTGATGAGGAATATGACCGGAACAGCCGTGCGGCAGAACTTGTCCGCAAGATCCGTCGAAAAGGTATATTTCAGGAAGTCCTCCGGCTGCTCAACACGCTGCATCGCCGCAAGGATCGGGAATTCGCCGGTTGTGCCTCTTGTCAGATTTTCCGCACGCTTTTCGTCCTCGACATAGCGAATGCCGTACTTCGGATTGCCGTCGGTCAGCCGGTCAAAATTGCGGATCGCACGAACAGCGATCATCTTCTTGCCGACGGCATTGACCGTCAGCGAGAGCAGTCCGACTGCAACATACACAGATACGATTCCGTTTTTCAGCATTCCGGGGCTCGGCAGGATCATGATTGCTGCAAGCAACGCCGAGATCATCGACATTGCGGCCAGCGAATCACAGTCCGCACGGAACCGCACCAGCTTGGAATAGCCGTTTTTCAACAGCGATGCACAGAACGGCAGCGCGGCAAATCCGAGCAGAATCTGGATTGTCAGAAACGCAATCGGCGCTTCCTTACTGCTCAGGAAAGACGGCATCGGAAAGGACGGAATCCAGTCGAGCAGCGTAATCAGTCCGCTGCAAATCGTCAGAAATCCGAGAATAAAAATACGGAGTGCCAGATTGGAATTCAGTTCCAGCAGGTCATTCCGGATCGACTTTTTGTCATCAGGGCCGTTGACCGAGCGTACCTGTTTCGGCAGATCGGTACGCTCGCGGTGTTCATTCAGATAGCGCACATCAATGTCGATATTCCTGCGCGCCTCCGCACTGCCGGAAAGGTCGATCTTTGTATGCTCAGACTTGCCGAGATACCGCACGGGACGAGAGTCCTGCGGATGCCGTTTGAGATTCTCCGGGATTCGCTCCAGCACCTCCGGAGAGGTTGCACCGCTGCGGCGCTTCCGCAGCTTCGAGGCCGGCATGGTCTGCGGCGCCGCAACAGGTGTTACTCGCTCATATTGCAGATTTTCTCCGCTTCCGGCTCTGCGGCGGCGCTCACGCGCGCTCGTAGAATCCTGCATTCTGCGGATCTTCGGACTGTAGGAGGTAATCTCCGGATCCTCCTCGATGATGACCGCATGGTCATATGCCTGCGCGGTCGAATTGATGTGACTGTCACGCTGTGCAGCGGTCTCCGCCTCAATATTCGCAATCGAATTGAGGAACGAGACCTGCGGCTTCCGGATATCAGCGGGCGTCACTGTACGGACAGGCTCGCCGCGACGGATGCGTCCATGCAGTCTGACGGGTTTCGGCGTCACGCGCACGACCGGCGGATCAATCCGCTTTGCGGCATTATCTGCAAATGACTTTTCAGCCGGTGCGGATACAGACTCTTTTGCCGGTTCTTCCGACTCCGCCGGTATCTCGGCAATTTCTTCCGGAATAGGAGCCGATTCCGCAGGATTCTCCGCTTCTGCACTTTCGGCGGTATCATCCGCAGCAGCCGACGGTTCTTCGCTCAATTCCTCTGCATCCTCCGGAGCTGCGCTGTCTGCTGCTTCGGCAGCAGGATTCTCTGTATTAGTGAGTTCGTTATTTTTCTTCTTTCGCCGTTTGGACGACATAGTATGCATCCTTTCTATCTTCAATCTGTAATCATGCCACGCTGTCTGACCGCTTCATACATCAGAATACCCGCGGCAACGGAGGCATTCAGCGAATTCACCCTGCCAAACATCGGCAGGGAAATAATCGCATCACACTGCGCACGCACCGGCGCACTCATGCCGAATCCCTCTGAACCGATCACCAGACCGACTGCGCCTGAAAGATCCGCCGCAGAAGCCGGTGTGCCGTTCATATCCGCACCGAAAAACCAGATGCCCTGCTTTTTCAGAGCGATCATCTCCGTTGCCAGATTCGATACCCGTGCGACCGGAATCCAGCTTGCAGCACCCGCAGAGGTTTTGAATACGGTTTGCGTCAGCGATGCACTGCGGCGCTTCGGCAGAATAACACCGTCTGCACCGGCAGCCTCGGCTGTCCGGAGGATCGCGCCGAGATTGTGCGGATCCTCAATGCCGTCGCAAAGCACAAGAAAAGGTGCAGTCCCCTTTTCGGCGCCGACAGCGAGAATATCCGCGACCGATGCATATTCTGCACAGGCTGTCTCCGCACAGATGCCCTGATGATTACCGCCGTTTGCCATTGCATCGAGCTTGCGGCTGTCTGTCACCTTCACAAGAATGCCGCGCTTTTTCGCTTCGCGGCAGATCGCGCCCAGACTGCCCGTCATGGACGCGGTAAAGATCTGATTGACCGGCATATCTGCTTTGAGCGCTTCCGTCACAGCATTGCGCCCGAAAATGCAGTTTTCCGATTCCTGCTTATCATGCTTATCAATTTTTCGTTCCATTCCCGAACCTGCTTTCATTCGACTTTGCCTATTTTTATATTATACCATATTTGATGCAAAATCACAAGAAGAAACAACCTCTCATTTCATGAATGCATTTGGTAATTATTCACATATCCCGCAATCGGAAACAGATGCCGGACGACGATAACGAACATGAACAGTCACGGTCTCTGCCGAGATACAGACACGGCCGATCATCCGGCGGCGGATCTGCGGAAGATCCGGAATCCCGTCTGTGCAGAGCTGTGCGCCGATCATTTGAAGCAATATCGTCATACTCATAGACGGATTCCGGCAGTCTCCTCCGCGCTTTCGCATCCCGCAGATGATCCGGCATTTTGCATCTGATCCGGTAATATGCATCCCGGCACCGCAGCATCCGCAGGTGATCTTTCCCGAAAGCCAATGTGGAGATGACCGGCTGTGACTTCGGGAAATTATGCGATTCTGAACCGCTTCAAATACCGGTTCGCTGATGATAGGAGGAACCGGATAAAGCACCGGATTTTCTGTTTTGACGCGCATTTCTGATTTGTAGCTGAGCTTCTTCGTGATATGCAGATGAAGCCTGCCGATGTATGCAGGATTCGTCAGGATCCGCCGTACCGCCACATCACTCCAGCACCGTTCCGATGAATACAGCAATGACTCCGGATTACGAAGCATATCGGAGATCATACAGAATCCGGCACCGTTTAGGTACTTATCATAGATCATGCGGACAGTTTCAGCTTGTTCGGTATTTATGATTATATTGCCCCCGCTGCGCTGATATCCGAACGGCAGCGAAGCGGCCGTACAGTATCCCGCCGCCTGTCTCGCATATAACGCCGCTCGCACCTTCCGTGAAATATCCCGCGCATACCAGTCATCCATGACTGCGCGAATGGGAAAGAAATCACAGGATTCCGCGCTGTGCGTGTCGATCCCGTCATCAACCGAAATAAATCGAACACCATGTGCCGGAAACCAGTATTCCAGCAGTTCACCTGTGCGGATATAATCGCGGCTAAGACGGGAAAGATCCTTGACGAGCAGCGTTTTGATCTCCCCGTCCTCGATCATGGAGAGCATTTGGCGGAAAGCATCTCGGTTCATTGTGGTGCCTGAAATACCGTCATCCGCAAATTGATATGTAACTGAAATGCCATGCTGACGAGCATATTGCATGAGCAGTATGCGCTGACTGCTGATACTTTCAGACTCCGGTTTGCCGGTTCCGTCCTCGCGCGACAAACGCATATAGATTGCGCATGCGGAATTCTGCACTTAATCAGCCCCTATCATTATTTTGATTGTACAATCACAGCATCGTAATGCGAGAGCTACTGTCTAATATGACGAAAATATTATTATTGCTTGACAAATTGCTCCAATCGTGATATAATATGACTTGTTGACGCGGAGTGGAGCAGTCCGGTAGCTCGTCGGGCTCATAACCCGAAGGTCGGTGGTTCAAATCCGCCCTCCGCAACCAAGTAAATGCGTGCTTTTCGATGATTCGAGAGGCACGCATTTTTTGTGTTATTCCGTTGTTTGGACACCATTTGGACACCGAAGCGCGAAATTGCAAATATTGGACACCGTGAGCGATGCTGTTTGGTATCGCTCTTTTTGTTTATCCGGCAATATCGGCAGGCTGTTTATCCTGTTCCTCATCGCTTTTCGGAAGCTGCTTACGGGTTGAAAACAGAATACTGCCCATAGCCTCTGCTACACGGCTCTCTGCTTCCTGCATCACATGAGCGTACAGATCGCTCGTAGTCGATGGCTTTGCGTGACCGAGATGCCGGGACACTGTGATGAGATCCAGTCCTGCGAACAGGAGCAGCGAAGCCTGCGTGTGACGAAATGCGTGCGGATTGATGTGCGGCAGATTGTATTTATCCGAGAACTTGTCGCAATAGCTTGTGACTGAATCCGGATGCATCGACTTCCCCATGTGCTTGCCGCTGTCCTGCACAAAAAGGAAGCCCTCCCCTTCCCATGCATCACCAGCCGCAATTCTCAATGGTTCATAATATGAATCGCGATACTCTTTTAGAAGTTCCATTGTCTCCGGCGGCAGCTTGATCCAGCGAACCGAGGTTTCGTTTTTGGTCGTATCCACAAAAATGCCGTATCCGCGCTCGTACCCGACAGTCTGAACGATATGTGCCCGATTGAAAGTGAAGTCAATGTTTTCCCACTTCAAGCCAAGCACTTCACTCCTGCGTCCACCCGTAGCAATCAACAAATGCAGCATTGTCTTCCATTTCAGAGGTTCTTTATCAGCTGCATCCAGAATGGCTGCAACCTGTTCTTTTTCAAAATACTGTACTTTCGCTCTGGTCGCTTTCGGCGGAGTTGCACGGTCAGCCGGATTGAACGGTATCAGCAGTTCTTTTTCAGCCTGCCGCAGCACCAGATGAATCAGTCTGTGATGCTCCAGAACGGTTTTCGGTGACAGCGGGCGCATATCCGCCTGAATCTCAAACATCTTCTTTACATCTGTTTGCATGAGATCTGCGAGCTTTTGGGCAGTTTTCAGCATAACCGGCTCATGGTGCATCATCGCTCTGTAAGAGGACAATCCGATACCATTTTCTTTCATGAACCGTTCAACACTGGCATGACCTTTCGACTTGATCAGCGCTTTCAGGTCGATGTCATCAAGCAAGACACCTTTCTGGTTGCTTTTCCGGATACCCTCCTGCGACAGCTCCTGATAGAGCTGATTCAGGTGCTGCGGACGGATATCGCAGAGCTTCATGTGTCCAATCCCCTGATTGATGCGTTCAATGAGGCTTTTATAGCGTGTCAATGTGTGGATTCGCAGTTCACCGGCTTGGGTTTTGGATTTCAGCACATAGTCCGCATAAACAGAAAATTTCTGCTTTCCGTCACCTGTCAGCCCTTGTTTGCACTGCACTTCAAAGATCGCTGCCTGTTTCTTTACTTCTTTTTCAGCACGCTTTTCGCTCATGCCCTCCGGGATTTTCCATTCCATGACAAACGGGGGCAGACGCTTTCCGGCGGCATCGTATCCTCTTGATACTCTGATTCTATAAGAATCTCCACGTTTATCAATACTTGCCATAGGCTATTTCCTTTCATTCAATGTTCCGGAACAGTTCAATGAATTCATCTGTCGATTCACCGAAATACTCCCGATGTTCAAACAGCTCCCGCTTGATCTTCTTAACGATCTCGTCGATATCCTCCCGGACAAGAGCATACATATAGTCTGACCGATACATATAGTACGAAGCGTATTGCCGGCTCTGCCGTTCAAACAACAGCTTTTTGTAGGTCGTATCCGGCTCTTTGAACTGGTTTTGGCATCGTGATAGGACATCTTTTTCATAGTATGCGTCAAATTTACGCATCTCCGCCTTCATGCCGCGCTTTGATGCCTCGGCATAGTCATATAGATCACCGGCGAGCAGTTCTTCCGGAAGCTCTGTGCCATGCTCCGTGTTATACTGATGTAGCAGCTTGCTGCGCTCCCTGTAACGATCCATTGTCAGATTGTGTGCATCCATGATGCCTTGCAGGAACTCCGGTGTCAGCGCACCGACGATATAATCCAGAAGCACATCTACATTTTGCATAGACTCATCCATCCGTATCTCGATCAGCTGCTCAATCACCGTCTGAGAAAGGCCAGTCAATGCAGAGGCAGCCTGAATCTGAAAATCCGGAGTTGGATCACTGTTCAAACCGAGCAGATAGTCAGCGGACACCTCAAAATAGACTGCCATGCGCTCGATGATTTCAAGATCGGGCTTTCTCTTTCCGCTTTCATAGCGGCCAAGGCTTTGCTGCGTGGTGCCGATTCCCTCTGCAACTTCACGCTGCGATCGGTCTCCGCGAAGCTTGCGGATTCGATCAGAAAATACTCGTATGTCCATTTGGTGTTTATCCTCCTTTTCTAAACCGTAAGTTACATCATTGGTTTCATCGCAGTTTTGCTCTTGACAATATCCGGTCGGTGTGATACAATGATGATAGAAACCTATTGTCATTGGCATCATTATAACAGGTTTCAAACGGTTTGTCAAGGGGGTGAAGCAAATATTTTTCAGAAGTTATGCGGAAACATAGGAAGGGGGAACAACAATGAAGAAAGCAAATCAGGACATTCGTGATTATGCGGCTAAGAAAGGGGTGTATTTCTGGGAGATTGCAATGGAGCTTGGTATCTCCGAACCGACCATGACCCGCTGGATGCGCGTTGAACTGCCGGAGGACAAGCGCCGGGAGATTGAACAGGTCATCAGCGAAATCGCAATCACCAAGTCGCAGAGTGAATGATTGTTCCAAGTGAAGCAGAAGTTCAAGCCATGGCAGTGAAGAAAACCCTGAACTGCCGCAACAGAAAGAGAGGTACTATGAACATGATGCAGAACTACAATGTAAATGTCCCTGTCATGAAGGGCATCGCAGAGTGTGCCGAGATGTTCGGCATCAGCCAGCGTTACTGCCGCGAGCTCGCAAAGACCGGTGCCGTCCGGGCGGTGCGTGTCGGGCGCGGCAAAATCCTTGTCAATGTCCAGAGCATGGCAGACTACTTCAACCAGACCTCGATTCCGGAAGATGAGGACCCGAATCAGGGCGTCATCCAGCCGATTCCGGTCAGACTGTGAGGTGGAGAAGTGGCAAACAGACGGATGTTTTCAGGAGCAATCGTCAGTTCGGCACGCTTTCTGCAAATGGGACAGACTGCACGGCTGCTCTATTATGATCTGGGGATGCACGCGGATGATTCCGGCGTGGTTGAAGCATTCACAGTCATGCGGATGACCGGTGCGAGTGAAGATGATCTGAAACTGCTGGCTGCAAAGGGCTTCATCGTAATTCTCAATGCTGATCTCGTCACCTACATCTGGGATTGGAAGGCAAATAACATGATTCGCAGTGACCGCCGCCAGCCAAGTATGTATGACGAACTTCTGGCACAGTACAAAAACGGTGAGATAATCCCCTATCTGTGTGCTGCGGACAGACTGCCGACCGGCTGTCAACCAAATGACAACCAACTGACAACCACTTGGCAACCAAGTGACAACCAATCGGCAACCAACTGTCAACCTAGTATAGGTAAGGATAGGATAGGTAAGATTAGTATAGATAAGGAGAGTGTAAAGCCTCCCCGCCATACATACGGTCAGTATCAAAATGTGTACCTGACTGACGAGGAACTGAGCACTCTCCAGGCTGAATTCCCGAGCGACTGGCAGCAGCGCATTGAAAGAGTATCAGAGTATGTCGCAAGCAGCGGAAAGACATACAAGAACTATCTCGCAGTCATCCGGACATGGGCAAAGAAAGATCAGAAACCACTGCCCCGAAACGAGGCACTGGTTCAGCCGGTCTATGATCTGGAGGGGGTGTTCACATGAGTGCAGTGCAGAAAGTATTCAGCATCCTTGCCGCGAGAGCCGAAGAAGCAATTCCTGTTCATGACAGTGACTATCTTGGTGCGGACGGCTTACTGATCTGCGGAAAGTGTCATACACCAAAGCAGTGCAGACCGTTTCCTGATTCAGACTTTGCTGTGTACTGCCTTTGCAAATGCCAGCAGGAAGAAGACAGGCTCATGCAGGAACGGCTGCGTCGGAATCAGACTGAACAGAGGCGGGCAATCTGTTTTGGTACTTCCGATTTGATTCACGCATTCTTTGCAGAGGATGACGGAAAGAATCCGAAGCTGACCGAAGTATGCAGAACATTTGCAGAGAATCTCACCGGCAGCACAGAATGGCTGCTGCTCTGGGGCGACTGCGGGACGGGCAAGTCATTCATGGCGGCGTGCATTGCGAATGCGGCGATTGATGCGGGCATGACGGCGCGGTTCATCACGGTTTCCGAAATCGAACAGCAACTCTGGAACAGTCCGTACAAAGCAGCGGTCTATGATGAAATGAATCACACAGGGCTGCTCGTGATTGATGACTTCGGCTGCGAACGCCGGACAGATTACATGGACGAGATCAGGTTCAATCTGATCGACGGACGGCTGCGATCGGGCAAGCCCTGCGTCATCACGACAAACCTTTCGATGAACGATTTTGCAGCGCCGAAAGATCTCGCGATGAAGCGCATCGTCAGCAGAATGTTCGAGCGTTCAACAACATTCCAAGTGAAAGACGAAGACCGGCGCTTCGCTGCACTCAAAGCGAGAGCTGTAAGAACTGAATGAACAGTTGCATCAAGGGGTGACCAAATTGTTCACCCCTTGATGCACAATCATCGGGAGGAATATAATGAGAAACAAAAAGCTCGGTCCGATTGAAGTGTACCTCACACGCGAGCAGGTCAATGCGCTGCTGATGATGCTCGATACGATGATCGTCAGCGGATACGACTGCTCGTTCGGTGACATGGCGAAAGCACTCCGCGAAAAGATCATCAAGTACGGAAAGCCGATCCGGCGCTGTGATCTGGATGAGGTCGTGATTCACTTTTACGACAATGAAGCTGAGAAACTGATCGCACTGAACAGTCTGTACCTTGCGCTTATCACAAGGGATTTGGAAGATTACTATCCGGAAATCGGTCAGCGGTATCGTCAGGGTTTGGGAGAATCCCAGGCTGCGGAGCAGAAAGCAATCACCCAATGAGCGCAGCGGTCTGTAGCGCAGGACAGGAACGGTCATGCACTACGGATATTGGGTAATCAATCCATAAAGTTTGCTCAGCAGCACAAAACAGCTCCTTTTCACATAACGAACACACGGAAAAAGAAAGGAGGACGAATGGAGAGATTCAGCATCAGTGTCACACTCGGCAAGGCAAGCAATCCCCACGGCGCAAACCTCGAACACAACAACCGCAACTTCATTGCGCAAAATGTTCACCGCGATCAGATCCCGCAAAACATTCTGTTCAAGCAGCAGGATGTTCAGGAAGCCTATGCGGAATTGTTTGACGATGCAGTTGCAGAGTATAATGCAAAACAGAAACAGCCCTGCCGAAGAATCAAAGATTATTACGCGCACATTTCGTCAGGCAAACGAGAAGAACCTTACTACGAAGTGATCGTGCAGCTCGGTGACTGCAAGGACACACCATGCGGAAGTCATCGCGCAGAGATTGCGCAAAAGATTCTCTCGGAATACGCGGCAATGTTTCAGGCGCGCAACAAAAACCTTCATGTGTTCAACAGCGTCATGCATCTGGATGAAGCATCGCCGCATCTTCACATCGACTTCATTCCGTTTTACACACAAGGACGGCAGCGTGGATTGAGCAAAGGTGTTTCGATGAAAGCGGCGTTGAAGGAAATGGGAATTGCGCCGAAGAACAGCGGAGCGAATCAGCTTGTGATCTGGGAGGAGCGCGAGCGCAGAGAACTGGAGCGGTTGCTTCTTCGCAGAGAGTATCAGCGCGAGGACAAACACGCGACACATCCGCATCTTACAGTTGAGGAATACAAAGCATGGAAAGACGCGCGGCGGTACATGAGTGTTTTCAAGGAGCATCGTCAGATTCAGCCGGAGGAAGTCCGGAAAGCGCTTCATATGAAAGAGCAGATCGAAGTGCTCACGCGCAGAAACGAATCGCTGGAACAGAAGATGTATTCGCCATATAAATCGTTCTTCTATCCGCATCCGGACAAGCAGGCATTTGTACAGGCGGCACTCGACCGCGAACGAATCCCGTATCGCGAAACCGACAACGGCTTTGAGGCACAGGAGTGTTATGTCGATGCAATCCGGAAGATTGAAGCGCAATACAAAGAGCCGCCAAGCTCGCTGCGTGACAAACTCCGTGATGATATTGACCGGGTGCTGATGATGTCGCGGAACTTCGATGAGTTTCTGAAACGGCTGGAAGCGGAACGATACGAAATTAAGCGCGGCAAGTACATAGCCGCGAAACCGGAGAACGCGCAGAACTTCATTCGGCTCAAATCGCTCGGCAATATGTATAACGAAACTGCGCTGAGAAAACGAATCAGTATTAAGCAGGCGTATGAGAACGATCTCCTGCAAAAGACAGAAAACGCAAAGAAAAGTCGTGCTCCCGGATACACCGTACTGATAGTCATGCAAAACTACATCCTCTACTTTTCAGAGGGGTACTTCCCGGTCCGGAAGAAAAATCCAAAAGGGTTGCTGACATGGGAGAATGATGCGGTACTGGACAAGCTGACCGCGCTGAATGAAAAGCTCAATCAGGGCGCGACAAAGCTCTCGCTGCGGCGGGATGCGGATCTGAAGCAGCAGGAGGTTGAGGCACTGAAAGAGCGGTTGCAGCAATATGACGGCTACATTCGGAATGATACCGACTTGCTGGAATGCGAGCAGGTCTTATTCCGCGGCAAGGATTCCGCGCGATTCACACCGGCACAGGCGCGGGAACGGCTCAATGGATCGCCATTCTCTGCCGGCAACTGGCGTGAGCTCGAACGCAAAATAGAAAACACAAAAGTATCGCGGCAGTATGTCGCAGAATCGCTGAACAAAGCCGAAACGGAACTTCGTGAAGCGATTGACTTACTCGAAACCTGCGATCAGGTGCTCGGCGGCTCTTTCCTGCAAACAATGGCACAGAAAGAGCTACAGCGGCGCAATGCGGAGAACGGTGCTGTTCCGAACGGGCAGGCGGATGCCGATGCGCCTCCGGAAAGAGTGCAGTTCACTCAGCGGAGAAGATAAGGCAATAATTATTTTCATTTTGGAATTCTACATATCGCGGCAGTGATTCTGCACATAATACCCTGCCAAATTTTGTGCAGGTATACAAAATCAGGAAAAATTCTGATATAATCGTTACCATATGCGATTTTTGCCGATTACTCAATCAAAAGGGGGTGAGATGATGCTGGATGACAGTCAGATCATTGCAATGCTGAATCAGCGGGATGAAAGGGCGCTCACAGTCATTCGGGAGCAGTTCGGCACGATGTGCTTTCAGGCTGCGTACCGGATCACGGGAAGCCGCGAGGATGCTGAGGAATGTGTAAATGATACGCTCATGGCAGTGTGGGATTCGATCCCGCCGCAGAAGCCGGACAGACTGGCACCGTATCTTGCATCACTCGCCTGCCGAAAAGCGCTTGACCGCTTTGAGCATACACACCGCCAGAAACGCGGCGGCAGCCGGTTTACAAGCGCACTGGATGAGCTTTCGGATGTGATTCCTTCGTCAGAATCCGTCGAGAAGCAGATCGAGCAGCGGGAGCTTTCCGCTGCTCTTGAGAAATGGCTGCGGGCACTTCCGCAGATTCACCGCCGGATATTCCTGCGGCGGTATTACTGGTCGGAATCCGTCCGTACGATCGCGCAGGAGAATGCAATGAGCGAAGATGCTGTGAAAATGCTGCTGATGCGTCTGCGCAAAAAGCTGCAAAAGCATCTGCGAAAGGAGGGATTGCTGTGAAACCTTTGGATCTGATGAAAGCGCTGTATGATCTTCCGGAGGATCTGATCGAAATGCCGTCAGGCATAGAGGAGGATCACAGCGAATCCCCGGTGAGGGGAGAAGGAAGGGCGGCGAATGTGCAGGCAGCTCCGGCAGCACAGGCGGACACGGATGCGCCCGTCGGGAAGCGGTTCGGATATACGATTTTGCCTTATCTTCTGACCGCGGGCTGCACGGCGGCCTGCATTGCTGGATTCGGGCTGATTATCCGGTTCTCCCACGGGAATGAGATCGTCGGTACGCAGTCCGAAATTCCGATATCCGTACAGGAAAGCGTTTCTTCCATGACAACTGCCGTCAGTACCGGAGAGAGGGCGGTGCTGACGGCAATCACAGAAACGCATACGGTACAGCAGACAGTGACCGTCACTGCGGAAGACCGGACAGAGCCTGTTTCCGTCACGGAAACGGATGCGGTCAAGGAACCAGCTGCTGCCATGACTGCGATGCAGACCGAACCCCTGCTGCTCACCGAAACAGCCGCCGCAGAAACGCAGACTGAACCCCTGCCGCTCACCGGAACAGCCACTGCGGAAACGCAGACTGAAACGACCGTCACAGAGCCGCCTCCGCCCGTCTATGAAATGGGTGATGTGGATATGGACGGACAGATCACCTTTGTCGATGCGGCACTGGTGAAAATTGATGTGCATTATGCGCATAACAGTTCCGAAGCGTTTACAAACGGCGTTCTGACAGATAAACAGCGTTTGCTGGGAAATGTAGACGGAAGTGAAGCCGATGAATACGGTGTTTTGACGGATGAGGATGCAGAAATAATCTATCAGACAGCCAAGCTCCGCAGGTGGTATGAAACAGAGCTGACAGCAGAGGAATATGCAGGTAATTCTGCATATTATCAATCACAGGAACGCGCTTATACTGAGGAAATGCTTTTACAGAGTGACGAAATCCGGAAAGCATGGTATCAGTCATTTCAGGATGCAGATCAGCTGTATAAACGCATGGCGATTGCGACATACGGAACAATCATCGAATACGATGACAGCAGCCGGCCGGATCCTGATGCAGCATGGGATATGGATTATATTGAAAAAGCGATGGAACAATTCGGGAAACGGTATTCAATGGAAGATTTTTACCAAATGGCTGACAAAGTGCGGCTGATTTTCAGAGAGGAGGAAATAAAATGAAAACAAAAATGAGAGGTTTGGTGCTGATTGTATCGGCATCCATGATTGCAGCGGCTTTTACGGCTGCGGCTTCGGCAGGAACGCTTTCTAAGAAAGAACTGATCGAAAAGTACACAACAACGGAGAGTATGGCTGAGTGGGATGAGGTCGGCGTGATCCCGGTCAGTCCTGTGACAATTCCGGTTATGATCGACAGCAAAGATCCGTCTCATGATCCCGGAAAGTATATCAAAGAGATGCTGACGAAATCCCCGGATCCGCAATGGATCGCTGAGGTTTCCGAACAGCTGGCATCGGGAGCGATTACATACAGATATTTATATAATGCGTGGCGAATCGGCGAATCCGGAAAGCAATGGTTCGCGGACAACGCAAAATATGAAAACGGCTTTTGGTATATTCTGCTTGAAAACGGTACAGCCAGTATTGTCGGCGCAGAGCAAAGCGCTTTCAAGGATGCGGAAACAATCGAAATACCTGAAAAAATCGGCGGCGCACTCGTTTCAAAAATAGAAAACAGAGCGTTTGAATCAATCAGTATCTATCTACCCGCATTGCTGGAAATCGTTCTGCCGGATACGATTGAAAGCATTGGTGACGGCGCATTCAGCAATGCATTTACCGGTCAGAAGGGTAAAATCAATCTGCCGAAAAATGTGAAATCCATCGGCAGACTGGCATTCTACAATGCTGCACAATGCGTCAGTGATGAATGGTATGTTGTTCAGCTGCCGGAAAGCCTTGAATATCTCGGCTATCGCGCATTCG
Organism: uncultured Ruminococcus sp.; assembly: GCA_946621745.1. Taxonomy (GTDB): domain Bacteria; phylum Bacillota; class Clostridia; order Oscillospirales; family Ruminococcaceae; genus Firm-04. Next base: position 16,995 of record CAMOOV010000034.1, read on the forward strand.
GATATTCAACGACATGGGAACCTGTCCGCACTGTATTTGACGGCATCAGAAAATATGAGGACGGGAATGCAACAGTTTACAGTCAAATGTATGACTGGAACGGTATTTATCATGTGATTCTTGATATGCCGGAATC
>CAMOOV010000035.1 GCA_946621745.1 uncultured Ruminococcus sp.
TGGCTTTCAAGAACATTTTTAATGACTGGTACGCCAGGGATACGTCGAAGAAGATCAGAGCCGTTTTCAAGGCGAAAGGTCAGTCAGGCAAGCATCTTTCCAATCCGATCTACGGATACAAGCATTCGGAAACTGATAAGAACTTGTGGGTGATCGACGAAGAAGCCGCAGAGGTGGTACGCAAGATTTTCCACCTTTGCATTAAAGGATACGGTCCGTCTAAGATTGCCCGTATTCTGACACAGGAAGGTATCCCAACTCCAACTGCTTACGCTCTGTCGCAGGGACGAGATAATGGTCACAAAAATGCTAAACTGCATCGTTGGGGCAGTGAAACCATTGCCCATATTCTTGAAAAAGCTGAATACTGCGGACATACAGTAAATTTCCGCACTCATGTGAAGTCCTATAAGAATAAAAAGCGTGTAGATAACCCGAAAGAGGACTGGCTCGTCTTTGAGAATACCCACGAGCCTATCATCACGCAGCAGGAGTTTGATTTGGTGCAGGAGCTTCGCAAACATAAGCACAGACCTACCAAAATCGAAGAAGTCAATCCCTTTTCGGGTATCTGTTACTGTGCTGACTGTGGACGGAAAATGTATCTGTGCCGTGCAAAATCGCTCACCGCAGATCAGGAACATCTGAAATGTGGGACTTACGCAAATGACAAGGACGAGTGTACTGCACATTTCATCAGGACAATCGTGCTGAAAGAGATCGTTCTCGGAGAACTCAACAAAATGGTTTCCTTTGTCAAGGAGAATGAGGACGAGTTTGTGCAGATGGCTATGGACAACTCCGTTCAGAAGCAGTCCTCTGAGCTTACCAAGTCAAAGAAAAAGCTGAAAGAAGCCGAGAAGCGAATCACAGAACTGGATAGGCTGTTCACAAGGCTCTATGAGGACAATGTATCAGGGAAAATCTCCGATGAGCGTTTTGCTATGATGTCAGCGAGATATGAGGACGAGCAGAAAAAACTCAGGGCAACCGCAGCAGAGCTGACCGCCTACATTGATACTGCCGAACAGAAGTCCGCCGATGTGACTGCTTTCATCAGAGCAGTACAGAAGTATGAGCATATCACGGAGCTTACCCCTGAGATCATGCACGAACTGATCGAGAAGATCGTCATTCATGCTCCTGACAAGAGCAGTGGGCATCGCACTCAGCAGATCGAGATTCACTACCGTTTTGACGTTGCCGTAACTACTGCCGTTGCTGACAGTATGAAGTACGATAAAAAGAGAAAGGCTGCGTAACCGCTTGGTTACGCAACCTTATCTTCAAAGAATTAAAACTTCTTTATTAGTACCCGTCTTAAGCGGTCGGGATGTTTTGTATATGGACTTAATCAAATGAAATGAGCTTTGCAACATTCTGGAGGATCAGTCCGGCGTCATCTGTGTTGATCGTGGAGTCTCCGTTGACATTTGCATTTATTTTTCCCTGCGCCGTGAGAGTCGCCTCCGTATCTTCAGCAGCATAGCGGCAGATAAGCACAGCGTCGGCAACATCCACATCACCGTCTTCATTCGCGTCGCCTTTGCGTTGCCTGGCAGTGGTCGGTTCAGTCGTTGTCTCCTGCTTCGGCGTTGTTGTGGGCGTATCCGGCTGCGTCAATACTGTGGTTGTCGTCTGCTGCTCATCCGGTTTTGCGGTGGTCGTGACGACAGGCGGTGTTGTCTCGATCGTGACCTCACTGCCGTGCTTGCCGCCGACAGTGCCGCCGTCGAGATTGCTGCCCTCGGTATTCGCGTAATTGGCGTAGAATTCGCTGAGCGAAATGCCGTTCGAGCCGAGTGCGACCTGATGATCCAGACCGATGAACTTCTTGGTCTTCTGCGTCTTCCAGATCGACGGATAATAGTAGTTATCGTATTTCTCCGTATCCCAGTTGATCGTGGTCTGCGCCTGAATGCTGCCGTCCGCAGCGCGTGTCACGCCGAACTGGATATCCTTCCAGAGTCCGCCGGTATCGCCGGAGTCATCGTTCAGGCACCAGAAGGTGTGGTTGATGTGATGCTTGATCATGTAATCGCGGAGCAGTCCCATCCATTTTTCGTTGTCGCCGCCGTCGAGTCTGCCGCCCCATTCGCCGATCAGAAGCGGATACATATCCTTTTCGACGAGATATGCCCATGTATCATACCAATAGTCATCGAGCAGCGTCTGCTCGGTGAAGTCCTTCTCGAACCACGACTGTGCACTGACGACCGGGCCGTAATCATGCGGTGAGTAGACGATCTGGCTCGTGCCGGAGGTCGGCATGACAGGATACTTCGCAACACCGCGGAGATTGCCGCCCCACCATGCGCCGTGTCCCTCGAAGCCCTCGACGCCTTCAATGAGGATCAGTGCATACGGATTCTTTTTGAGAATCGCATTGGCGCAGTCCTCTGCGGCCTTTTTCCAGTTGTTCTCGGCATTGGAATCGTCCCAGATCGCGTCGATCGGAGCGCCGCCGTATTTGCTGTGCGGCTCATTCTTGAGGTCGAAGCCGATCAGCGTATCGTCGCCCTTGTAGTGATCGGCACACCATGCGAGTGTCTCGATCCAGACATCGGTCGTGACGGTGACAGCCTTGCCGTCTCTGCCGGTGAAGCTCTTGCCGTACCAGAGACCGTAGTTATGGCCGGAGTTGTTGGATTCCGGGCTGTGAATGTCGATGAAGGCCTTGATGCCGTATTTCTTGCACTTCGCGAGCAGCACATCAAAGACCTGCTGGCTGTTCATGGTCGAGCCGTCCGGATTGATGAGATCGACATTGATCGGATAATTCGGATCGTCATTCGGATTGACGCTCTGGATCGGATCAGGATCGCCGACCATCCAGTTGTAGAGCAGCTCGGTCGAGACCGGCAGACGCAGAACATTGACGCCGTGCTCTGCGATATCCTTGACCATATCGTCGATATCGCCGCTCCAGAGATAGTGCGGAACGCATTCGGTGCAGTTGAAGCCGAACCAGTTTGCGCCGGTCAGCCAGACCTCGTTGCCGTTCTTGTCAAAGAGACGGCTGCCCTCTGCGTGGAGCCAGTCATCGGATGTGTCATCGGCGGCAAAGACCGGCGACGATCCGATTGCTGTGTCAGCCATAAAGCCTGCGGTGCCGGAGGCTGCGATGGCTGCTGCCAGGCAGAGCGCTGACAGATGATGCTTTTTCATGTGATTTCCCCTCTCGAAAAAATGTTTGTTCCGTGCGCGCACGGAGATTGCGGCGGCGTCAGCGGTACCCGTTTCCGCTTCGGCCGTTCTTACCTTGATTTTGGCATCTGCCGCCCTCCGGAGAGGACGGCAGTGCGTTGGTTATGTCAGAACCTGTCCACATAGGGATTCATGCACGTCTTTTCGTCAAATTTTGCCGGTGACTGCGTTAAAAATCCTTGAAGGGCGACAGCCCGTCGGCGGATTTTTGCCTTGTCACCGACAAAATTATGCCTGAAAATCCGTACATTCACCCTATGTGGACAGGTTCTCAGATGCACCGGCAGTATTACTTCGGTGCAAGCTCCTCATAAGTGATGAGCTTTGCGACGAATTTCAGGATCTTGACAGAGTCATCCATGACAATCTTTCCCATGCCGCTGACGGCTGCGTTCATCTTGCCCTGTGAGGAGATGACAGCAGTTTGATCCTCTGTCGCATAGCGTGCGATGAGAACCGCATCCGAAACATCTACATCGCCGCTGAGGTCGGCATCGCCCCAGAGCGTCGCGCCGGACGGTGTGTCATTCGCAGTGGTTTTGTATGTTGTCGTGGTCACAGGCTGCGGAGCCGTTGTGGTCTCCTCGGCGACAGGCGGATCCTCCGGCATCTTCGGATCATCCTTGATGTAGCCGCCCTCGCCGCCGTCGAGATTGGAATTCTTGCCGGAGGCATAGAACTGTTCGAGGGACATACCCTTCGAGCCGAGCGGTGTCTTGTGGTCAAGGCCGATGTAGGTGCCGTCGGTGGTCTGCCAGAGGGATTCCTCAAAGAGCGCGTACTTCTTCTCGTCCCATGTGGAGAAGGTCGCATCGAGCAGGCCGCCGGTATCGCCGGAATTCGGATTCAGGCACCAGAATGTGTGGTTGATGTGATGCTCGATCATGAAATCGCGCAGCAGCTCCATCCATTTCTGGTTCTTGCCGGAATCCATATGGCCGCCCCATTCGCCGATCAGCAGCGGCGCGATATCCTCGACATTGATATATGCCCATGTGTCATACCAGTAATCGTCGAGGAGCGTCTGCGTCGTGAAGTCCTTGTCGAACCATTTCTGTGGATAGACGGACGGGCCGTAATCATGCGGCGAATAGACGATCTGGCTCGTGCCGGAGGCCGGCTTGACGGGATATTTGCGGACGCCGCGGAGATTGCCGCCCCACCATGCGCCGTACCACGGGGACTTGTCGGCGGGTGCGTCCCAGATGTCGGGCGTATCGTAGGTATAGCCCTGCTCGATCTTCGGGAACTGCTCCACGCCTTCGACGAGGATCAGCGCATTCGGATTGACCTTGAGAATCGAATTGGCACACTGTTCTGCGGAATATTTCCAGTTGTTCTTCAGCTCGGTATCATCCCAGCGGGCGATGTCCGTCGGGCAGGTCGAGCCGTCATAGCCGCGCTTTCCGTGCGGCTCATTCTTGAGGTCATAGGCGATGATCGTATCATCGTTTGCATATTTCTTTGCGAGCCATGTCAGCGAGTCGATCCAGTCCTGCCAGGAGATCCGGTCGCCCTGATTCGCGCCCTTTTCCTTGACGGTCGCCATATCATCGGCGGTCTTGCTGGTGGGTTCATAGTACCACAGCTCGTAGTTGTGGCCGGAGTTGTGGGAGGCGGGGCTGTGAACATCGACGAGCGCCTTGATGCCGTACTTCTTGCATTTCTGCATGATGACATCGAAGACCTCCATGCTGTTCATCTCGGAGCCGTCCTCGTGACAGAAATCCGGATTGAATTTGTACGCATCCTCATTCTTCGGATTCAGACCCTCACATTTATAGGGACTGCCGTTCATCCAGGAGAGCAGAAGCTCCGTGGAGATCGGGAAGCGGATGATGTTGATGCCGCGGTCAGCGACCTGCGACAGCAGCTTGTCCACATCGGCGCTCCAGAGGCCGTGCGGGAAGTTTTCGGTACAGTTCATGCCGAACCAGTTTGCACCGGTCAGCCAGACCTCATTGCCGTTCTTGTCAAAGAGACGGCTGCCCTTGGCGTGGAGCCAGTCGTCGTTTCCGTCATCGGCAGCCGCAGCGGTATAGCTGTCCCCGACCGCCGGCCCGGTGTAGTACAGTGCCGAGCCTGCTGCGATGACTGCTGCCAGAAGAACCGGCAGCAATGCTTTGCTTCTCATTGTAATTACCCCTCTCAGTTTTCATGCTGCTCCGCGGGTACACGCGGATATTGCGGACAGAGCGTTCCGGTTCCCTCAAACCGGCCAGCCCTGTTTGGACCGTAAATCAGAAGATGCCGAAGCGCTTCTTCTCATAGAACGGCTTGCCTTCGGCCACAAGCTCCTTTGCACGGATCGAGGTCGAAGGGACGCAGTCGAACGGCAGATCGGAATAGTCTGCGCATTCGGTGGTCAGCGTATTGCCGATTGCTTCGAGATCCGCACTTTCATCGGCTTCGAGCGCGACGAGCAGATAGCGCTCGCCCTTTTCGGTTTCCGGCTTGATATAGGCCTTGCGGACGGCCTTCTGCTTTTTCAGGACAGCCTTGAGCTGCGAGAGCAGATCATCGGTGAGCGGATCGGTCTCCGGCTCTGCATCGGCTGCGGCATCCTTTGCGGATTCCATTTCGGCCATTGCCTGACGGATGAGATCCTGCTGCTGCTCGCGGGAATTCTCGACGGCGCCGAGTGCATTCGTCGGCTGCGGCTGCGGCACGGGTGCCGGATTGATATGGACAGGGATCGGGCGGATCGGCGCATCCTCAGCGGGACGGGGCGCGGAAAGTACCGGTGTGCCGCCGTTGTCGCCGATCGCGATGATCTGCTGACGGATCAGGCAGAGCGCGCTGCCGAACGGGTTGATGACAACGCCGTTGATCGCTTCGTTCGCCTTGATGAAGTTGTAGAGGTCATTAAAGTTCATGAGCGCGACCTGGAAGCGCTCACCGGGCTTGCGGTTCTTTTTCAGCTCGACCTCGTCCGTGAACGCGGGCATGAACTTTTCGCCCTTCGGATTGGTCATGATCTGGAAGGAGACACGCGCCTGCATCTGCTGGCCCTCCTTCGGGGGCTCGGCGGGCTGCTCGATCTGGGCAGGCAGGAGATACTGGGCATCAATCGCCGCCTGAAGGAACGCTCTTTCATGTTCCTGAAAATTCTCTGCATTTTCCTTGTTTGCAAGATCCAGCTTGAAGGTCGCCATCGCATCGACAAGTGCGGGATTGGTGACCGGCTGCATAGGTTCGGGCATTTGGAATCCTCCTAACATAGTCTCGATTCGCCGCTATCGGGCGTTCCGGCAGCTGCGCACAGGTGCGCATATCTGCCTATACTATATTTTATCATATTTTCCGGAAAATTGCAAGTGATTTTGAAGATTTCTGCAAATTTCGGAAGATGAAGAAAAGCGGGCAGATCCGAGGGGGATCCGCCCGCAGTGACATCAGTCTCCGCCTTGCCGTCGCCTGAACAATAAAACCCGCTTAGAGCAGGTGGGTATCCGCCTGTGTATCTCATGCTCCCTTGCAACCGCGGCGCCGGGGCATAAAAGCGGCCGGCGGGCGGGAGGCCTGCAATCTTTAGCACAGAGCTAAGATTCCCTTTTATCAAGTGTTGGATTATATCAAATCAGGCTTGCTCGAACAAGGCAGAATGTCTTGTCGTTGATACTAGTATATCATGTTCGGCCGAAAAAATCAACTGGTAAAATTCACCAAATGTTATACAAAATATTGTGAAACTTTTACACAGCCTAGCGGGATTCACTCCGCTGCGCCGTCTTCATCCTCGTCGTCTTCGTCCTCATCGAGTCGTGCAATGAACAGATCCGCAATTCGTTCGTATTCCTCGTCACTCTCGACCGGCTCCAGAATCTCATTTCCGTCTTCATCGGTGATTGCCTGCAAAACGACCAGTTCGACCTCGCCCTCCAGCAGAGCAGCCGGATCCTCGATGTGCGGGATCAGCGCGAAATACACCTTGCCGTCTTCATCCAGAACATCGACCAGCTCGAACAGCTTTTCATTGCCCTCTTCATCGACCAGCGTATAAAGATCGGCACCGTCCATCATTTCATTCTCCATTGGCATATTTTGATCTTGCATTTGCTTCTCCGTTCCGCCGGACCGCATCCGGACTCTTATTTGCGGGGTGAGCCCGCATAACACTATTGTAACCGATTTTGATGAAAATGTCAACCCTGAAGAATTCAAAAAATATTCACGAAAAATTCAAAAAAAGTTGCCGGAAACTATTGACAAAACACGAGAAATGTGCTATAATAAAGCCATAAGAACAGGAAAGACCCTCCCGGAAAGGACAGAATACCGGTTCTGCGGATCGGAAAACCGCAGAGCGGCTGTCCGGACCAGATTCAGCTTGACACTGATCTTATATGATGATATGGGTCATGCGGCGTTTCCGGCTTGCTTCCCGTGAAGCAGGCAGCGTGAGACCGGATGTCTTCCGGTTAGGGATCCGCGGCGCAAATTCAGACCCGGAAAGGATGCGTGAGGCCAATGGAAATGGCAGAGTTTGTCCCATTCGTTGGCGCAGGCTCGCGCACATCTTACTCTGTGTGACATGATGCACTCTTTTGCTTGCAGTACATGATGCCGGCAGCATCAGGCAGACTGCATATGCGGGTGCGATTCCGTTATGGAAACCGACACAGAGCAGAGCCGATCGACGGATCGGTGCGAAAGCAGTGTGCAGCCGCAATGAAGCAAGAGGCAGATTATATGAACGGTTTGCAGCAGGTGCATACCGGCAGCGGGTGACGGAAGTCAAAGAGAACGGCTTTCGTGAATGAGCCGCTGGTTCAGATGATGAACGCGCCAATGATGCGATGGGAAAAGGATCTCTCTCCGTGCGGCGGAAACAGGTGCACGACTGTTCCGCTTAGCTTGGGAACTCCGGAGCACATTCCCGAGAATGTGAATAGGTTCCTACACAAATGCATCTGTGAAAGCGGATTGCATTTCAAATAAATCTTATGAAGGGATTCCAATATATTCCAGCATCATTAAAATTGAATAACAAATAAGGGGAGGCTCTGGCATGAGAGCCTCCTTTATTTGTTTGCAGATTGTTTGCAGAACGGATTGTCCGTATCAGATCAGGATATGAAATAAATCATCTTTATTTTATTGATGTCCCAACTATCTCTTGAAGATATCTGCTTGTCTTTTTGCCGTGATACTGCGCATCTATTCTTCAAGATTTAATTGGTACATCAATACTATATCATCCATTGCACTTTTTTCATAATATGATATCCGGGCAGTGCCCGGCTCCGATATGAGATCAGACATCGAAAAAGTCTATTATTATTTACTTGTATCCATTGCACTTTTCACCATAATATGTTATAATACAGGCAGGGCATCTGCCCGGATGAAAAAATATAAGGAGAACCAAAATGAAAGCTGTCGTTGTTTTTTATTCACAGACCTGCGGCAATACCCGCAAGATCGCTGAGATGATCGCGCTGACGACCGGCGCGGCGCTCGCGGAGATCGAGACCGTCGAGGACTACGGCCGCGACTATGATGCCGTTATGGTCAGAGCGCGTGACGAGATCAACAGCGGATTCCTGCCGGAGCTAAAGCCCCTTTCCGCTGACCTCAGCGCATATGATACCGTCATCATCGGCACCCCGACATGGTGGTATACAATGGCGCCGGCCGTCCGGAAATTTCTCCGAAGCAATGATCTCACCGGCAAGCGCGTCTATGCATTCCAGACACATGGCGGTCAGCCCGGCAGTGCGCTCAAGGATATGCGGCGTCTCTCAAAGGGCGAGAATATCAGCGATTTCATGGTGGAGTTTGATTCGATGGGCGGTTCACAAATGAAAACCTCAATCGACGAACTCCGCACATGGATCCAGTCAATCCAGTGAGAAATATTATTTCGGGTATTGACAAACCTGCGGAAATATGCTATAATAACATTAGTTGAACAACCGTTCAACAATGGTTCGGAGGTGCAGTATGGAACATCCGCTTTGTGACTGCGAGATCATTCATGAGGATATCGTCAGAGAGGTGCAGAGCAGACAGCTCGACAGTGAGACCTATATCTCTCTGGCAACGCTGTTCAAGCTGTTCGGTGATGCGACACGCGTCCGGATTCTGCACGCGCTGGAGCAGCATGAAATGTGTGTCTGTGACCTCGCTGCGCTGCTCGGCGTGACGAAATCCGCTGTCTCGCATCAGCTCAAATCCCTGCGGCTTTCTCGGCTTGTCAAATACCGCCGCGACGGGCAGAATGCGTATTACTCGCTCGCAGATGACCATGTGAAAAAGATCCTTGATCTGGGCTTTGAGCATATTTTTGAATAACGGAATGCGGAGACTGCTCCGCATTTCTTTCGGAATTACAGTTGAGCATTTGCTCAACCATATTACGATCGGAGGAACCGTATGGAGCATATTTTCACGCTGGAGGGGCTTGACTGTCCGAACTGCGCCGCGAAGATTGAGCGCGAGGTCGGCGAACAGGCGGAGATCGAAAGCGCATCGGTCAATCTCATGCAGCAAAGCCTGACTGTCACGACGGCACACGCCGCAGAGGAGGTTCATGCGCTGATTGAGAAAATCGTACACAAGCATGAGCCGGATGTTGCGGTCAGGGCGAATGCGCATCATGCACAGGAGCATACGCAGACGCTGACATTTACGTTGGAGGGGCTTGACTGTCCGAACTGCGCCGCGAAGATCGAGCATGAGGTCGGCACACTGGCGGAGATCGAAAGCGCATCGGTCAATCTCATGCAGCAGAGCCTGACCGTCACGACGGCACACGCCGCAGAGGAGGTTCATGCGCTGATCGAGCAGATCGTACACAAGCATGAGCCGGATGTTGCGGTCAGAGCGAATGCGCATCATGCACATGACCATGCGCATTGTCATGACCATTGTCACGGTCATGAACATGAACATGAGCATGAACATGAGCATACGCATGAGCATGAACACGCGCATGAACAAACACATGAGCGCGGCCATGCAGACGGCAAGCGTGTCATGCTGATCCGGCTGATCGCGGGTGCGGCTGTATTTGCCGCCGGCGCAGTCATGCATTATGCGCTGCACGCGCCCGCAGGGGCGGTTTTCGCGGTCATGCTCACCGCCTACATCATTCTCGGCTGGGATGTTGTCCTGACGGCGCTCCGCAATATCACCAGAGGACAGATCTTCGATGAGCATTTCCTCATGAGCATTTCGACGGTCGGCGCATTTGTGCTCGGCGAATATCCGGAGGCCGCCGCCGTCATGCTGTTTTATCAGATCGGCGAATATTTCCAGTCGCTCGCGGTGGAGCGCTCCCGCCGCTCGATCAAGTCGCTGCTGGATATCCGGCCGGACACGGCGAATCTCATCACGGAAGACGGTGTGACCGAAACAGCGGCGGAGGATATCCGCATCGGCAGCCGCATTCTCATCAAGGCGGGCGAGCGCGTACCGCTGGACGGCACAGTGCTGGAGGGTGAATCCATGCTCGATACTGCCGCACTGACCGGTGAATCCGTTCCGCGCCGCGTTCATGCGGGTGACGATGTGCTGTCCGGCTGCATCAACCAGAGCGGCACACTGACCGTCCGCGTCACGCATACATTCGGCGAATCGACGGCTTCACGCATCATCGAAATGGTGCAGAACGCCGCCGCGCGCAAGGCACCGACCGAGAATTTCATCACGACATTTGCCCGCTGGTATACGCCGGTCGTTGTGATTCTGGCGGCGCTGCTTGCGGTGATCCCGCCGCTTGTGACGGGCGGCAGCTGGGCGGAATGGATCCGCAGAGCATTCGTGTTCCTGATCGTTTCCTGCCCCTGCGCACTGGTCGTCTCGATCCCGCTGACATTTTTCAGCGGCATCGGAGCTGCATCGCGCCGCGGTGTTCTGGTCAAGGGCAGCAATGATCTCGAAGCGCTCAGCCTTGTGCGTGAGATCGTTTTTGACAAGACCGGCACACTGACAAAGGGCGAATTCAGCGTTGCGGAGATCCTGCCGGCGAACGGCTTCTCCGCAGAGGATGTACTGATGTATGCTGCGGGCTGTGAACGGCAGTCCAATCACCCGATCGCGAAATCCATTCTGGCGGCATATCCGGATGATGTCAATGCACTGGATGTCAGGGCGGCAGCGGAGATCTCCGGCAGCGGCATCCGCGCATCCGTCAGCGGAAAACAGGTTCTCGCAGGCAGCGGAAAATGGCTGACAGCGCAGGCGATCCCGTTTACGGTCTGCGAAACGGCGGGAACAAAGGTCTATGTCGCTGTGGACGGCGTATTTGCGGGCTGCATCCGCATTGCGGATTCGCTCAAGCCGGAGATCGCGGAAACGCTGCGCAGTCTGCGCGATGCGGGCATCGGCCGTATGACGATGCTCACGGGCGATGACAAGGCGATCGCGGAATCAGTTGCAAAGGAGCTGGGGCTGGACGCTTGCTATGCAGAGCTGCTGCCCGGACAAAAGGTTGAAAAGCTGGAGGATATCGCGAAAACTGTTTCGGCGGGACAGAAGCTCGCGTTTGTCGGCGACGGCATCAACGATGCGCCGGTGCTGGCGCGGGCGGATGTCGGCATTGCAATGGGCGCGCTCGGCGCGGATGCGGCGATCGAGGCGGCAGATGTGGTATTGATGACTGATGAACCGGCGCGGCTGGCCGATGCGATCCGCGTGGCGAAGCGCACGAAGCAGATTGTCATGCAGAATATCGTATTCGCGCTCGGCGTGAAGATTCTGCTGCTGATTCTCGGCGCATTCGGCCTTGTCGGAATGTGGTGGGCAGTATTCGGCGATGTCGGCGTGACGGTGATCGCGGTTCTGAATGCGATGCGCGCCGGCCGTCACGCATGATTCCTCCTTATGCAAAGAAGCTCGCACCAGAGGCAGTTCCCACCTAAAATCGTGATTTTCTGAAGCACCATAAAAAACATCAGAGCAGTATGAGCAATCATGCTGCTCTTTTTTCATATTGACAAACGCCGCCGCAGATGCTACAATGCAAATAACAATTTTTTTCAGAATGGTGTTGTATTTTTCCGTAAATCCCGTTCTTATGTATGAAGGCGAACACGAAGGGCGGTGGCAGCCATGATCGATCAGGCAATCATAGCACTATTTGAACAGCGCGATGAGCAGGCGATTTCCGAGAGCGAACAGCAATACGGAGCGCTCTGCCGGTCCGTTGCGCGTGATATTACCGGCAGTGAGGCTGATGCCGAAGAATGCCTGAATGACGCCATGCTCGCCGCCTGGAACGCGATCCCGCCTGCAAAGCCGAAGAATCTGCGCGCCTATCTGCTGCGTCTGGTTCGCAATGCCGCACATGACCGCTACCGTGCCGCCCACGCGGAAAAGCGCGGTGCTGCGCAGAATTCCGGCTCGATCGACGAGCTTGCAGAAATCCTGCCGGACAAAAGCGATGTGGTCGGCGAGGTGGAGCGCCGTGAGATGCTCCGTGCTGTGACTGCGTTTCTGGAGAGCCTTCCGCAAAGGCAGCGTGACCTGTTTGTCCGGCGGTATTGGTATGCAACAGATGTTGCGGCGCTTTCAAAAATGTTCCGCATGACGCAGAGCCATGTGACCATGACGCTTTCCCGTTTACGAAAGCGGCTGCAAAAATATCTGCAAAAGGAGGGGTTGCTGTGAATCCGATCACATTTTCTGAGATTCTCACCGATATTCCGGATTCGTTCATTGAATCCGCTGCTGAACCGAACAGCAAGCCTATTCGCTGGTATCAGGTTTCTGCGATTGCTGCCTGTATCGTCCTGCTGATTGCTGCGGTAATCTACCCAAAACTGCGGATTCAGACACCGGAGATCACAGAGCCGCCTGCTGCAACCGTCACAACGGAAACAACTGCGCAGAATACCGCCGAGACAACAGCCGTGACCATGTATACGACTGCTGTCAGACAGGATGCGACACACCGGACAACTGCGGAAACTGTCAGTCAGACTGTCACAGAAACGGTCACTGCCGCGGTAACGAAACAGGATGCAGCGCCGGTTTCGCAGTCGGGAACTGAGCCGGTCATTGTGACAAAGCAGGCAACAATTTCTGCGGAAGTTACCGAAACAACTGCACAGCCGAAACAGACAATTCCTATTACCGTCAGGAAATATACACGCAGCCTTCCGGAACGCCCGAACGGCGGAGAATATATGTGCGGCGATGATACCCCACCGCCCGGCACACCGGAATCCCCCGATGAACCGGTCACGCCGCCTGTTTCAGAAGAACCGAAAGCAGAGATCAAAGACTGCTTTGACTACTATACCGTTTCGTTTTATGACAGTACTGCGGACGCAGCGCTGCTCTCCGGTCAGTATGACGGCAGGATTCTGTCATTGCAGTTTTTACGGCTGGAATATGATCCTGCTGATGAGATTCCGCTGATCGAAGAAACTGTAGAGTTTCAACTTGATCTGCCGGAAGACCTGAAAGGTCACATTGAGGAAGTCAGAGCAGATGTATCCGTCACAACGGATGCCGCTGCCTTTGCAGATGCATCAAAACAAGAACCCGAAATCATTTACATTCCGCGAAAGGAGGATGACCTATGAAAACAATCCGAAAACTGTTTGCCGCATTGACCGGCATTCTTACCGCTGCCGGAATGCTGACTGCCGTGCCGGCTGCCGCAGTCCGTTCGCAGCTTGGAGCTTTTACCAGAATCGGCGAAACCAGCCTTTATCTCAGCGAAAGAGGCGCAATCTGGGTGGAAAGCCGTGACACTGCCGGTGCGGTTTTTGCCGTAAAGGTGCCGAATGACAAAGCCGATGCATTGGATGAATGGATCAGAGCAGAACTTCCGTATGCAGCCATTCAAAGAGGAGATAAGGATACGAAGCTGGACGGAACGCCGGAGACTCCGGTCTGCTATTATTCCATAGAGGGCAGAGAAACTGAACCCGGCGGAGTATACAGGGAAATATCGCAGTTTTATGCAAAGCTGCGCCGGACATATCCTGACATTGTCAGTTTCCGGTATTATCCTGATTTCGGCAATGTCAACGGAGCAAATGTGCTGGGCTACCGCTGTGAGGATGATCCCGAAATGCAGACCAATATCGAGACATGGCTTGCAGAACATTATCCGAATATAACGACTGAAACCGGTATCGGTGATCTGCTGACGATGAAACTGAACTGGGGTGACGATCCTGCCGGAGAGCCGTCCGCAGTGCTGTCTCCGATCTATCTGGAGCTGTATCGTGAATACGGTTATCAGCCGGTATCCGAACACGGTGAAGCAGTCGGATTTGGCGATCAGTTTGCTGTTGATTTCCTTGCGGAGCAGGCAAACTATGATGCAATCACGGAGGATGAAATCGAAGCTGCTGCAAAAAAATACAGCATTCCGCTTGATGCCGGAAATGCGACAGTCTTCCTGACATTACCGAACCGTTCGCTCGGCATTCTTGCAAAGCGCGTCGGCAGCAGCTATGAAGCCACGCCTGACTATAATCCGAACTATTTCATTCTGGTTGAACAACCGTGGAATCCGCCGCCGCAGGATATGGTCACAGAAGCTCTTGGACTGGGCATCTGTGAGGTCAATGCAGAAGATGCAAGCGGTTTCAACGGTCCGCTTTATGATACCGGAGAGGATTATTATGCCGGATATCTTCTTCGTCTTGAGGATGACTTCTATCCGAGAGATCCTGAACAGGCAGGAACAGCTCCGGACATCACCAAGGCTGCGCACATGGCAGCTTACCTTGATAAATACGCAGGAGTTGATTTCGGCATCTGGATCGAATTGCCGAGCAAATGGGTAACATCGCCGCCGGAACTCGGTGATGTCAACCTTGATTATGAGTTAGATGTCAAGGATGCGGTTCTGCTTGCGCGATTCTGCACAGAGGACAGCGAGGCCGTCATCACAAATCAGGGCAAGCAGAATGCCGATGTGAACAAAGACGGCAATATCACGCTTGACGATGTGACCGCGATTCTCCGCAAAATCGCAAAGCTCGATTGATACACAGATTCTTCATGACAAATAAATAAGAACAGCCGCCGGTGTGCTTGAACACATCGGCGGCTTTCTGCCTTGTATCACGACAAAAATCCTGCGCATCTATTCTTCAAGATTTAATTGGTACATCAATAGTAACACAATGCATGAGGGGAAATGATTTATTTCAGTGTGCGCAGAAATACCTTTGTCTGATCGGGGATGCGTCTGCTCTCGATGCATTTCTGAATCGTCTTGCGATGTACCCACGGGTGCAGACGGCGTTCTGTCAGATACGGCATGACCGCATCGGGCTGCTTGGCAAGCGCAGTCGCAAAATACCATGCCTGCTCCATCTGGATATAGTATTCCTCTGCCTGCACGCCGGCGGCCCATTCCGGATATTCCGGCCGGAACCGCGCATCCAGAAAATGCTGCATCAGCATCCCGATGCCGAACCGCACCGTATAAATGTGATCAGAGCCGAGCCATTCCCGGATATCCGGCAGCAGCAGTTCTGCATTGCGGCGGAATGCGGGCGGCGAGAGCTGATCGCAGGTCGCCCAGTTGTCGATATACGGCAGGAATGCTTTGACGCCTGCGAGACAGTCCGGAAAGCTGCGGATGCGGCAGAGCAGAAAGGCGTGGAGCTGATTTTCATCGAAGTATGTGTGTGGGAGCGTATGCAGGAAAGCCTGCACAGCGTCGGATTCGGTGCCGAGCGCTGCGGCGAGCTTTCGCAGGTCGGGTGTGCGGCAGCCGAGGACGGTTTCCGCCGGAATATTGGGAATCAGTTTCGCGGCGAATGCAGCGTTTTTTGCATCGGCGCACTGATAAATCTGTTCGATGATTGTGTTCATGAGTTTCCTCCCGTTGCGGTGATGATTCCATTATATACGATAATCGCTGAAAATGCAAGGGCGGCCGGAAGAAGAAAGCGGCTTGACAAATCCGGCGGAACGCGCTATAATAGAGCCGTAACCGTTCAGGAAAGGATCAGGCATATGGAAACCAGAGTCGCCGTTATTGCGATCATTGTGCAGGACAGCAGCTCCGCAGGGAGCATCAACGCGCTGCTGCATGAATATGACAGATTCATCATCGGACGAATGGGACTGCCCTACCGGCAAAGGGGCATCAGCATCATCAATATTGCCATTGATGCACCGGCGGACGCAATCAACCGTCTCGCGGGGAGCATCGGCAGACTCGACGGCGTGAGCGCAAAAACCGTCTACGCACCGCTGTCTGCCGCCGAATAATCAGAATCCAATCAGAACACGGATCTCTTCTGATGCCAAAACACAGCCCGTCACGCTGTCTTGCGGCAAAAGCAGAAACCGGCTGAGCTTTTACGGGCGAGCTGTATCTGCTTTTGCAGGTACAGCTTTTTTGCGGGCTGTTACGAGGAAATACTATGATAAAGCTTGCAATTTACGGCAAAGGCGGAATCGGCAAATCGACCGTTTCCGCAAATCTTTCCGCCGCGATGGTGCAGCGCGGGATGCGCGTCATGCAGATCGGCTGCGATCCGAAGGCGGATTCCACG
>CAMOOV010000036.1 GCA_946621745.1 uncultured Ruminococcus sp.
TTATTGCTGCGGCATAACAGAAAAGGGAAGCCGCGAACACAATGAGGATGCGTTTCTGATCCGCGGGAGCGTGCGCACAGAGGGCGGCGTGCAGACCGTCCTGACGGAGCCGTTCCTCATGGCAGTCTGTGACGGTGTTTCCGGTGAAAATGCAGGTGAGCTTGCATCGCGCACCTGTCTGGAAATGCTCTCCACACTCGAATACAATGCGCGTGTCAATCTCAAGCGCCGCATTCTCGATATTCATACGGCGATCGCGGAGCAGAGCGTCATGCAGAAAAGCACCGCGAATATGCAGACAACGCTCTGCGGTCTTGCGATCGACGAGAATGAGGGACTGCACTGCTTCAATGTCGGAGATTCGCGCATTTACCGCTACCGCGGCGGCACACTGGAGCAGCTCAGCCGCGATCAGACGCTTGTGCAGATGCTCTATGACGAGGGCACGATCACGGTCGAGGAAAAGAAAAGTCATATGCACCGGCATATCGTGATGCCGGTCATCGGCAATCTGGAGGCGGAGCCGAAGCCGGA
Source organism: uncultured Ruminococcus sp. (assembly GCA_946621745.1). GTDB lineage: Bacteria > Bacillota > Clostridia > Oscillospirales > Ruminococcaceae > Firm-04. The sequence continues at coordinate 535 of CAMOOV010000036.1, forward strand.
GGTCATCGTCTTTCCGGACGGGATGCGCACCGGCGATGTGATGCTGCTCTGCTCGGACGGCCTGAGCGATTACGCGACGACCTTTGAAATGGAGGAGGTTCTCGCGAAGCCGAAGCCGCTGCCGAGCCGTTTGCAGGAGCTTGTCGTGCTGGCGCTCGCGAACGGCGGCAAGGACAATATCACGGTCTCGGCGCTGGTACGGTATCCGAAGGAGGTACCGGTTCCGGACATGAGCCTGATGAATGCAGATGCATAACGACATTACCGGAAAGAGGAAAGCATATGAAAATCAAAAAAGCGATCGCGCTGCTGCTGGCCGCGCTCAGTACACTCTGCGCGGGCTGTGCGGACAAGACCGCATCCGGCAGCTCGCAGGCGGATTCCGCCGTGCATCAGGATTCCGGCGGGAAAGCCGCCGCGCCCGCTTCCATGACGACCATGGAGGTCGTGCATGACATGGGGCTGGGCATCAATCTCGGCAATACCTTTGAAGCAACGGCGGGTTCGCTGAGCGGCGGCGTCAAAAGCTATGAGACGAGCTGGGGCAGTCCGGAGATCACGCAGGAGATCATACAGGGCTATAAGAACGAGGGCTTCGGCGTGCTGCGCGTGCCGGTCGCATGGTCGAATATGATGGAGGCGGATTACACGATCTATCCGGAATATCTCAGCCGCGTGCATGAGGTCGTGCGCTGGGCGCTGGATGCCGGACTCTATGTGATCCTGAATATCCACTGGGACGGCGGCTGGTGGGACGGCTTCGCGTCCGATGCGAAAAAGGACAAGTGCATGGAAAAATATACCCGCATCTGGGAGCAGATCACCGACGAATTCGGCGCGGAGAATGAATATCTCATGTATGAGTCGCTGAATGAGGAGGGCGCATGGGATGCGCTCTGGAACCGCTACGGCGGCGACGATTCCGGCAAGCAGAAGGCATATGATCTGCTGCTGGAGATCAACCAGAGATTTGTCGATACCGTCCGCGGCAAGGGCGGCACCGATGCGAACCGGCATCTGCTGATCGCGGGCTATGCGACCGATATCGACTGCACCTGCGACGAGATGTTCCGGATGCCGGAGGATCCGCAGAAGCGCTGCGCGGTCTCGGTGCATTACTATACGCCGCCGACCTTCTGCATTCTGGAGCAGGATGCGGACTGGGGCAAGGCGCGCGCAAACTGGGGCTCGCCGCGCGATCTCAATGAGCTGAAGCAGAATTTTGAGAAGCTGACGGAGCGGTTCGTCTCGCAGGGTGTTCCGGTCATCATCGGTGAATACGGCTGTCCGACCAAGAACAAGGAGGCAGCTTCAATTCAGAAATTCCTCAGCGCGGTCTGCGCGGAGGCGATTGCACGGGATATGTGTCCGGTGCTCTGGTCAACGACCGGAAATTTCTATGACCGCAATGCCGCAAAAATGTACGATCCGGCACTGCATGATGCAATGTTCGCAGCTTTGCAGCCGCAGTCCGAGGATGCAGCATAAAAAAACGATAGGAGCAGAAAAATGCAGATTCGCAGAATGATCCCGGAGGATGCCGAGGCGCTCTCCAAAATGATCCGCAGAACAATCGCGATCAGCAACAGCAAGGACTATTCCAAAGACCATATCGAAAAGCTGCTGGCTGCACAGTCACCGGAAATGCTGCTGGAGCGTGCGCAGCAGGGGCATACCTATGTATTCCTGCTGGACGGTGAGATTGCCGGCTCCGGTACGGTCGCACCCTATTGGGACAATGAAAATGAAAGCATCCTGCTGAACATTTTCGTTATGCCGGAATGTCAGGGCAGAGGCATCGGGAAATTCATTCTTGCGTCGCTGGAGCATGATGAATACGGCCGCCGCGCAGAGCGCATTGAGGTGCCGTCGAATATCACCGGACTGGAATTCTTTCTTGCCCGCGGCTATGGGTTCAAGGGCGGGAAGAAAAAGCTGGAGGACAATGTCATATACCGGCTGGAGAAATTTCCGAAGCAGAAAAAGGATGCCGAAAAGAAAAAGGACGCTGAACCGAATCAATGAGCAGAAGAAATGCCCCGAAGCGATCATCACGGATTGCTTCGGGGCTTCTTTTTATGAAACTGTTCTCTCAGGTTTCTTCTGTATCGGCAGCATTCAGCAGGCTCTGCAATTCACGCAGATCAAGCAGATCGAGAATGCCGTCGCCGTTGAGATCGGCGCCTGCCGGTGCGATCCGTTCCGGATCCAGCAGACTGTGTTCTGTCATGAGCGCGAGCAGCATCGGGATATCTGCTTTCGAGCAGCGCCCGTCGCCGTTGATGTCGCCGGTCACAGCACCGGCAGCCGCCTCCTGATAGATGAAGCCGTACTGATCGGCGTATTCTGCCGCAGGACAGCCGGGATAGCCGATCACGACCGTCCCCTCCGGCAGGATCGCGAACAGCGCCTCCGGAATGAACTGCACAGGCAGTCCGTCGGCCTCGGGCTTGAGGATCAGCGGCGAATCGCCCCTGAAATCCTTCGCCAGTCCGTAGACCTCTGCATAGCTGTTCTCCTGACTGATACGGTACACAACACCGCCCTCTGCATCGGTCAGACGCTCCATATCCGGATTGGATTTGTCCTGAAGAATCAGATTGAAGGAACGGTTCGTTCCGGAAATATCAGTCGGTGCAAAGAGGAAATAGTAGGTTCCGCCGTCCTCCGGATAGCTCAGCGGCAGCGATTCTCTGGACTTCATGAACATCGTCGAAACCAGCTCGCCCTTGCTGTCATAGACCTGCACGCTTAGCCGGCATCTGGCTTCGTAGACCAGCAGATTCAGCTCTGCCGCACACGCCCCCTGATAGCTGAACAGCACATAGGGTGTGTCGATCTCGGCTGCATAGTAGGATTCGTTCAGCAGGATCGGGAAGCAGTCGCCGCTTCGGAGTGCTTCGATATCCGGCACGACAATCTGATATGCAACATCGCAGACACCGTAATAATCGCCGATGCCGTAATAATTCGCGGTTGCCGTTCCGACATTGATATCATCGGCGGTATAGCGCAGCTTGTAGTCCTTGCCCTCGATAAGCGTATAATCACCGTCAATGAACTGTACCGGCGGCGCGATTGGTTCGCCTGTCCAGACCTGCGGCGCGGTAACAACCTCACAGTCGGAAAGCAGATGCAGTGTCGTTTCGAGCCGGAAATTGATCGTGCCCTCGCGCTCCTCGCCGTTGAACTTGACCATGAGATAGCGCGTTTCACCGGCGGGAACCGTGAATTTGACAGCGTTTGTACCGGTGCCGTAATCCTGCTCCAGCATTTCCAGATCCTCGGAGAATACGCGCAGAACGGTATTCGGTACATCGGTCGTGCCGAGCAGATAGCTCATGTCGGTCTCCGGCGTGATGCGGTAGCAGGCCAGCCTGTCATCAAGCGTGACCTTGACCGCATGGGAGCCGATCTCCAGCTCCGGCACATCCTCCGGGATCGAAACATAGATGTTGAATTTGCCTTCCCGGATACCGAAGCTCGTATTCGTCGGCCGCAGCGAAAATGCACATTCGCCGAACATAGTATTGCCGTCCTTATAGACGACCGTGAAATCTTTCTTTTCCTCCAGAACGGTTCCGTCCGGTGCCGTCACGGTCACAGGGCACGGAACCTCCGATCCGGTATAGGGCATATCGGTAATTTCGACCGCCGCATCTGCCAGCGAATAGGGCTGTAATACCGTGATATCCGCCGCGGATGCAGCGTCCGCAAATTCACGGCAGCAGACCACGCAGTATTCGCCGTTTGTCAGCTGATAGTCATTCGTCTCGCCGGTCATCGGGGTGATGCGCGAACACATCCTCACCTCCGGCAGATACCGGAACAGCTGTGTGAGAATATAGCCGCCGGAGCGTCGTTCATTGACAATGCGGTAGCGCAGGACGGCGTTCGGCGTTGCCCCCTCCGTCACCCTGAACCGCAGGATTGTCAGACGGCTGTCTGCGCAGGTCACGCGAACCGGTTCGCGCTCCGTGATATAGGAATCCGGCAGAACCGGATAGCTGTAGACCAGCTCCGCCGTGCGGACGATCTGTCCGTAGTAGAGGCCGCAGCCGACAATCGTGATCTCCGGTTTGCCCGGAACATCCTGCTGCCGTGTGATGATCTGGAAATCCTTGCCGGGAATCAGCTTTTCGCCGTTCAGCGTCAGACTGACCTTCGGCGTGAACTGCACATCGGGATCGTATTCCGCATTGAAATTGCCGGAGACGGCCGCCTGTCGGATGTCATAATCATTCTGTGTGACCGTGAAGGTATATTTTGCAGGCGCATTCGCTCCGCAGCGCAGATAATAAGTCTGGCCGGCACGGAGCATCACGGAGATGCGGAAGAATGAGCCCGTGATCTCGGAATAATCTGCGCGGGCATAGACGGTTTCCCTGCCGTCCGGGGTATTGGCAATCATGCAGGTTGTCTGGAATCCGGCGTACTGTGCGTTCCGGAATGAGCCGACGCGGTTTCGCTTCATATAGTCATCTGCATAGCCTTCACCGGGCGAAGCATAGAAATGATAGATCGCGCTGACCTTCGGGATGAAGACATAGACTGCGGGATCGTAGCGGCTTTCCGGTGCGGCCGGGATGACTGTGTCTTCCCGGATCTGCTGATAGACGGTGACTGTCTCTGCGAGGCTGCCGAAATAATCACCGATGCCGCAGACACGGATATGCTGATACTGATCGTGCGTCTCAAAGCGGATGATGTAATCGGTGTCTCCGTTCAGTTCCGTTCCGTCCGGCGCAATCACAGCCACAGCCGGATGATATCCTGCATCATAGGGGACTTTGTCCTGCGCCGTGATCCGCAGACTGCAATCCGTGAGGTCAAACCTAGCTCTGCTGCTGCTGAGAAGCACGGAATAGCTGCCTTCCCAGAGCCCGCTGATCTCAAAGTAATACGGTGTTCCGGCGGTCAGATCGGCGCGCAGAACGGTCTCGCCGTTCTCCAGTGCCGAATATGCCGCCGCACGGCCTGCGGCATCGGTCAGCAGACAGACTGTGCGTGTATCGCCGTAGGTTCGCAGTGTATAGGCGCCGCTTTCGGTCGGCGTGAACGAATAATATGCAGATGCACTGCCGTCCTCGCTGTAGAGCGTATCGGCTGCGGCTTCTCTGAATGGATCGCTGCTGCCGACCGTGATCCGGAAATCGACCTGCTCTGTCATGCCGGTGCTGTCGGTCATCCGGCAGCGGTAATTGCGCACGCCTGTCTCCGCCGTATCCGGTGTGAACTGCGGTGCGGTTTCGCCGTCCAGCGCGGACTCTGCTTCTCCGTCCAGCGCATACCACTGATAGGTCAGGTCTTTTCCGCAGGCCAGTACATCCAGCACATGACCGGTATGCGCACTGACATCCTGATTGCGGGGCGCGGTATGCATGACGAACGGCTCTGCGCAGGTCTGATATGCGGGTGCATCCTCCGGAATCGGAAGCGTATCATAGGTGATGATCCACATATTTTCCTTGAGTGCATCCGCTGCAATGGAACGGAGCTTTTTTGTCAGGAAGGCCGACCGGCAGCCGGTCAGTGCGCCGCTGCCGACCGTTTCGGCATTCGGCAGCTCCGCACACAGGAGATTGCAGCTTGCAAAGGCGTTGTCCGGTACGGCTTTGACCTGCGGGAGTGCGATGATACCGGCAATGACACCGCTGAAGGAATGTGCGGAGATTTCCGTAAGCGCGGAAAACTCTGTACGCGCACAGCCGCTGCCGAACATGAAGCCCTGAAACGCATATTCGCCGACCTCGGTGATCTTTGAGCAGTCCAGTGTCAGCATCGTATTGTCGGAGCCGTTATTCACAGCGAGCGCATATGCACCGATCGAGGTGACAGCCGGCAGATTCAGGATGCGCAGGCTTTCGCAGCCTTCAAATGCCGAATCCGGCAGCGCCGTGATGCGTTCGGAAAGCTCGGCGCTGCGAAGACTCCGGGCGTTCTGAAATGCACCCTCACCGAGTGATCCGAGCGCCGGGAGCTGCAAAATGCCGTTCCATTGCTGACAGCCGGCAAAGGCGTATGCGCCGATTTCCGAGACCTTCGCAAACGGGATTCGGATCTCCGTCAGGCTGCTGCATCCGGAGAAGGCCTGCTCCCCGATGACAGCCGCATCCGGAAAGGATACACAGAAAAGCGATTCGCAGCCGAGGAACGCATTGTCCGGGATTTCGCGGATGCCGCGGGCAGACAGTGTTTTGAGGGATGCGCAGCCGGAAAATGCATCCGCGCCGAGCACGGTCAATGTGCTGTTCAGGGCGGCTGTAGTCAGCGCTGTGTCGTTCGCAAAGGCTTTTATGCCGATTTCTTCTGCGCCGTTTGCCGTGACCGATTCCAGTGCCGGACATCCGAAAAATGCAGTATCTTCGATCTTTGTGACAGAATCCGGCAGCGTGACCTCTTTGATGAAATGATTGTCCGCAAAGGCCGCAGCGCCGACCGCCGTGACCGGTTTTCCGTCATAGGTTTCGGGAACGGTCAGCGTCTCCAGTACACCGCGGTATGCGGTCACAACGCCGTCTTCGATCTCCAGCGCATCCGGGACATCCTTGCCGCCGATCATATAGACTGCCTCCGCCGGAACGCTGTTCAGCCAGCCGTCCTGCACACAGACTGCAAGCAGATGCGTGGTTTCCGTGACCGTCAGCGGCTCTGTATAGAGCGTGCCGGTCTGCTTGTTCGGCAGGCTGCCGTCCGTTGTGTAATAGATCTGCATATCCGGAGAAGCGGCCGTCAGTTCAACGGCCTTTGCCTTGCCGTAATTGCCGGATTTCAGTGAATATTCCGGCGCGGGACAGATGCCGTCATCCCAGCGGAAATCCGACATACAGGCAAAGCCCCAGCCGAATTTGTCATCAAAGCCCGGTTCGCCGATATCCTCTGCATTGACACGCAGGAGCGCCTCTGCACGCTGCGGGGTGATCTCCTTGTCATAGGAGCGGAGCAGCGCACAGCAGGCCGTGACGTGCGGTGTTGCCATGCTCGTTCCGTTTTTCTTTTCCAGCGTATTCTCCCCCAGCACATAGCTGAGAATATCAACGCCCGGCGCGACAACATCCAGTGATTTTCCGGTATTGGAAAACTCAGGATGCTCCATATTGATATCGACGGCGCCGACCGTGATGCAGCTGTCAATGCTGCCCGGATAGTAATATCCGGCATCGTCCGCGTTGTTGCCCGCGGATGCGCAGCAGATCATGCCCGCTTCGTCGGCGATCTCCATTGCTTCGACCTCCAGCGGGCTGACGCCGAGTCCGCCGAAGCTCATGTTGACGATATCCGCGCCCTGTTCCAGTGCATACATGATGCCCGCGTAGATCTGCTCATCGCTCGTGCTGCCGCCGCTGTCAAAGGATTTGACCGGCAGGAGCTTGACATTGCGCGGTGTCAGCTCGCAGATCGTTCCGGCAACATGTGTGCCGTGATAGAGATCGTCGTCCGGTGTATCGTTGCCGGAGCTGGAGAAGTTGAAGCCGCCGTCCAGCAGCCGTCCGGCAAAGATCTCCGGCCGGGGATCAATGCCCGTGTCGATGACCGCGACCTTGACCTCCGGCAGTACCTCGGCATTCAGATAGGTCTCCGTGAATGCCGGAATGCCCATCATCTCCGCGCCCCATGTGTTGTAGGCTGCGGCATCCGCATCACCGGAACCGGAATCGTCCGCCGTGACCGTGATGCGGTGCGACGGCTGGACATACTGCACCGCCGTATCTTCGGAATACTGCTGATATGCAGCATAGGCCTCTGCGGGCGTTTCGTATTGCAGAATATGCAGATCGCGGTAGCCCTCTGCGATATCCTTTGCGCCGTGCCGGTCGATTGAGCCCGCCGCCTTGACGATCAGACGCGCCGTCTGGAATTCATTCGTGATGCGGAGCGAATCGCCGCGCTCCTGCACGGAATAGCCGTTTTCCTCCGCCGCATCCGCAAAGCGCACTGCTTCGACAACAGACTGCGCAGAGATGCCGCTTTGCTTTTCAGGCTGCGCGGAATCGAGATACAGCTCACCGCCGCGGACGGTCAGTCCGCCGGCGGAACCGGTCGGATCGCCGCCGTCCGCGGAGAGCGTTCCGGCGGCCTTGTCAAAGATCAGCTCGCCGAAGATCTCCCGTCCGGCATCCTGCGCGGTCAGCTTCTTCATTGCCGCTGCAAAGTCCGTCAGCGAGACCGTTTTGGCGGCAGATACCGTAACAGGCGGCAGCTCCCGCACGGTCAGAGAGAGCATCGCCGCCGCGCCGACCGCCGCACAGATTCGTTTTGTTTTCATTGTAAAATCCCCTTTTTCCGGTCAGCCCTCCGGCGCGATATCGCCCATCCAGTCCGCGATGCGCGCCTTCATCTCACCGACCGCGAGTATGCCGTTCGCGAAGCCCTTTCGCACAAGCTCCGCCGGTACATATTCGTCATATTTTTCAAAGAGCGGGATCTCATCCGGATAGACCAGATCCATCGGATCAAATTCCGCCGCGGCCTCCTCCGCCGTGATGCGGTAGAATTCCGCCTTGCTGACCTTCATTTTGAATGTCATGAAATACGGCCGCGCCGGGCTGAGTCCGGAAAGATGCAGCCGCTGTGCGCATTTGACCTTGAGAAAGCGCTCCATCGCCAGAAATGCGTAGCTGCCGAGCCACGGGAACAGCGCCCACATTTCGCCGCCCATGCAGATCAGCGGCTCCTTCAGCAGACCGGAATGCACCGCCGCATTCCGCGCAAGGTCCAGCCTTGCGACCGCGTTTTTCATGAGATACGGATATTGTTTCTCCTCCTGCAAAACGCCGCGCATCCGCTCCAGAATCTTCGTCTGGATATCGCCGGGGCAGTCGCCGAAATAGGCCGGCACCTTGCCCTTGACCTGCGTGCAGTAGACGATATGCCGGTCAAAATCGACCTCGTCCACGACCCAGACATGACCGGCGATCGCGATCTTTTCACCGGGCGGGGGCGGCTGGACGATCGTGCCGATCTCCTGCGAATCGCAGCGCACGGTGAATTCCTCGCTGTCCTGAAAAACGGCGTAGAATTTGTAGTTATTGATGACGCGCTCTCCGGCGAGACCTGCGATCAGGCCGCCGCGCTCGGTGCGCTGGATATGATCCCTGTCGATCAGATGACGCAGCAGGATGCGGTAATCGTCCTGCGTGATGCGGCGGAACGGCTGCAGCTTCAGGACTCTGCCCGCAAGCTGTGCGGGCGTCATTTCGCCGTTCGCCGCGAGCGTGCTCATGGTCTGATGATAGAGCAGGCTGAACGGCAGGCGGTCGAGCTTCGGCGGCTCGACCCAGTGCTCTTCGGCATAGAGCTGCACGAGCGCGATCCCCTGCAAGAGCTTCCACGGAACGGTCGAGGGCAGCATAGCCCGCGCCTCCGGCTCCTCCTCGCGGATGACGAACCACATCTCCGGCGGGAGCCCGCGGCGGCCGGTGCGTCCGAGCCGCTGCAAAAACGAGGAGACCGTAAACGGTGCATCGAGCTGAAAAGCGCGTTCCAGCTTGCCGATGTCGATGCCGAGCTCAAGCGTCGCGGTCGTGACGGTCGTGAGGATCTGCTCCTCGTCCTTCATGACGGCTTCTGCGGTCTCGCGGAATGCGGCAGAGAGATTGCCGTGATGAATGAGAAATCTGTCCGGCTCGTGATTCCATTCGCAGTATTGCCGCAGCGAGGTCGTGACGGCCTCGCATTCCTCGCGGGAATTGACGAACACCAGACATTTTTTGCCGCGGGTATGCGAAAAGATATAGCCGTAAGCGGGATCGGCGTGCTGCGGCGCGGGATCGGTCTCGCGTTCCAGCGGCTCGGCCGCTTCGATCTCCCGTCCATCGGCGGCCTGCGTGTCCATTGCATAGAAATGCTCCATTGAGAGCCGCCATGTGCTTTTCTGCGCTTCGAGCCGCGGGATGACCGTATGCCGGCCGGAGCCGGTGCCGAGATATTCCGCAGCCTGTTCGATATTGCCGATCGTCGCGGAAAGTCCGATGCGGCGCGGCCTTGCGCCGGAGAGATCGGAGAGCCGTTCGATCAGGCAGAGTGTCTGTCCGCCGCGGTCGCCGCGCAGGAGCGAATGCACCTCGTCGATGATGACAAATCGCAGATCGCGGAACAGCTTCGGGATCATCGCGTGTTTGTGGAGCATCAGCGCTTCGAGCGATTCCGGCGTGATCTGCAAAATGCCGGAGGGATTTTTGAGCAGCTTTGTTTTCTGGGACTGCCCGACATCGCCGTGCCAGCGCCAGACCTTGATATCCGCAGGCGCGCAGAGCTCGGTCATGCGGGAGAACTGGTCATTGATGAGCGCTTTCAGCGGGGCGATATAGATTGCGCCGACCGACTGCGGCGGATTCTCCTCCATGAGCGTCAGCACCGGAAAAAACGCCGCTTCGGTCTTGCCGGAGGCCGTCGATGCGGAGATCAGCACATTGTCCTCAGAGTTGAAGATCACATCCGCAGCAGCGACCTGTACCGGCCGGAGACTTTTCCAGCCGCTGCGGAAAATATATTCCTGAATAAAGGGAGCATAGCGGTCAAATGCGTTCATATGTCACCACCGTTTAACGATTCACGATAAATTTTTATCAGTAAGAATGTATAAAGGAGCCTGCGCATCCGTCATGCCGGATTGTGCAAACATATAATATCGTTTATCATTAAAAACCAGCTGGCAAACATAAATCCGTCGGAGACACCACTAAATACCGGGTTGTGTAAGAAACACATATATTACAATGCATCCCGTCCCGCTTATCCGGAACGGGATGCATTCATTATCATGCTTCTCGCTGAAAACAGTCTGAAATCATTATTTCAGGAAGTCCTGCATGGTGAACAGAACACGGTGATTGCCGTCCTTGTCATCCGCCGCCATGACTGCGGTATCAATCGTGATCGGTGTCTTCGGGGATGCCATTTCGCCGCTGCTGTTGACTGCGCGATCAACCTTGAGGAAGTCATCAACGACCTCCATGCCCTGTGTGACCTCGCCGAATGCGGCATAGTTGCCGTCAAGGAAGGTATCGCTGTCGGAATAGCAGATGAAGAACTGGCTGGATGCGCTGTCCGGATCGTTGCTGCGTGCCATAGAGACAATGCCGCGCTTATGCGAGAGCTGATTGTCCACGCCGTTGCTCTTGAATTCGCCCTTGATCGTCTTGGAGCTGCCGCCCGCACCAGTACCGGTCGGGTCGCCGCCCTGCGCCATGAAGTCATCGACAACGCGGTGGAAGATCAGGCCGTCATAGAACTTATCCTTGACGAGGCTCTCGAAATTCTCGCAGGTGATCGGTGCATACTCCGGATAGAGCGTCACAACGAACTGGTTCTTTTCCAGTGTGATCTCCGTGCCGGCTGCCTGGCCCTCTGCGGTGCTGCCGCCTGCCGCCGTGCTGCTGCTGCTGCCGCATCCCGCAAGCATGAGCGTGCTGCCGAGCAGCATGGCTGCTGCTGCAAGGATTGCTTTCTTTTTCAGTTTCATATCAATTCTCTCCTTATGTGTGTTGTACCTGCGGCTGCGCTGCCGCAGGCATATTGAATCGCGGTCAGACTGTGAATTCCGCGTATTCGTCCTCAACGGTTTCCTGATCCTCCAGCGCGGTCGGCGCAAAGGTGAAGCCCTCTCCGCCGCCGAGCAGCGATTCTGCCGTGCTGCCCGGATGCTGCTGCATGATGTCCAGCACCTCGATGAAATCGCGGATCACCTCGCGGGGTGTCAGATTGCTGTCCGCGCCGATTCGTCCGTATTCGATTTTGATAAAGCTGTCCATGTCCTCTGCGGTGACGATCTGCTCATAGCCGTAAAGCACGGCGTGGATCTCCGCGAGCTTTTCGACCAGAATGCGCATCTCTGCATAATTGAGCGCCTCCAGCCGGATGATCGGCGCATTGAGATTGTTCTTGCCGTCGCAGTATTTTCCGTCCATGAGCCGCGAACGCAGTGCCTCATAGCTGTAGATGCCGCGGCGCGGATCCTCCATGCACTGCGGCGTACCGCACATGACAATGCCGAGATACTGCGCCTTGCCCTGCATCGTGTCATTATACATCGTCAGGATCTTCTCGTAATTCCGCTCACGCGAAATGCTCTGCGGGATCTTGTAGAGATTGACCAGCTCATCGACCAGAACGATCAGTCCCTGATAGCCCGCCTGTTTCAGAAACATCGCGAAGATCTTGATATATTCATACCAGTCGTCATCGCGGATGCAGATGCTGACGCCGAGCTCATTTTTCGCTTCGGTCTTGTTCTGATATTCGCCGCGGAACCACTTGATGACCTTGGCCTTTGTCTCCGCATCGTCATTGACAAAGGACTGATAGTAGATGCGCAGGAGCGCGGCGAAATCAAAGCCGTGAACGAGACCGCTCAGCAGATCGACGGTCTGATAGATCTTCTTTTCGACCTGCTTATGAAATTCGGGATCGGTCAGTTCAAGGCCGGTCTCCGCCGCAATGCCTGTCCGGATGCCGTTGATCCAGCGGTCGAGGATCAGCGAGAGCGCGCCGCCGTCCGGCTTGGTCTTTGTGGAGAGATTCTGCATCAGCTCCTTGTAGGTCGCAAGCCCCTGACCGTTCGTGCCCTGCAATCTGCGCTCCGGCGAGAGGTCTGCATCGCAGACCGCAAAGCCTCTGTCCATTGCGTAATTTCGGATCGTTTGCAGCAGAAAGCTCTTGCCGCTGCCGTATTTTCCGCTGATGAACCGGAACGATGCGCCGCCGTCCGCCATGACCTCAATGTCATGGAGCAGCGCTTCGATCTCCTTTTCTCTGCCGACTGCGATATACTGTAAGCCGATGCGCGGCACAACGCCGCCCTGTAATGCGTGGATGACTGCACCGGCCATTCGCTTCGGGATATTCATGTTTCCAGCATTCCTTTCAAATCGTCAAGATAGTCCTCGATCAGCACCGGCGTGCCGTCATCCTGCATTTCGATCACGGTATCGCCGATCTGTTCATAGAGATTTTCGTTGATCTCGTCCGCCAGCACCGAGAGCATCTGTCCGGCATCGACCAGCGGCTGATAGGATTCGCCTGTCACAAGGCAGATCAGCAGCGCCATAGCCGGGGCGCTCAGCGGCAGATCCGGTATCTCGTCATTGTCATCGTCATCGTCCGGCTCCTGCTCCGGTTCCGGTGCGGCAGCGGGCGCTGTCTCCTGCACGGCATCCTCCGGCAGTGTCAGCATATCGGTCGTATGCTCTGCCGCGAGCCGGATGCGGTCAAGCTCGTCCTCATTCAGCGTGATGGCCGGTGCATTCTTCCGCTTCTGCTCCTCGAAATAGTCGTCGATCGCGGCGCGGATGATCTCCGCATCGCCCTCCGGCAGATCGCCCTGCTTGAGCTTGCCCTTGAAATTGAGCTTCTCGCGCAGCAGCGAATCGAATGTCCGCAGGAACGCACCGATGCGGTCACTGTGCGGATCCGAGCAGAATGTCTCACGCGACCAGTTTCCCTTGAAGCAGTGATAGACGCAGAGCGGAGAGAGCCGGTAATCGCCGTCCTGCTGCAAGGTGCGGAACAGGAAGACGGCCCCCTCGAACATGATATATTCCTCGCGGCGCTGTTCGCCAAGCAGATAGGCCGAAAACGATGCGTTTTTCATTTCGGCGTAGTGCATCAGCATCATCGCATAGACCGCTTTCAGCAGATCGGCGACCTTTTCCGGCTCCGCGAGATAGAGCTTGGAATCCTTGATGTGATATTTCGAGAGACGGTCGAGCGCGAGCAGCAGCTCCTCTGCGGAATGGGAGCTGTGCCGCAGGATCGTGATCTCCGCCGCCTCCCGCGGATCGTCAAGGCGGTAGGGGATGTGATAAAATGCGGCGAAATCCGGCATCCAGCGCAGCAGCGATTTCCGCACCTGCGGAAAAGTCTCACCGTAATCGCTGAGCAGCCTGCCGAGCGCATCATAGGCCTGCTCCGATGACGCAAAGCCGATCAGATTCAGGATCTCGTAGGCATAGAGCAGCAGGAACGCATTCTGCGCAGCAGGCAGCATCCCCTGCCGGTAGCGCGTGCGCCATGTAAAATAGGCGCGCAGCTCCGGATCCTTCATGTTATAATACATCGGCGTGCTGCGGCCGCACTGAACGGTCTCGGCATAATCGTCGGTGAAATTCTCCATGTACTTGCCCTGCTGATAGAAAAGCTGTTCCATAGAGCGCTGACCGGTCAGGCTGTCATAGCCTGAGAGAGACCGCATCTGCCGGATCTGCGCCGGAACGGGTGTCAGTGCCGCCATGGGATTGGCAAAGATCGCCTCGGAGCCGTAGACCTGCGCGGAATGCGATGCAGTACCCTTGCGCTTTGATGCAGCGGGTTTCTTGGCGGCCGGCTTTTTGGCAGCCGGTTTCCGTTTCGGCTTGGATGCAGCCGGCTGCGGTTCTCCGAATGTGCCGCCTGCGGCTTTGAAGAGCTTTTTCAGCAGATTCAGCATACCCATTCGGCAGCGCCCCCTTTCCGTCATGACATACTGATTTATTATAGCATATTTTCTGTAAAAATGCAATGAAAATACGATGAAAAATCGCGGCTGATCAGCGCTTGGCAAAGACGGCGCGAACCGCATCCGGCAGATCGCGGATATCGCGGATCGCTGCGGCGCATTCATCGGCCGTGCCGAAGCCGTATGCCGCATGGATGAACGGGATGCCCGCTTCCTTTGCCGCATCCGCATCGCCCTGCGTATCACCGAGATACACGCAGTCCGTGATGCCCTGCCGCTCCATGACGAGCCGGATATTCTGCCCCTTGGAAAGCCCCGTCTGTCCGGCGCATTCATGATCGGCGAACAGCTGCGGGAATCCGCATTTGTCCAGATAGATTTCGATATAGCCGACCTGACAGTTGCTGACGATGCCGAGCGTATATTCCTCCGCGAGCTTTGTCAGAACGGCCTGCTCATCCGGATAGAGCGGCGGGCAGTCTCCGGCATTGAGATGCGACAGCTCGTCCTCGCTGCACTGCTTCAGAATGGCAATGCGCTCCGGCTCCGGCAGCGCAGGGAACATCAGCGCCGCGATTGCCTCCATTGTCCTGCCCATGAAATTGTGCATATCATCCACGGTGAACTGCTCGCTGCGGTTGGTGCGTTCGCGGATCGTTTTGTTCCATGCCGCCGTGACCTGCTCGGACGAATCCCAGAGTGTGCCGTCGAGATCGAATAGGATACCTTTTTTCATTGAATGTTCCTTTCCGGAGTGCGGCATCTGCTCCGCCTCCAACCGAATATGATAGATCATTTGCAGCCATTGCGGTTCTGTGCGCATGGTGTCGCGCAGGGCTTCGAGCCTGCGCTTTCCGGTGCGGCGGTCGAGCAGCGCGAACATCCGCACGAGCGCATTCTCCGAGACAAGGCTCTCCGCGATCGGCTGACTGTCAAATTCCGCGAATGCGCGGTAAAAATCAGCCTGATAGAATGTGCCGTCACGGAGCGCATCCAGTGCCGACTGCCGCCATGCGCCGTGATCGCGCTGTGCTTTGTCTGCGGCATAGTAGTGCTGCCACTGCGCCGCCATGCGGTCAAAATAATTGCTTTTGAGAATCTCCGCGCCGTCCAGCCGGACAGCGGCTCTGCCCTCATCGCTGTCATGCGTTCCGTGATAAGCGGTCACGAAATATGTCAGCCGTCCGCGCAGCGACTGCGCAAGATATTCCTGCTCCAGCTTTTGCCGGATTTTGCTCCAGTTATGCATATTGCATCATGCTCCTTTGTCAGTGCTTTGCCTGTGCGATTGCGGCAAACAGCAGCGTTCCGGCGCAGATCCAGCCGATCACCCCGAACAGTGTGAAGAAGCACGACAGATTTCGCAGCAGGTCTGCGGATTTGCGATCTTTGCGCTGCTCTGCGGTTTTTCCGAGAATATGCAGCGTGATCGCTGCCAGACAGAGCCCGGATGCGAGCAGTGAAAGAAGCAGCATTGCACCGGTCAGCGTCATCGTCTCACCTCACAAGACATAATTCTTGGTAAACCGGGATTCAGAGGTGTCTCCGACGGATTTATAATGGGGCTCCGCCCCAAACCCCGCCCAAGGGACATTGCCCCTTGGGAATCCCATTT
>CAMOOV010000037.1 GCA_946621745.1 uncultured Ruminococcus sp.
CATCTGCACGATCGTACCCGCCGTGACCGGCTCGGCATTGCCCTTGAATGTGTGCCATTTGCGCTCGCATTCGCCTGCTTTATAGCGTGCATCTGCCTTGCTCCATTCATCCCAGTCTGCGGCGGTATAGCCCTCGTGCTTGAGCGCCATGCCGACATTTGTCCATTCATCATAGGTCAGATCAGACGGCGGAATATGCGAAAGGATCTCCAAAAGGTTCAAATGCGTTCACCTCCTGCGTCGGTGTATATGTTTGCGGATTCACGCCGCGCGGAATCTGCCAGCCGTTCGCGCTGATGCGGGAAATCATGCTCGATGCCGCTTCAAACTGCCATGTGCCGACGTGCTGAAAGCCCCGCGATTCGAGGAATCGAATCTGCTTCGGCGTGGTCAGTCCGGCGCTCTGGCGCTTTTCCAGACGGTCAAGCAGGAGCTTCGCCTTGCCCGCGTTCTCGATCTCGTCCGGGAAGATGCCGCGCTTTTCGAGCGCCGCCTTTTGCTTATCAGTCGGCGGTGCGCATTCCCAGCCGAACGTCGGAACATAGCCGGACAAATCTGCCGCGCAGATCGACATTTCATATTGCAGCGGATCCACGAGCTTGCGTTTGCGAGATTTGCACGCTTCGATCTGTTTTGCGAGTGCTTCCTCACGCTGCGCCTGCACCTCGTCAGATGCGGTCTGCGCCGCTTCCTCGATGTCCATTTCGCAGCCTGCCTGCTCTGCGAGATCCTCGGTCATTTTCTCCGCGACCTCGCTGTTATCGCAGATCAGGTGCGCAGGGCGGCACAGCTCGTGCCGTTCCGTGTGCCAGAGGAAATCCAGCAGCAATAAGTGATCCTTGCCCTCGCAGAGCCTTGTGCCGCGCCCGACCATCTGGCAGTACAATGAGCGCACCTTTGTCGGGCGCAGCACGATCACGCAGTCAACGGACGGACAGTCCCAGCCCTCGGTCAATAACATGGAGTTGCAGAGAACATTGTATTTGCCCGCATCGAAATCCGCGAGGACTTCTGCGCGGTCATCAGACTGCCCGTTGACCTCCGCTGCACGGAATCCCGAATCATTGAGAATATCGCGGAACTTCTGCGAGGTCTTGATCAGCGGCAAAAAAACAACCGTCTTGCGGTCTGCACAGTATTTCTTCATTTCATCCGCGATCTGCCATAGATACGGGTCAAGCGCGGAATCCAGATCGCCGGGCTTGAAATCACCGGACTGCACGCCTACACCGGAGAGATCGAGCTTCAGCGGGATCGTGACCGCCTTGATCGGTGAGAGATAGCCTTCTTTAATTGCCCTCGGCAGCGTATATTCGTATGCCAGACTGTCAAAGACATTGCCAAGCTCCCGCATATCGCCCCGGTCAGGTGTCGCCGTCACGCCAAGCACCCGCGCACCGTCGAAGTATTGCAGCACTCTCTGATAGCTGTCCGAAACGGCATGATGTGCTTCGTCAATGATGATCGTCTGGAAATAGTCAGGATCGAAGCGGTCAAGGCGCGATTGCCGCATGAGCGACTGCACCGAGCCGACCGTGATCCGATACCAGCGCGATGCACTGTCAAGGCAGGATTGCTCCGCTTTCTCGGTCGAGCAGATCAGCCCGGTCGCGGTCTTGATCTTGTCCGCCGCCTGATCGAGCAGCTCGCCCCGGTGCGCGAGGATCAGCACGCGGTCGCCCTGCCGCACGCTGTCCTCTGCAATCTTCGCGAACACAATGGTCTTGCCGCAGCCGGTCGGCAGCACGAGCAGGGTGCGGGAGTTGCCCGCGTCCCACTCGCTTTCCACTGCCGTCCGTGCTTCCTGTTGATACGGTCTTAATTCCATCAGAAGTTACCCGGAGTCCATCCGCCGGACGACTGCGGACGGGGCTGCCATGCGGTCTGCTGCGCAGGCTGCTGATAACTCTGCTGGTACTGCTGCGGCGTATTGGATGCCGGCTGCGGAGAAACCGTCTGCACCTGCTCGTCATAGGCATAGAACTTCTTGATCTTGTTTGACTGCCCGTCGCTGCCGTCATTCTTCTTGTAATGGTCGATGTAGACCTTGCACTTGCCGCGCATCCCCTCGATGTTCCAGCGCATCATGAGCGGCTCGCCGTGCTTCTTCACGCCGATCGACAGGAAGAACTGCGAGAGCTTCCACTCGAATTTCTTGACAAGGAAAAAGCGCTCGGAGATCGTGGCCTTGTCCTGTGCGCCCCAGACCGTCAGCTCGACAGTCACGCTGTTGCAGGCGGGCATTTTGTCGCTGCCCTCATAGCGCCCGCGTGTGATCTTGCTGACCGTGAAATCATAGTCGTCCTCCGGCAGCAAAGTAAAGCCGCCGGATTCCTCCTCGATCATGCCCTCATAGCCGATCTCCTCGTATTCTGCTCCGAATTGTGCCATTGTCATGCTCCTTTCTTACTCAAACGGAAGTTTACGGTTTTCCTGAATCATTCCGAATACCTGCGCCCACGCGCCGATCAGCACACCCTGAATAAAGTCCGGCGGGTAATTCGCGATCGGCATATTCTCCGGGAAGTATCCGCGCATACCGACTGCGAGCTGAATCTCGCTCTCGGTGACACCGTTCTGCCGCATCAGGTCTGCGAGCTGCGGCGGAATGCCGTCCGGGATTCCGACATTCTCAATCGGCTGAAACTCATCCAGACTGCCAATATCCTTTGAGGCATCCGCAACAGGCGCGGGCTTCGGCGGTTCGGGCGGAGCTGTCTGCTGAACCGGTGCAGAATTTGCACTGGTTGTCGGCTGCTGCATATTGGATACAGGCACGGTCTGTCCGAAGATGTGCGCGATCTGCGCGAAATCAAACGGCAGCTCCGGCGCGAGACCAAAGCGGTTCTTTGCATCCCAGCAGGGATTGTGCGCGGTATACATGACGCGCTCGCCGCCCCGCGCCTTCATCTTCTTGCCGTCCTTATCCGCCGCGACTGCATAGGTCTTGTAATTGGCGAACAGCACCATGTCCGCCCACTCTTTCACCATTGCACAGGAGTTGCACTTCGGGGAATTGATGAGCTTCAGCTCCCACCGGTCGTATGCGCCCATCTCGTCCGGCTGCTCAAACTTGCGGATCGCCGCGTGCGCCGTGATAACAATATGCATTCCGCGCTCCCAGATGTCGTTCAGCAGATTCAGGATGCGCCCCATCTCCTCGTAAACATAGCTGTAACCCTTGCCGTAGCCGAAGTCCTCAATGCCGGTCTTGCCGTTCTTCGCGCAGACTGCCGCCGTGCAGAGCCGCTCTGCCCAGTCGATCGTGTCAATGACAAGCGTCTTGCAGACGGGCGGACGGCTGCCGTCTGCAAGATTGTCGCGCACCTCCGTGAGAATCTGCATCAGCATTGCAAGGCTGGTCGGCGTTTCAGTGCGGGCGACATCCATGCGGGCAGTGCTGCCCTCGGTGTCGATGAACAGCGGATCGGGGAACATACTCGCGAAGGTCGATTTGCCGATTCCCTCCGGGCCGTACACGACCACTTTCAGGGGCTTTTGCTGGATGCCTCTTGTAATCTTCATCAGAATACTCCTTTCTGCCATGTTTTCGGCGGCTCAGGCGTGACGGAATAGCCGTCCTCGATCAGAACAGAGCACTCGCCGCCGGTGCTGACTCTCGTTGCGATCGCCTGCAAGCCCTCCGCTTCGAGCCATTTTCCAAAGTCTGCAAGTGTCTGCAAATCCATCTGTTCGAGCTTGTCCAGCAGGACAAAGCCGCAGTTCGGATTCAGTTTGCGGACAATGGACGCCGCGACAATCATCTGATCGGCGCCGGACATATTATCCCAAGCCTGCCCGTTGTAGATCAGAGCGCCGTTCTCGACAGACAGCCCGTCAAGCGGCATCTGCGCACCGTCGAGCAGCTTGCGCCGTGCTGCGCGTGCAGCATCCAGTTCCTCGGAAAGTGCATCGTACTGCCGCCGGAAATCATCGGCATCGAGCTCGGCTTTCTCGCGGTCGCAGTTTGCGCGTACTTTGGCATTGACGGTTTCAACGGCGCGAAGCTGTTCCTCCAGCTCTGCCGTGGATTCCATTGCAAGCTCCTCCGGCGACTTCTTTGCGGCATCGGCTTTCTCCTGCCACGCTGTGAGCTGTGCGCGAAGATCTGCGAGTGTCTGCTCGGTGCGGGCAATCTCAGCGGTGACATTCTGGATCGCAATGTCGATGCTCTGAATGTCGCGCTGCCACTGCTGCCGCTGACCGTTTCGTGCGAGGATCTCCTGCTGCTCTGCGATCAGCTCCGCCGCGCTGACTGGCTCCTTCGGTACATCGGTATACAGCGGCATTTCCTGCGCATATTTCTTCTTCTGGTCAGCGATGCGACCGATCTCTGTGCGCCGGTTATAGAGCTGCTGTTCGTTTTGCTCCATCTGATAGAGCTGCTCGCCGATGCCGATGATGCGCAGCAGCACATCCGCTTTCTTCTTGTCGGTCATCGCCATGAACGCGGGGAGATCGAGCGCGAACTGCTCCACAAACTCATTGAGAAGCTGCTGCCCGCCCTTGCGTCCGTTCGGGTCAATGACCTTGAGCGCTGAATTCTTGCCGGAGCGCTCCACGATCAGACCGTTCGAGAGCGTGATCCGCAGGTGCGGCGGAATCTCCGAGCCTTCGCGCTGCGGCTGTGAGGGCTTGTAGCGGTCGCCGCCTAAAGCCCAGCAGATTGCGTCCAGCACCGAGGTCTTGCCCTGCCGGTTGTTCCCGCCGATCAGGTTCAGCCCGTTCGGTGTGAGCGTGAGCTGAACCGCTTTGATGCGCTTGATGTTTTCCAGCTCAAGCGCGGAAATCTTAACTGCTGACATTCTTATTCCTCCTGTGAATATTCTTATTTCATTGCGTTGAATGCATCCCGGAACGGCTGCAATTCTTTGAGCGTGTTGTACTTGTTCAGATACGCCGCCATTTCAGACTTTGCCTGCGCAAGAAGCAGCTCGTACTTGTCCGGCTCCTGCACGATCGCTGTCACCGGCTGGAATGTTCCCTGAATCTGGAAGTATGCCCGCACCTGCACCGGCTCTGCTTGTTTGCTGTTCTCCTGATCCTCATGCTCCGGCACGATGATCAGCGACCGGATCAGATGCCCTGCCTGATGCAGACGGTATTTCTCTGCCGCTTCGGTATCATCCCACTCAAATTCGTTGTGCAGCGGCGCATCCGCAGGACGGTTTGCATTGAGCACCGTCTGCTGTGTCAGACCGACCGTCTGAACGAGCGCCGCAAACTGTTCTGCTGCTGCGTTCGGGTCTGCTGTGACACGGGATGCGGTTTTCCATTGATAGACCATGTGACTTCCTCCTTTCTCAAATGATCCACACCCTGACTGCCGTACCGAGCATGATCCTGCTTCGCACCGCCGGAACTCGCCCCGACAGCCGTGCCATGACTGTCCAACCTCACAGAACCTTTACTCTCCGTAACGCGCCGTACCTTGACTGCCTCGCCAGAACTCGACAGGCCGTGCCTTGCCGTACCTTAACACTCCGTGACTGCCTTGCAGCACCTAAACGGAACATATCAGTCCTTGACCCACCTTGACAGCCACGCCTTAACTTGACTTGACTCACACCATCGCGCCGCAGATACCAGACCTCACCTTGACTGCCGAGCCGGATCACGCCATTCCGTAACGGGACTTGCCCCGATATACCGGAACTTGCCTCGACTGCCATGCCGCACCATAACATTCCATATCTCAACGGACCTAACCCCGACTGCCAAACCATGTCACATATTATCAGGCTGTCTCAACATGGAAACAGCCGTACTGCCCGTCACGCTCGACGCGCCATTCGCCGATGCCGCAGGCAAATCCGCCTGCATTGATAACATTGATCAGCGATTCCAGCGGGAAGTTGAATGCCGTTGTGTAAGTCAGGCGGATGTCCATATACCAGTTGTTGAACTGCCCGCGATAGCGCAGATCTGTGCCGCCCATACCGACCGTCACGCAGTCCTCGCGCATGATCGGTGCATCACCTTTGATAATTACACAGTCGCCGACATCTGGCTCGATGTAGTAGCAGCCGCGAAGCTGCATTTGATTGCGAACCCAGCCGAGCCGGTATGCTGCGCTGTTTGCCGCCAGCTTGATTCCGATTGCGGGGAAGCCGAATTGTGCGCCCGCCGCAACTGCATTCTGAAACGCGATTTCTGCATCTTCATCCGATGCATCATCGGGAAGCTCCGGCTTGTGACTGAGCCAGTAGAGGCTGTCAATGAACTCGATCACCGGGCGCTTCGGCGGCTTTTTCTTGCCCTTGCTTGCACCCGTCATGCTGTCGAGCATCTGTTTGCGGGCTTTCTCCGACCAGCAATGCGTGATCAGCGGCGAGTCACCAATCAGACGGAGCTGAACGGTTTTCTTTTCGATTCGTTCCATGTTGATGAGGATACCCTCATCCGCTTTTTTCACAGTAGCCATCTTGACAATTCTTCCTTTCTGCTGTATAATAACAGCGTAGACATTTTGTTTGCAGCCGTGTCCGATCTAGCCCATCGGATGCGGCTTTTCCTTTTACTCGGCGCTTTCATGTAAGACCTCTTTTCTGCGCCTGTCCATTGCCTGCTCCATACCTGCGCAAAACGCGCCGGACATAATTTCAGCGATGCGCTTGTATTCGCTGTCTGTGTCTGTGTTGCAATGTTTCAGAAAGTTGTGCATCAACGAGGCGGTCATGCGGGCATATTCGTTGAGAAGATCAGACATCGTGCCTTTCGCCTCAATCTCAACCATTGTCCCATTAGCCTTTATTTCAAGCATTCAGCTTCCCTCCTTCCTGTTGGATGCTCTCCGCAAAGCGGATGAAGCGCTGCGGGCAGTCCGTGAAGACATCTCCGACCTCTGTCGGCATCAGACCGACGATCAGAGCGACACCGACCAGCATCGGATAGCTTGCAACCATCATTGCCGCCGGATTCATCGGCAGACCTTTCAGCAGTCCCTCGTCATCGACAAGCATGATTGCATCATCAGACAGCCGGACGGTATCAAAGTATCCGCCGAGATGCTCATAGATGCTGTCATTCTGCTGCTCAATCGTGTCGCCGGTGATCCCGACCGGCTGCATCGTGCCGTCAGTATCAATTTTCAGTGCCTTCATAAGCTCATTCCCCCAGCCCCAGCAGCGGAAGATACTGCTCTGGCATATCATCAAAATCGTCGCCGTCCGCGCCGACGATCAGCGCCGTTCCGTAGATGTGACGCCCGCTGATGCAGGACGCGGTATCATTATGCGGATACTGCTGCTGCATCCCGTCCCGATTGACGATCATCACACCGCCGTCACGCAGTCCGATCGTCTCGATCTCTCCGCCGACAGCCTCGCGCATTGCGGAAAGATCGCTGTCAACATCGACCATAGCAATGCTGTTCAGCATGATTCTCAGTGCTCTCACGGATCCACCTCCAGCTTCCAGTCTGCGAGCTTGTCATGCTCGTCCTGTACGGATTCGATATTCTCTTGCAGCCTCCGCAGATCGTGTTCGAGCATTGCTTTCTGATCTGCAAAATCCTGCAAGCGATGTTCGAGCTCTGCGATCCGGCAATCGACCGCGTAGAGCACATAGTCCGGGATCACAGCCGACGGCTTTGCGGTTTCTGCGATCGCAGCCGGTTCCTCTGCATCCGCAGACTTGCTCTCTGCGATCATGGCATCGACAGCAGCGTCGAACTCCGGATTGATGATGCCGGGCTTCGGCTTTTCCTCCGATGCGGGCTGCATGATTTCCTGCTCAGCTTTCGCCAGTTTGGCGCAAAGCTGGCTGATTGCCTGAGCGCATACACCGTACTGCTTTGCGAGTTCCTTCTGCGTTGTGCCGTCCTTCCATGCCTGGTAAATTGCGGCTCGCTGCTGATTGGTAAGTTTGCCCATTCTGATAGCCTCCCATTTTCTGATTTCGTAGACCGCATCCTGCAAGCGGTCAATGCTCATGTGCAGCGCTCTGCACATTGCGGATTCGGTTCTGTGCGTGATCTTCGCGATGCTGTTTTCCGTGATGAAATCCTGCACAGCTTTTGCGTCCGGCGACAGTTCCGGAATAAACGGTTCGCCGATCGGCTGCCAGCCATACGGTATCACGCCGCACCGTCCTTCCGCTCACCCCAGTTGATGTCCGACTCATTGACGAGCCGCACCGGGACATTGAATCTCATGTTCCGCACATACTCGCGGAACATCTGCTCTGCGAGCTGCTGCGCGTAGCGCCGCGCCCATGCAGTCAGGCGCTTGCGGTCATCGCGCAGGATATCCCGGTCGATCTTCCGCCAGTGCCAGAGGAAGCCGGCGATCACGGCGACGACCATGAGCAGCAGCACAGCCATGCCGCACCAGAACTGCGCATTTGTAATCTTTGGCATGATGTACCTCCTTCTGTTATCTGATTGTCAGCGAACGCGCGAAGCTGTCCGCGAAGGCGTTGAGTCCGTCATCCACGGGCACACCAAGCGCTGTGAAGTAGAGCCATGCTCTTGACAATGTCATGCCTTCCGGTTCTTTCATGTCTTTGTAAACGGTGTTCTTGTGGACGCCGACGGCATCGGCGAGCTTTGTTTCGGTGATCTCATTTGCCGCCATCGCTGCTTTGATAATGCGAGCCATGATCTGCGGCAGTGTTTTCTTTTGCTTTGTCATAGTGATCACTCCTTTCCGACAAGTTCCGAGCAGGTCGTATGCAGCACCTGCTCAATTCTGACTGCGGTGATGACGCTCGGCACTTTCAGCCCGGACTCATACTGCGCCATTGTGGGCTGCGATACGCCGACCGCCTCTGCCAGCTCTGCCTGTGTCATGCCGGCACGCTCACGCAGCTTTTTCAGGTTGTCGCTCAATGCCATGTTTTCACGCTCCTTTTCTAAAAATATATAGCTGTGGTATTGACTTACTGTGCAAAATGGTGTATAATGAGATTGCCACATCAACAGAATACACCATTACGCACATAGAGGCTATCTGTGGGCGGCGGTTTGTTGCCCATAGCCTAGGTATATTATATCTCGTAATTACGAGATTGTCAATATTAAAATCTTCGTAAAGCGAGATTTCAGCACATTGAACAAATGGTGACATATTTTTTGTGCAGAAAAACCAATTATAAGAAAGGAGCATCAACATGACTTTTTGGGAGGTATATTCATCGCTCTGCGAAAAAGCTGGTGAGAAGCCACAGCCGCTCGGGAAAAAGCTCGGCGCAGCATCCAGCACGGTAACACAGTGGAAGAGCGGCTCTATCCCAAGCGGCGAAAAACTGATTGCTATTGCCGATTATTTCAACTGCTCAATTGACTATTTACTTGGTAGAGAACAAAAAAGCTCGCTCCCCGAATTAACGGAGAACGAGCAGGCGATCGTAAAGGTATTCAAGGAGCTGACCGACACCCAGCAGGGCGAAATCATAGGAAGGGCAAAGGTCATGGCTGAACAGAATGACAAGGAGTATCTGCGGAAAGAAAGTGTATAGTAATGATAAAGGATGATGATA
This sequence comes from uncultured Ruminococcus sp., assembly GCA_946621745.1. Taxonomy (GTDB): domain Bacteria; phylum Bacillota; class Clostridia; order Oscillospirales; family Ruminococcaceae; genus Firm-04. The sequence continues at coordinate 9,481 of CAMOOV010000037.1, forward strand.
ATTGAAAAATGTTGATGTTATCGGCGTGTCATCTGGAATAATCGGTGTTATATTGGCAGTTTTCATTGTCGATAAACTATGTTGGCGCATAGTTATTTCTCTTATTATAGTTACCATTCTCCTGCTTGCTAAAGTTATAATTCAAAATATAGAATACAATAAGCTTAACAAGCAATATGAAGAATTGCAGAAAAGACACTCCGCGCTCACCGAACAGTATCGAAAGAAAGAAGCCAAATTGGAAGTAGCACACGATTATTGGGACAAATTAGGACTACTCCTCGCCATGACAAAAACAGGCTCTCAACGAGAACGATTTAATGCTGCATACGACGATTATTTGGAGTTGACCGCCAAAATACATATGTTTACGGAGGAATAAATTATGGCTGTTAGAAAAATATCAAACAACTCGAGTTCAAGATTTCGTGTGATTCGAATTATGAGTGATATGAGCATTCTTTTGAATTGCGGAAAAAATGACGGGATAAAGCTCGGCGATCAATTCCGTATTTTATCCGAAGAAACAGAAAAAATAGTCGATCCGTTTTCCAATGAAATATTAGGCGTTATCAACAAATACAAGGCAGAAATCGAAGTAACACAAGTCTATGACAAAATGTGCATCTGCCAGAACGCACAAAGATCTGGTTCGATGGCTGATCTGGCAATGAACATTTCACGCGTTTACTCACTCGGCAGCAGAAGAAGATTAAATGTAGATCCAGGCCAAATTTCAGGAGGCTTTTCTGCAAACTCTGACGATGTTATCAAAATCGGAGATGAGGTTGAACCTATTCCACAAATTGCACCTTCAGTTAATAGCCGATAAAGCTGGATTTATTCCTCGTCCTCAGGATCCGGCAAATCAGGATCCGGCAGATCAGAACGATCAGGTCGGCAATTAAAGATGATTTGAGTCAGCATTTCCATCAGGCCGTCAAGTCTTCGATTGATGCTTTCCAGATCAGAGTAAATCTTTGCTTCTTCGCCCAGCAGATCAATTTCTGCATAATTGACGATTGTTTCAGGAACCTTAATATTGTGCTTTTCAAGCAGCTGATACAGTAATGAATTTTGAAGGCGATACCGGTTAACCGCTTCTTCAAGCTGTTCTTTCCTTGGCTTTTTCGTCATAAACGGTTCAGTCAGATATTTATTCATTTTCATTCTTTTAGGAAGGAAATCCATTTTATACTCCTTTCGTTTTTCAAAAAAAAACAAGAATTACCTCATAACAGGAGGGAGGTGAAATATCATGGCGGACAGTGTAGAGCTGAGAGCATTCCCGAGCGATAAATACGAAGCGCTCGCAATGGCTTATCTGAATGCACAGGATCTAAGCGTATATACTCCTGAGCAGATTGTGCAAGAGTATGCAGAGGCATTATCCAAGGTCAAGGCTGAATTCAAGAGACTTCATGGATTATCCGGGAACACACAGAAGGTTAGCTACTGATCAGGCTTCAATCATGCGTCTCAGCGCGAATGCGGCATCCGGCAGGAAATCATATTCTTTGTCGGATGCTGTTCCTTTTGCAATACGCTCAGAAACACGCTGTATGCTTTCGAGCAAAGCCCTTGCTGCTTCCTTTTCCATTTCCTGACAGGTCAGTTCGGTTTTGTTTTCATCCATTCCTCACACCTCCTTCCTTTATAGCTTATCTATATTATATCTCACAAATATGAGAATGTCAATATGTTTTTTGAGATTCACACTTGACAATCTCGCTTCGGCGTGATATACTAGATTATAGCCAAGCTATAAAGCAACGCAAAGGAAGTGAGAACATGGCAAAAGCAAAGAAACTGCCGTCAGGCAGCTGGCGTGTCCGCATCTACGACGGCATCGACGCAGCCGGCAAGAAAGCCTATAAGAGCTTTACGGCTCCGACCAAAAAGCAGGCCGAATTCCTCGCAGCAGAATATGCCGCAAAAAAGAAAGCCGCTGCAAGCTCCGTCGAAGACAGAACACTTGCAGAGGCTTATTCACGCTATATTGATATCAAGAGCAATACGCTCAGCCCAACCACCGTCAGAGAGTACCGCCATGCGGCAGAGCGTGATTTTCCGGAGCTCATGCCGCTGAAGCTGTCCAGGATCACGCAGGAGGCCGTTCAGAGCGCTGTCAATATCATGTCAGGTAATCACAGCCCGAAGTCCGTCAGGAACGCACACGGCCTGCTCAGCGCCGTCCTGCGGATGTTTGCGCCGGACATCCGTCTGAATACCAGACTTCCGCAGCCTACCAAGCCGGAACTCTATGTACCTACAGAAGCGGAGATCGAGCAGCTGATCCGGAGCATCAAGGGAACGGAACTGCTCAAAGCAATACTGCTCGCAGCATTCGGCTCGCTCAGGCGCTCAGAGGTCTGCGCACTCACCTGCGAGGATCTCGACCATGAAGACAGTATCGTCCATGTGCGCAAAGCAATGGTGTGGGCAGTCACAAAGGAATGGGTCATCAAGCAGCCGAAGTCGAAAGCCGGCTATCGTGAAGTGACGATGCCAAAGTTTGTCATGGAGAAGCTCGTACCGGCTGACGGAACGCAGCGAATCGTGAACCTCGTGCCAACCACAATCACGAACTACTTTCACAAGTCCCTCGATCAGATTGGGCTCCCGCATTTCCGATATCACGACCTGCGGCACTATCAGGCGTCGATTTTGCACGCTATGGGCGTTCCGAACAAATACATCATGGAACGCGGAGGCTGGAAGACAGACTCAACTTTGAAGAATATTTATCAGCATACGATGTCAGACAAACGCAAAGAAGTAGAGGCGGAAATCGCCAGGAGATTTGAAGAGTCTCACAGAAAATACGACACGAAATATGACACGAACGCTTAAAAATCGCGTATCTATGTGCAAGTGTGTCAGGTTCGAATCCTGTCACTCCGATCACACAAGCCGCCGTTTCTGTTTCTTCGATATGCAGATACGGCGGCTTTATACTGCCCCTCAATAAAACAGGGATTCAAACGATACACAAAAACCGTCCGGCACACACCGGACGGTTTTTGCTTTATGCTGTTATTTTGCGAGGCGCTTAAGGCCGCTCAGATCGGAGGAATCCAGCCGGAGATCCGTCCGGACATCCGCTGCATAGCCCTGCTCCCATGTCAGCGTCTTCTTCGTCAGAAGCGCATTCAGCAGTGCGGCTGCGTCATCTGCATCGACCTTGCCGTCCAGATTGACATCGCCGCGCATACCGCGTGTGCTGTATGCCTGACCGCCGTCCGGACGAATGATGATATAATCAACATTGATCGCCTTATCCTGCGAACGGAAGTTCAGCGTCAGCTCGCCGCCCTTGACCGTGACCTTTCCCTTGACAGCGGAGCCGTCAGTCGCACAGTTCGATGCGATAAGCTGTTCGTCATCCTTGCCGTAATTCGCATAGACACTCGGATTCTTCGAGCAGCCCCACGGATCGCGGAAGCTCATCTCAACGGTATAATCGCCGTCCGGCAGCTCGAATCCGTAATCCAGATGCCGGTCAATGTTGTTCTCATACTGGTTCTTCGTATAGCGGAAGCTGACATTCTTCGCCGCGCCGTCCGCGATTGCCGCTTCATTCGGCCATGTATTTGCGGTATAGATGCCGCCGCTCTTGGAAGCGCCGTTATACTTGTCGGTTGGATCGTCGATCAGTCCCCACTGCTTTCCGGTGACGGGATCCGCACCGTAAAGCTGCTCGGTCACAGAGTTGAATGCACCGAATTTGTCAGAGCCGGTCGCGGTGGTCACATCCTGATCGCCGCAGTCCACGAAATACGCAATGCTGTCGTCGATCGAATAATACGGCTTCACTGCCTGCATATAGATGAAATCGCATATCTTTGCGGATTCCTTGCCGTCATCCGAGGAGAATGCGATATCCAGAACCGGAACATCCTGTCCGTCCGCACGAACGGTGTGGACGCAGCGCTCCATGACATCCGCCGGGATCGGGAGCTTCACTTCATAAACAGATGCCGTGCCGCTGTGATGCAGTGTCTCTGCCATAAGGATCGTGTCGCCGACACGCACACGGATCGTCTTGCCGTTGTCGGCATGACGGAACCGCAGGCTGACCATTGAGAACTGTGCATCCGGATCGACTGCCATCTGATAGGTGAAATAGCCGTCTGCCTTTGCATAGCGGTAGGTGGAATCATCCGTCACGCTGACGGTATTGAACTCGATCATGTTGTGCTGCTCATCGTTTTCATACTGACCGTAGCCCGGCTGAACGGTATCGGTCGTGGTGATCTTCGCACGCGGCGGGATCTCCTCGATGACTGTGCCGTTTGTGACGAACTTCCAGTAGATGCCGTAGCGCTGCTGATACTGCTGATAATGCGGGGTAAAGGTCAGTTTGGTATTTGTGTCATTGAGCGTGAAGCGCAGGGAATCTGCATCCTTCACGAGATGATCGTTGATCTCGGTCATGAACGAGGTCAGCGACTGCCCCTGCTTGCTCAGGGTGATCGTCTCGGAATTGACGACCTTATCCTTCGGGATCGTCACCCACATTCCCGTGGAGCCGGTCTCCATATTCGCTCTGCCCAGCTCTGCACTCAGAACGATCGGGCCGTATTTGAAGCCGTAAACTGCCTTGTTGTCAGGCAGATTGTATGCCTTGACCTCCATCGGAATTCTGACTGAAACGGTATCACCGCCGCTGAGTCCGTCCACTGCGGCATAGCCGTCCACGGTCTTGTAGCTGTATGCGGAGCCGTTCACGGAAACGCTCATATTGCCCGCTGCCCAGTCCGGAATGCGCAGGCGCAGATCCGTCGAGCCGCTGCCGGAGACCGTAAAGACTGCGGTATCCGATGCGGGAATCGAGCTTTCCTGTGTCAGCGTGATGCCCTTGTCCGCCCAGCTGATCTCGGAGCTTTGATACATATTGACATAGATCGCGTCGCTGTCATGCATATACAGCGTATCGCCGAGCTTGGAGAAGCTCTCCATGCCGCTGCCGGTGCAGCACCAGAATTTGTCGTACTCTGTGGAATAGCACTTGAAATAACCGGTCGCCATCGGCTGGAAATAGGTCGTCATACCGGTCTCCGGATTCTGCGAGGACAGGATCGAATTGTAATATGTGCCCTCGTAGAAATCCATATACTTCTTGTCGCCGGTGATCTTGTAAAGCTCGCGGGAGAGCTTCAGCATATTGTAGGAGTTGCAGGTCTCGCAGTTGCAGTTTGTACGCTCCTTGTCAAGGATATCGTCCATGCCGAAATGCTCCCACTCGGAGTTGCCGCCGGTGATGTAAGTGTGATGCGTCACGACCATATCCCAGAAGGCTTCTGCATACTGCAAATAGCGCGAGGCGTCGATGCGCTCGCCGTTGACGGTTTTGCCGTCCATGATCTGATAGCGCTTGAGTGCGCCGATGAATTTCGGTATCGTCGTATTGGCGTGCTTGCCGTTCAGCACATTTGCGCCGCCCTTGAGCACCGCCTCATGCAGATTCGTCTCATCGAAATAATGCGCGGCAACTGCGTGATTGTCCTTGCCGGTGATCGCATAGAGCTGATAGAGACAGTCGTTCATGCCGCCGTATTCGATCGACAGAACGGTATTATGCGTCTGCTGGTTCCATGATGTGCAGCGGTTATATGTCCAGTCACCGAGGCCGGAGGCGATATCCTTCGCGGTCTCCTTGCCGGTGAGATTGTAGACATCCACAAGTCCCTGAATGAGCTTGTGCATCGTGTACCACGGCACCCACGATTCATTGATGATATTGGTCTTGCCCTGCTGTACGAGGTCAAACTGAATCTCGACATTGTTCTGATCCTTCATCTGACCTGCCCAGAGGAAGCCGGGCTTGCCCTTGGAATTTCTCTGGCATTCCTGCATTCCGGAGAGCAGTGCATCCAGAATACCGGAGAGCTTCTGACGCTGTTCACCGGTCAGATTCGGATTCTGATAGGCCATCGCGCAGGCCGAAAGGTAATGGCCGATCGTATGGCCGGCGATGAGCGTATTCTCCCAGCCGCCGTAGCGCTTTGCACCGAAGGTGTTCATCTTGGCATTCTCGCGGAAGCCGCAGAGCAGACGGTTCGTATCGAAGGAAAGCAGATAGCTGATCTCCTTCGAGAATGCATTCGTGCAGTAAGGATCCGTCATCGTGAGATCACTGAGACTGAAATCCTCGATCTTCATGTCAGCTGCTTTAGCAGTCTGAACGGTTTCCGGCAGGCGGACGCCGGCGCTGAGGGCGAGTGCGCAGGCAGCGGCCGCGGCTGCTGTTCGTTTCAGTATAGATTGTTTCATTTCTATCCCCCTGTAAACCCATGCAGGTTTTCCTGCGAATCTGCACCGTCATCCGGTGCGCTTGTATCTGCCGCGCTTTATTTCTGCGGCAATGAATCCCCTGTGTTTGCTGATCGGTTCAGGCGTTCTCCTTTCAGCCTGTTTCGGTTCACCTCCCTGCTGCGAAATAGACAAAAGCATATTTGTCCGTACAACTATAATTATAGCATAATGTATAGGCTCCGTATAGTACAATCATACACTGAAACTGTTATTTTATATCACAATTCACAGACAAAAGCGGGTTTTCAACAGGAAACGCTGCAAGTCCGGCCGCCTTCCGCATTTGTCAGCAGCAAGTTCTCATGCGCAATATTGTCATATATCCGGATAAGGATATGACAACTTGTATGATATACGCTGAAATTGAGCAGTCAAAATGCGCATGAAATACAAAGATCTGTCTGTATCCCGTAGGCCGGAAATCACGCATACAGGCGAAAAAAATGCAAAATGTCGCTTACAATCTTCATAATATCTATTGCACTTTACGAAAAAATATGATATAATATACACATCAGTGCTGGGGACGGGATGTCCCTGACAGGAGGTTTCTATGAAACGATGGTTTCTGCGCCTGATCTCAGCAGCATTCGCTGCTAGTATCCTGACCGTTTCCACCGCCGAAGCAGCGGCCTATAAAACCGGCGATGTCAGCCGGAACGGTGCGATCGACGATTTCGAT
>CAMOOV010000038.1 GCA_946621745.1 uncultured Ruminococcus sp.
CTATTGCAGCCTCTTTCACTGTGCCGTATCTTTTCAATACGGAACGTGTCACACAATACATCTCGTCGATCATGATGTGTGTACGGATGCCGCGGGAACGGTTTTTGGCAACACGGTCCCATATGTTTTCCAGAACAATCATCATAGAAAGCGTCTGCATATTCTTTCCAAGTTCCTTGATGTCATAGGCAACAATACGCTTCTGGATATTCACATTGGTTTCATGCGAAAAGACGTTCATAGAGCCGTGAACATACAAATGAAGCGTCTGCCGGAGATATGCAGCGGCAGAACGTGTTTCCTCTGTCGCGTTCTGCTCATATTTCTGCAATTCATCGTAATACTCCCGCAGCGTCGGCTTCTTGTGATGCTCATAGGCAGAGTGCATCACGCTGTCAATAATTGTTTTCTGGATAGGCGTAATTTCCGCATCTCCCATGATCGCAGAGAAGAATGACAGCAGGAAATCCAGCTTTGCTTTAACAGGATTGTATTCCTTATCGTCTTCATCGGGATTCTCCGTGAGATCAAGCGGATTGATGTGTGTGCCGCTGTTCTCGGACATATAGATCACTTCGCCGCCGAGCAATTCAACCAGAGCCGCGTACTCGCGCTCAGGGTCTACAATGAGTATCTCATCATTCTGCGAGAGGTAGATGTAGAGAATAATGAGCTTTGCAAGCATTGACTTGCCGCTGCCGGGCATACCGAAAATAAAGGTGTTTGGATTGTTGAGTCTGCTGCGGTCAAACAGGATAATGGAACGGGACAGCTTGTTCTGCCCGAAATAAATACCGCCCTCATGCAGCAATTCGCGGGCATTGAACGGCATAAAAATCGCCGTGCTGTCCGTGTCCAGCGTCCGGCGCACCTGAATATTCTGTTCACGGTCAATGCCGCAGGAATTGCCAATCGGCAGACAGGAATCAAAAGCCTGCTCCTGCCGCCACGGGGCATCGGAAACTTCAATCTGCCGTCCGCGCAGAATCGTGTTGATCTTGTCCGTCGCGGATTCCAGCTCGTCGTAGCTGTCCGTCATAAGCATGAGAATAAACTGTACACGGGTCATTTTCTGATTGTGATTTTGCAGCTTTTCGAGCAGCGCCTTCGCTTCCAGCTTGTCCGTTTCCAGCGCAGTTCCCTCAATCGGATCAACAAACGCGCCCTTTGCGGCATTCGCGCTTTTTCTGGTCTTGTCGATTTCCTCCTGCTTCATATCTGTCAACTTTCGCTGCACAAGCCTTAATGCTTCCGCCTGATCGACGAAGTCGATGTTTTCGGATATAATCATATTGAGATTCGTTTCCAGCAGTTCAGAATAGATGCTGTCCGAAACCTCCGCGCCGAGCCGCTTGAAATACAGGCAGCGCGCAAACTTGTCATTGAACATGAAGTAGTTTTTCTTGAATTCAAAGTAATCCGGGCAACAGAGCTGTTTTTCTGCTTTCCGCGCAAACTCCGAACGGGAAACCGTGTCGATCTGTTTGTCCACATCGCAGAGGATGTCCGTCATCAGCCGGACACGGTCATTCGCGGTCAGCGGAATCGCTTTCGTTCCGATCAGAGCAAGGCTGCGGTTCATGCGCTGTTCGATGTTGTAAAGGCGGGAATTTGCTGTTTCAAAATCCACGGCACAGACCGTCACGGTGATGAATTTGCGGCATTGCAGCCCTTTCTGCCCCTCCATGATTTTCCCGCGCATTACATCATTGAATTCATGCCGCTGGTGATCGTGACCGTCCTGCCGGTCTTGCAGCAGCAGCCGTCCCTCAAATTCCTCGCGGTTGATACGGCTGTTGACGAGTGAGATTTGGACGGAAACGCTGCTGTCAAAGTGATTCAGCAGATCGGCAAACTGCCGCAGCTTGTCTTCCTGCTGATCTTCGGTCAGCGCAGTATAGTTAATGTCCGGTACAAGATAGGTTTTGCTGTAAAGATTCACCGTTTCGCGCCCGACCTTGACATTGCTGCGGTTCAGCATAATGTAATTCGTGACGAAATACTCATAGGGGAGCGTCTGAATCACCGTGCGCTTGATCTGCCTGCCGGATTGCTGCTGTTTCGCATCTGCACACCGTTCCTTGTCCTGCTCTCTGGCAGTTTTTTTCTCTTTCAATCCGCATCACCTTTCCTTTCGTATTCCCCGTTTGTTATTCTTTGCTGCACGATTTCCTGCTCGACGATCTCCTCATACAGCTCGCGGAAAATGCCGTCCGCATCCTCGTAAACACGAATCTGCGGACGGAACCACATATTGCAGCACGCCTTCACCAGTTCCTCAAAGCGCATCCCCTTGAATGTGAAGAAACCGAACGCGAAAAACGGCATCACAGCGACAATCACAAACCACGGCAGTATATCTGCGGAGATGCGCCCGTGACCGAGCACGCCAATCGGTACACCGACCAGAATTGCCCCTGCAATGGAGAAAAACTGCCGCGCAGACAGCCCGAAAATGAGCTTTGACTTGTATTCCTGAATCTCCGCAGGAATCTTCATGGATAACATGACGCACCCCCTTATGCCGCGCCGCAGATTTTCTTTGCCCATGTTCCGGATTTCATTACACCAAGCCCCAAGGATATGAGCGCAATAAACTGAATCAGCTTCAGCGATGACAGACCGGAAGTATGATTTGCGAAATACTGCGCGACCGCCAGATATACAATGAACATCACGACAATCACTGCGACTTGCAGCACGGTTGCGATGTAATTTTTGATGAACGATTTTGCAACATCATGCGTCGTGTCGCTAGCGAATGTTGCAATGGGCAGCGGCGCGAAGATCGTGTATACCGCAAGTTCAAAGATACGCCCGATTGTTACCACAAAGATCAAATAGGCAATCGCTTTCATCGCAAGGAAGTACGGCTGCCAGAGGATAATCTCAATGGTCGGATTGAATGTGAGTGCGGAAGTCGGATTGCCGAAAGCATGGTCTTCAAACTGCACGGTTGTACCGGACGGGAACACCGCATGAGGATAGAACATTTTGACGGCATCCTGCGAGATCACATAGGTGTATGCGTGACGGGTTTCGCCTGCGCCGACGTGCTCCCAGAATTTGATCCATCCCTGATACCAGTGATCCGCCTGTACCACATCTTTCAAAAGACTTTCGCCAATCGTCACGCTGTATGTGACCTTGTGACCGGCAGGCAGAAAATCCATATTGCTGCTTGTCGCTGCCATATTGATCGTATTGAATCCCTTGTAAATGTACTCGATGATGAGGTCTGCATTCTGCACAACCTGTTTCACAACGATCAATTTCACAAGGAATATGAGGATATTCTCCCATTTGGACGACCATTCAAAGTTTGTCGTTTTGCGGAGGAATTCGACCATAAGCAGCAGCACCGCGACAATCAGCGCAAGGTTCTTTGTCGCATTGCGGATTGCAGCACCGATTGCACCGGCATTTCCGCCGACGCTGTTGACGATTGCATACGGCGACACCTGCGTAAACTTGAACGCGCTTTTGAGAATTTCGTTCGTTTCATCTACATTTTCGGTAATCGTAGCATAGACGTCCTGCACATCATTATTGAAAATATCCGCATGAGCGACCAGCGGAAAAAAGATGTTCATGACGCCCGCGACGATAATAAACAGGAACACATGACGGTGAAACCGCCGCAGCTTTTCTTTCGGGGATAACAGTTTCGTTTTCATACAGCACCCCCTCAAACGAATGTGTGCAGGATTCCCGACACGGAAACCACAATCGCACCGACAGCGAAAGTTTTGAGTGCAGCGACCTTTCCGACCGCGTTGTTATCCTTGACGGAAAAGCCAAACATCACCGCGCCGACCAGCGTACCCGCAGCACCGACACGGCGCGTCCATGTGCCGATGAACAGCAGGATATTCTGAAATATGGTTTCAGCATCGGTTGTTGCCAGTGCAAAGAATCCGAGATTTGAGATCGCAGCCTGAATCATGAATCCGGAAACCATCGTGAGCAGTGCGGGGAGCTGATCACGCGTTTCATCGGATTTGATCGAAAGCGCAAACTTGATTGCACCGATAAACGCGACCAGTCCGCCGATGCGGGAAATCCATCTGCCGAAGAATTCCAGACCGGTCTGTGCCAGTACCGCAGGATTAGCCGGTGCGCCGGTGTCGGGGAGAATCGCTGCTATCATAGGTAAAACTTGCATACGCATCCTCCTTAAATCGGGCTATGCCCGCCCTGCCCGAAGGCAAGGCGGGTCAGCCAATGCGGATCAGGTGAACAGATCAAACATACTCGACGCGGCACAGAGTGCGGCGACAATGAATCCGGCGATCATCGTAATCAGACCTGCCTGCTTCTGCTCGGCATCGTTGTTCTTGATCGCAAGCGCGAACATGATTGCACCGACAAACGCGACCATCATGCCGATACGGCGAATCCAGGTAATGAAAAACGTGATCGTGGACTGATACGCAGCTTCGGAACCGCCCGCGCCGCCGGTTGCAAATGCCGTAACCGCGCAGAGCGAAGTCATAACAGCAATGGTGAACAGAACAGTGAAAATCTTTGCAAACTTTGCATTCTTCTTCATTCTCAGCTTCATTTCATTTACCTCTCAGTCATAGAAAACATCATCGTCAAAACTTTCATTGAAAGAATTGACACCGTCTGTAAATTTCTTTGGAATATGCCCCTCGTTCGGGAATGTTTCGTCCGTTTCGAGCACAGCTTCGCAGTCCTCGTCAGCCAGACAGTCCAGAATGTCCGGTATATCGGCAGGGACATCATAATATGACCGTTCTTCCGGTTCCTCCGGCTCCGGAACCGTGACGGTTTCTGCGTCCTCGTCAATTACCGCGGGGGCAATCTCTGTTTCTTCATCGTGCAACACCTCCCTTGGCGGTCTGATGGCTTCACCCATATCGCGGCTCACAATCTCATCATCGGGAATGCCATAATAATGGGTATCTTCTGCATAAGTTTCTGCGCCGGACACAGATGCAATCTCCGTTTCCATGTCCAGAATATCCTCGTAGTTTGTGGGGATTTCATCGGCAGTCACAACCGGTTCTGCTGCGGTGTACAGCACTTCATCGGGCTTCTCTTTCGGCTTTACCGCAGCGGTTCTGGCTGCTTCATACTGCTTTATGACTTTGGTACGCTGCACTTTCTGCTCCGCTTCAAACTCCGCGACTGTCACCGAGCGAATCTGCGTAATATCTGCGCGGTTTGCATCGTCAGACAGCCCCGTAAAGCGGAAATTCGGATGATCGAATGCGGGATATTTTTTCGCATAAAACGGGTTATGTGACCGCACCATGACGATACAATCGCTGATCGGCATGGTCGCAAGCTCGTTCTGCTGCATCAGTTCTCTGCCGAGAATGCTGTTGTTCTCGGAAGTGCTGGACTGTTTACCCTTTGTGCGGTTCTGTCCCTTGACGTCAATCGTTTCCTTGCCGAGTGCTTCGGAGATTGACTTCAAAGTTGTTTCCTCTTTACCGCCCAAAAAGATCGTGGAATCGCAGTTACCGGTAATGACTTCCCATGTTTTTTCGTATCTTGCTTTGAGCTGTGCAAGGTTCTGGATAATCACATTCAGGCTCATTCCCATAGATCGGACAAAGGCGATCACTTTGTCAAAGTCTGGGATTTGTCCGATGTTGGCCATCTCGTCCATGATGCAGCGAACGTGCGACGGCAGTGTGCCGTGATATTTGAAATTCGCCCGATTGGACAGAGTATCGAAAAGCTGCGTATACATCATGGATGCCAGAAAGTTATAGGTTGCATTTGTAGCAGAAATGATGATAAAAAGCGCCGTCTTTTTGTCTCCGAGCGATTCCAGATGCACATTGTCGCAGCAGGTCAGATTTTTGAGATTTTCCAGATTGAAGAAGAACGTCTTGACATTCGCACTTGACACGAACGACTGTCCTGTTTCTTCCGGCGCATTCCGGATTTCCTTATAAAGCCGAAATGCAAGCGTATCCGGCTTGCGGCGCTGCAATTCCAGAAATTCGCGGTCCAGCGGACAGAGGAACCCTTTTTCCTGCCGCGCGGCAAATGCTTCCGCAGATTCACCGGGAAGCTGCGTCATAAAGAATCCGTCCGGCTTCTGCGAGCCCTGCGGGGGATATTGCAGCCCGCGCATCTTTTCGGTGATCGCATAGAAATTGAGATTTGTTTCGTCGCGTGTTCCGGGGACAATCTTGCCGTTTTCATCGAACAAGGCGTTATACTCGGACTGTTCGATCAGCAGGAACATCAGTGCCAGCAGCACAGTTTGACCCTTCTGCGACCAGAAATCATCCTTTTCGCCGTCGCCCTTTGTCGCCTGAAACAGTACATCCGCCATCTTCTTGACATTGTCCTCGCACAAGTCGCCGTTGTGGTCGTAGATGTAGTGAAACGGATTATAGTTATTGGAATGTTCCATCTGAATCGTGTTAAATACACGAACCTCGTAGCCTGCCTCTTGCAGCAGTTTTGCCGTTGCTTGGTAGATTTCGCCTTTCGGGTCGGTGATGACGAACGAGGTGTTAAGCTGCAAGATGTTTGTGATAACCCAGAACAGCGTTTTGCCGCTGCCGGAGCCGCCAATCACAAGAGTATTGAGGTTCAGCCGGTGCTGCTTGGTATTCAGCGCAAGGTAAACATCCTTCGCCAGCACGATGTTATAGTCAACATCGGCGCAGATGAATTCGCCTTTGGCATCATACAATCTGGAACCGTCCTCATCCCGCAATGCAAGCTGATACGGCTTTTCCTTATCCGCCAGCGCACGGATTTCTTTCTCGTCGCCCCACTTTGCGGAGCCATGTTCCGTGCCGCGACGGTGCAGGCGTTTCGGTTCTTCGCTGTACTTGTAGAGCGCAAAAATACCAATGACGCAGACACCGACAAACAGCATTTTCGGGGCATAGCTGCCCTTATTGGAGAGAGCAGAAATAATCAGCGCCGGATGTGAAAGCACATAACTGAGCGCGGGACTAATCTTGCTGCCGACAATGGAGCCGTCTTTACCGAGCGCATAATCAAAGGCGGTGCCGAGCACGACACAACCGACCAACAGCACAACCCCGATTATGCTGAGCACAATCAGGGTTGTCTTGTCTATTTTCTTTCGGGGATGCGGGACATTCAGTTTGTCGCTCATCGTCTCGCCCCTCTCGGTGCGGGATTCGGAATATCCGGCAGATCGGGCTTTGCGTCGTGCAGTCCTTGCAGAATATCGCCGTCAGGATGATGCTCGTGACCGTTTCCGGCAGCCATCGAAACATCCGCTTCATAAGGCGCCTGCTGAATCGTGCCGCGCTCCACGACCATGAATTCGCCCTCATGGAACGGCACCGGTTTGACACGCGCAGGCGTCATGTCCGTGAGCTGACCGCCCGCTTCCTCAGCACCGGAGAAAAACTGATTGATGATTTCCGTTCCGTACTCGTAAAACGGTGAATCTCCGTTGAAATTCTGCCGGTTCAGCATCACATAGAATGTGCCGTCCGGCAGCGGGTCACTCAGGATGTAATTGCCGCCGTTCTGCGACTTTTTCAGATGATGCGAGCCGTCAAACTGCCGGTCTGCGGACAGAAACTGCGGATTCTGGAAATACGATTCCCATGCGGGCTTCGGCGCTGCTGCGGGTTCCGGCGGCGTGTCCGTCACAATAGGCTTTGCATCGGCAGGGGCAGGCGCATCGGACGGTGCAGCAGGTGCATCAGCCACATGATCTGTAACCGGCGCTTGTGCATCAACCTTTTCCATGTCTGTATGCGATTCTGCAATAGGCATTGCATCAGCATCTCTGAGCATTTGCGTGTCAGTGAGATACTGCTCATATTCCTCGCGGCTGCTGAAGGTCAGCACCGCATCCTTGTCCATGCCGGACGCTGCGAGCATTTCGGCTTTGAGCTCCGTCCACGCGGTCTTGCCGTCCTCTCCGCTTACAGGTTTGCCCTCCGCGTTCGTCGTTTCCGCATCCGAGAATTTTGCGCGGAGGTCGCTGCCATTGAACACAGAATAATCATGCACCACACGCGAGCCATTGTGACCTCCCTCCACCACGATATGTTTCTGCGGTTCTGCCGCGCTGCAAACAATCATGCTGTCGATACTGCGCTCCTCGCGGTCGGTCAGATGATTCATCGCGGTATTGAAATCCGTCTGCTGCGCCTGCACCGCTGCAACACGCTCCTTGATAGCATCAACGCGGATTTCCTGCGCCTTGTCCACCAGCGTTTCTGCGGTCTGCGGAGACACACCGAGACCGGCGATCTTTTCCGCCGCGTCCTGCCGGTCCGCCGTAGACAGTACAACCGACGCCTTTCCATAAGCGACTGTCATGGAATCCCGCGTGACTTCCTCGATTCGCACGACTGTCTCCGGGCTCTGCGCCGCTGCCTTGCTGTAAACCTCCTTTGCCATTGCTTTGGCATCCGCTTCGCTCATGCCCGCGTCCATATACATCGCGGAAAGGAAATGCAGGGTACGCTTGTTATCCGACAGCGTGAAATCCAGATGCTCCGTTTTCTCGTGCGGGACGGAATCGCCCTTGTCAGTAATATCGGTTGACCGGAACACGGTTTTGACAGTAAAGCTGTCTGTGCCGGTGCGCTTGATGCTGTTCTCGACGGAATCCAGCGGTTTCTGCTTTGTGACATACTCCATGCCGCTTGCGCCGGTGTATTTGTGTTCAACGATCTTGTCCGTCTCAAAATCCTCCATTTTGAATGTGCGGTCTGCGGACAGCAACGCGGTATCCTGCCGCGCATAGAAGTCTGCCACGCGGTCTGCCTTGTCGGTCAGGGCATCGAGCGTCCTGCGGTCGGTGATGCCGAGCTGCACGGTCAGCACCTCGCGCATGGACTTTCGGGACATCTTCTGCGGTTCCAGAATCGCAAAACTGCCGTCATGATCGCGGAACACAACACGCGGCTTTTCGTCCTTTTTCGGCTGCACATACCAGCAGCTATACGGCTTTGCGTAAACGATTTCGCCCTCCAGCGTGACATTTGCTTCGATGCGTGAAAACTCCTGCTGCGCGCTGCCGCTGAAAAACTGCTGCTTTTCCTTGCCTTGCAGCGATTCCTCAGCGAATTTCGCCGCGGCAAGATCAGCCTTGACGGAATCATAGCCGAACTGCGCCTGAATCTGTCGGGAAAGTGTCGCCTTGTCCGGCACTTGGTCGAACGAAATCTCCTTGCCGGAATGCAGATCTTTCAGCGTGTAGAATCCCGCTTCATCGCAGTCAAACGAAAACTGCTTTTCAATTTCCTTGCATTTCGCCACAAATTCCTCTCGGACAATGCGAACCGCGTCCGCATGTTTCACATCATGCAGGCAATATTGCTCACCGTTTTTGGTCTCCACGAATACCGCCGGAAGGTCATGGGCTTTCAGCATGGCCGTCAGATGCGGCACTTCCCACGGCTGCACCTTGAAATTGCCGAGTGTTTCCGGCTTTTCCGCGATTTTTTCACGGATACATTCCGTGCAGATTTGCTTGAAAATGGGCAGATCGCCGCTGCGGACATTGGCATAAAGGTTGTTTTTGCCTTTTGTATTCGAGAAAGCAACGGGGATGCCGTATTTTTTCGCGGCGCGGGCGATTGCTTTTCGGTCCTCCTGTGAGAATCCGTGCTGCGAAACCGACAGCGATTCGCCGGTGCTGCGGGCATTTTCGGCAAGGTCTTTCAAGGATACCTCGCCGGGCTTGATGCTCGTCAGATTCGTCGAAGTTAATTCTCGCTGCTTGCCTTTGTCTGCTCCTTGCCCGCTGCTTTTCGATGCCTTGATCTGCGCCTTTGCTCTGGCGCGGTCATGCTCCATGCCGAGCAGCTCGCGGAACAGTCTGCCGACTGAATCAAGCACAGACTTGAATCCCGCGAGTGCCGCTTCTGCTGCTTTTTCAGACACCTGCATTGAAACAGCGGTCACATCTTCGCTCATATTCATGCGTCATTCCTCCTCTCGTAATATCGGTTCCGGTATCTCGTCAATCCGTTCCTGCGCCTTGCGGCAGTATTCCGGATTGATGTCAATGCCGATGTACCGGCGACCAAGCCGCTTTGCGACTGCACCGGTTGTGCCGCTGCCGAAAAAGGGATCAAGCACCGTGTCGCCCGCCGCAGAACCGGCAAGAATACAAGGCTCGACCAGTTTTTCGGGGAACATCGCAAAATGCCCGTTCATGCGGAAGCTGTTTGTGCTGATGTGCCACACATCCCGCTTATTCCGAGTTTCCCTGCCTTGCATCCGCTCAAAATAGTCGCTGCCGTTGATTGTCTGCACCGAGCAGAAAGCATGGTATTTGTTATCTTCGGAACGACCATGCTCATATCTCGCACGGCTGCTGTCCGTGATCGGCTCCTTGATTGCGTCCGAATTATAATAGTAGCTCCGCGACTTGGCGAGCAAAAACAGATGCTCATAGGATTTCGTCGGACGGTCCGAAACGCTTTCCGGCAGACAGTTGATCTTGTTCCAGATAATATCGCTGCGGAGATACCAGCCATCCCTGCGCAGTGCAAACGCCAGCATCCACGGAATGCCGATCATATCTTTCGGTTTGATGCCGTCCCACATGACAGGCATATCTGCCGGAACACTGCCAGTTTCCTGCAAATATGCCTGTTTGCTCGGCGGCTGCTCTGCGACCGGACGGCTCCACAGCCCTTTGCCGCTGCCTGCGTAGCTATCTGCGATATTGAGCCACAGCGTCCCGTCATCCCGCAGGACACGGCGCACCTCACGGAATACTTCGGTCAGCCGTGCTATGTATGCAGCCGGAGACTGCTCCGTGCCGATCTGCCCGTCGATGCCGTAATCCCGCAGACCATAGTAGGGCGGGCTCGTTACGCACATCGAGATGCAGCCGTCCGGCAGAGAGCGCAGCCCGTCCAGTGCATCTGCACAGATAATTTGATTGTCCATACGCATCACCTCAATTCTCAATGGGACAAAAAAAGAGCCAGATATTATAGATAGTAGAAGGCATCATAATATCTGGCTCGCGGAAATATTCAGTTGAAGGAGGGAGTATCGGCAAGATTCAGTCGAAAGAAAAGAGAGGATTTTTGCCGGTAGCGGTGCATCAGAAGTCAATTCTGTCAACTGCGGACTGCATCAGCTTCTCGATTTCGGTGACAACGCGCTCCTGATAGGCGATTTCATCTCTGCGATAGGCAATCAGCGGGGCGCATTCTTCATCGACTTTCACACCGCAGACCTGCGGGAGCATATCCTCATTCAGCATGAAGACGGTATCGTCCAGCGGCGCATCGTCATCGTCAGAATCCGGCTCGTAGACACCGGGAATCTCATAGGGATTGAAGTCGGGGCAGGTATTGATGTAGCGGTGCAGGCTGTCTGCTTCCACGAAATACTTGCCGTTTTCGTCTTTCAGCACGAAGAACGGGCGGCGGCTGCAAAAGGCGCGTTTGCAGATTTCGTTCATAAAGGGAACGCTGTAACCGAGCTTAGCGGCGGCAGCGGGCATCGAGTAAAGTTTCAGCGTCAGAATGATCTGTTCCATATTCGTTTTCCTCCTATTTCATCGGACAGCTCACGGTCAGAGCCGGTTTCGGGTTTCTGCCTGCTTCATCGCAGGCGGCTGATTGGCCGAGTATCGGTCTACATTGGCATCACCCCCGGCGAATGGGCAAAGAAAAAGCCCGGTTTTTCATGGTCGAAAAATCGGGCGGATAAAGGAATATTCAGTTGTAGGATAGGGCGACATATTCGTCATTTTTTACAACACACGAATACCGGTTTGGTCTTTGGGAACCGGCTAAAACAGGGGAAAAGCGGTTCCCACTAAAACAGACCATAAAAGCGACGTACCTGCGAGAGTTTCCACATGGTTGAGGGCTAGTGTATGCGTTTTGTGGGAACTGATTTAGTGGGAACTCTCGTGGGAACTACCCCTGAAAATGGGCTCAAAATACGGTATTTTGGTTCTTTTTTCGGAAAAATAGTTCTTGTCCAAAGATAATGAAAATGTCCTAGATGCTTGATTTTCACGCATCTAGGACATTTCACAAAAGCGGAAAGAGAGGGATTCGAACATCCGGATTTTCCGCATCAAAATCGCGTATCTGCTTGATCTTTCATTTTTCGTGTGACATTCGTGTGACTTCTGCCCTCACTGCGCCGAAATCCCGATCGCTGTCATAAAAAAGTCATCGATCTTCTTTTGATACTCGTTCTCCTTTGCTGAGGTTGTGTGCGTATACACAGACTTCATAATATGGTCCGTAGACCAGCCGCCGAGCTTCTGAATGTAGTTGCTCGGAATGCCCAGATCGTTCAGCGTGGTCGCAAAAGCATGACGTAGCTTATGAAATGTCATTTGACCATAACCGGCACTTTTCATTAGCTTCCGAAAGTGAATATTGATGTAATTGTAACCCAACGGAACGATAAAATCCTGTTCCGATTCATGCGGCACCTGCTCGATCAGGTGCAGAATGTACGGCGGCAGCGAATTGCAGCGCGTGCTGTCATAAGTCTTGTTGCAGTCGCGCAGCACATCTTTGCCGTTGATATACATTCTGGCGCGGCTTACTGAAATCGTGCTGCCGTCCGGCGCAATATCCCGAAACTGAAGCCCGCGCACCTCACTGATGCGAAGCGACAGCCACATTGCCAGCAGACACGGCAGTTCCAGATCGCTTCCGACAATCAGCTTCATGATCTTGCTGACCTCCGGCAGCACAATCTGCTTCTTTTTCTTCGGCGGGAGCGTAATGCGCTTGGTGTTGATTTCCACACCTTGTGCCGCTAGCACGCTTTTCAGCAGCGAAAGAGAAGATTTCAGTGATTTGTGCGAAAGCCGTTTTGCATCCAGATTCACAGCGCGCTGAATATCATTCATTGTGAGCTGCATGATATTGCAGCGCATGATGCTTTGCAGGCGTGTATCACGAACAATATGATAGCCGCGGATTGTAGACGGCGAAAGCACCTGATCGCGTGCTTCAATATACTGCGTGAATGCTTGCTCAACTGTCATGCATTTCGGAGTTACTCCAATTGCTTTTTCCGACTTGAAATTCAGTGCAAGACGGAGCGCTTCCTGCGCTGTGTCCGCCGTGAACGACCGCACAATGCGTTTGCCGTTTTCGTCATAACCGACAATGACCTGTACCCGGTAATTTCCAGAAGGGAGCTGTTTTGCTTTCAGATTTCTCATATTTCGTTCCTTTCCGAGAACGAAATGCAGCAACTTGTTATTCAATATTATACCACATTACGTTCCGTTTGTAAAGACTTTAACGCGTGAAACTGAAAATTTCACAGGGTAAGTAATTCCTGCAATTCCATTTTGTTGACAGAAAGGAAGTTGTCGATTTTCTCAAGTGTAATATGCTTTGCACACTTATCATATTCATGCAGGGTTCGTTCTCCTACGCCTAATATGGCAGCCAGTTCACCATCGGAAATGTCTCGCAGATTCTGCCAGTACCGAATTTTGCACCACATGATTTTATAAAGTGTGAGTCTTGCAGTCTTTTTCATTCAGTCCTCCTGTTCTTCGGTCTCGACCGGCGTATTGAGGACGCGCTTCAATGCCTTTCCGCTTCTGAAAAACGGAGTGCGGTTTCCGCGCAGGTCGGTCAGTACCTCAAATGTCCCGAATCCGCCGATTTCAATATCTTCTCCTTCGGAAAGCATCACACGCAGCGTATCCAGAACAGAATTGACAGCGCGGTATGCCTGCCGGCTGCTGATGCCGTTCTGCTTTGCGACTGCTTTCACAAACTCAGCCCTTTTCATGACCTGCCTCCTTGATAAGCTGCCTGTCCATATACGAATCAAGCTGCTTGCGGTAAAATGTGATATAGCGCTTTCTGGTGCCGCCGATGCGCTTCTGCGGACGGTAGCGAACCTCGCCGCACAAAATCCAATGCACCTTGATGAAATCAGCGGCAAACAGCTCACGCAGAATCAGCATCATATCCGCATGGTAATTCTGGTATGTGATTGAACGAAACATCGGAATCATCATTTCCGGTCTGATGTAATAATAGGTATCGTCGAGTACCCGAGCAGCGGCGACTGCGCGGAACCTTTAACGGGACTGCTGACCTCTGCCAGACAACCCGGATTCGCTTTGAGATAACAGCAGAGCAGGTACAGAAAATATGTTCTCTGCTTTTTACGGCTCATGTTTCATACCTCCGTTCAAATTGCTTTGCGTTTCGGTGCTGACCTGGCGACGGTCAGCTGCTTCGTGCGCTCCGCAAGTTTTTTCAGTGTTTCATGCTCCGTCAGATACAGCCGCCGCTTTTCAGCATCGGTTCCGAACCGGATTCGATCGTAAAGATAGCGGTACTGCTCCATTTTCGTCAGGCTCTCCACAAAATGCGGATGCAGCTTCTCATCCGGTGTTTTCGGGGCGTATTCCATTTGCCAGCGGCACAGCATATTCAGATATTCATTCAGGATACGCTCCGCGCTGTGCAGCCAGTTCCGGTAGGCGACCTCGGGGCTGACTGATTGCTGCATCGGTACTGTTCTCTGATTTGTCAGATGCAGTCCGAAATCGGCATTCAGCTTCACCGCGGCATCGTATTGGGAAATGCGAAACAGCCTTGCGACAAAGTCTGTCACATCTCCGTGTGCGCCGCAGCCGAAGCAGTGATAGTGGGCCTCATAGATTTTGAGGCTCGGTGTTTTGTCCGGATGAAACGGGCAGGCGGCGAATCCTGACCTGTTGTTCTCCAGACCGTAGAACCTTGCCACATCCGGCATGAAGAGTCGGCTTTTCAACTCTTCAAAGATGTTGTCCAGCGTCATCACCCCTTTCGTGTATCTGCGAAAGGGCTTTCTGGTTTTTCGGCGAAGTGCAGCACGGATTGGCGAGATCTATGCTGCGGTTCAGTACCCCTTTTCATATAGCCCTACAAAACAGCTTGAAAATAATAGCCGGTTTTCAAAACTTTGTAATTTGTTCTATGATCGCGTAGTATACAGGTTGCCCGTTTGTTCATTATGCAGATTTTTTCGCAAGCCGATGTGGTCAGTCTATTAAAAAAAGCGTTTTTGTAGTGCTTTTTGAAGGGAAGTATGCTTTCGGCAGTCGCCGCAGCCGGAATCAGATTCTGAGGGGTATGTAAAAAACAAAAAAACCGGCTGAAGAGCCGGTATGGTCATACTTTGGATTTTGACGGAATAGCAAGCACAGAAAGTGGTGCATTCTTTCCACTTTCGGAGATTTTTGAGCGCGTACCCCTCAAAAATCTCTGTTCAGGGAACCCGCCGCCCTGAACATACTCCCTTCATTTTCTCAGGCTTTGCCTGAAACCGAGAATTGATGAACGGAGGAAAAAATATGAGAAAGTATAAGCAGGTCAAGGAGAAGAAGGTCACATTTGATATGTAGGAATGGGCAGAGGTCGAACGCCGTGCCGCTGCCGCTGGAATGAAAACAGGAACCTACATCAAAAAGATCGCCGTCAACGGGGAACTGACCTATTATGATATGCAGCAGACCGCGCCTCTTGTAAATGCAATGCGGACGATCAGCAACAATATCAACCAGATTGCACGAAAGGCAAATGAAACGCACAGCATTTATGCGGAGGACATCGAAATTCTGAAAGGAGGATTCAGTGAGATATGCCGTATGTTAAATCAATTCCTGTCCGATCTACCGTCCACAAAACGCTGAAGTATATCCTGAATCCGGACAAAACCGAAGGACTGCTTTACACATCCTCTATAAATTGTATGACAACTCCAACCGATGCATATCTGGAAATGAAGTCGGTTTTTGAATCATTCTCAACAGAGCGGTTTGATGCACCGCCGCCGTTGAAAGGGAAAGGCACGGTAAAGGCAATCCACTATATCCAGTCGTTTGATCCGAATGATAACATCTCGCCGGAACTGGCACATCGTATCGCCAAGGCGTTTGCCCGCAAGACCTTCGGTGATGACTGCCAGTTCGTAATCGCCACGCATACAGATCGCGGACATATCCACAGTCATCTGCTTGTAAACACATATACCCTGACAGGCAGAAAACTGAATGACAACAAGGTAATCTTAACAATGAAATCCGGATACTTCAATGAGGTATCCGGATTATTCTGTATTATTCTTTTGGGCGATATTACTTCCGTTTAAAACCTTGTTTAATCCGCTTGTGAGCTTATTCAGGGGGTTCTTAACTCTATGAGCAAGATAAAACACTCCGCCCCATACGGTCGGTACTCATATAGAATTTTTCCAAGAACTAATATGAAAGACCTATACAGCGGCTATAAGCAAAACAGGAAGGAACTTCATTTC
>CAMOOV010000039.1 GCA_946621745.1 uncultured Ruminococcus sp.
GGGCGGGGTTTGGGGCGGAGCCCCAATATAAATCCGTCGGAGACACCGCTAAACTTCGGTTTATCGGCATTTATTGCCGAAATAATAAGATTTTCGGAGAAAGATCAGGCGTTTTCGCGGAGACGCTTCATGATCTCCTGATATGCTTCCTCAACGCCGCCCATATCTCTGCGGAAACGATCCTTGTCGAGCTTCTCATGCGTCTCGGAATCCCAGAAGCGGCAGGTATCCGGCGAGATCTCGTCAGCAAGCACGATCTGACCGTGGAATCTGCCGAATTCAATCTTGAAGTCGATGAGGTCGATGCCCATTTTCTTAAAGAAGCCGATCATGAACGAATTGACCTTGAATGCATATTCAGCGATCTTGTCAAGCTCCTCTCTGGTCGCAAGGCCGAGTGCGAGTGCATAGTAATCGTTGATGAACGGATCGTGAAGATCGTCATTCTTATAGCTGAATTCGAGGATCGGTGTCAGAAGCTGTCTGCCCTCCTCAACGCCCATTCTCTTGGAGAAGCTGCCTGCTGCGACATTGCGGACGATGACCTCCAGCGGAACGATCTCGACCTTCTTGACAAGCGTTTCGCGCTCGGAAAGCTCCTCGACGAAGTGTGTCGGAACGCCTTCCTTTTCGAGCATCTGAAACATGATATTTGTCATCTGGTTATTGATGACGCCCTTGCCCTTGATCGTACCCTTCTTTGCACCGTCGCCTGCGGTCGCGTCGTCCTTGTAATCAACGATCACGAGATCGGGATCATTGGTCGCATAGACCTTCTTTGCCTTGCCCTCATAGAGCTGCTCGCCTTTTACTGCATTTGCCATTGGTTTTTCCTCCTGATAATAATTACATATATTGCTGCGGAATGAACCGCATATCCGATAACTGGAAGCTGCTTATTTGTAAAGCAGCGGTTTGCCGTCTGCACCGAGCAGCGGCGTGAGCGGGCAGTCATTGCCCGGCTTTGTGATGTAGCTGACGCCGGTTTCGCGGTCTGTGACCGTATAGATCAGCATACCGCCGAGCGCCTGCCGGCCGGTCAGCACGAACCGGCTCTGTTCATCCGGCTGTTCTTCTTCTCCCGCCGGAACGAAAAAATCCTTGATACTATCCGTAAGACCCATGTTTTCCTCTCTTTACAGCGCAGCGATCTTTTCCTGAAGCGCGGCATCCTTCTTCTGAACGCCCGCGATCATTTCTGCCTTGCGCGCCTTCAGCTGCTCCGCAAGTCCCGCATCCGAGAGTGCAAGCATCTGCACCGCGAGGATCGCCGCATTCTTTGCGCCGTCAATCGCGACCGTCGCGACCGGGATTCCGCTCGGCATCATGACCGTCGCGAGCAGCGCGTCGAGCCCGTCGAGCTGAGCGCCCTTGCACGGGATGCCGATGACCGGCAGCGTGGTATGTCCGGCGATGACGCCCGCGAGATGCGCCGCCATGCCCGCCGCACAAATGATGACGCCGAAGCCGTTTTCCGCGGCCTTCTCAGCGAATTCCGCAGCGAGTGCCGGCGTTCTGTGTGCACTCATAACGTGTGCTTCAAACGGCACGCCGAAGCTCTTCAGCTCGGTCAGTGCGCCCTTGACGACAGGAAAATCACTGTCGCTTCCCATGATAACTGCAACCTTTTTCATTGTTCGGTTCCTTTCACTCAAATCCCGCCGCATTCCTGCCGGGATCATATTCAGACTCCGCCTGCCGCATTGTATTGCAGGTCGGAAAATTCACTGTAGGTATATGCGCCGGCGGAATTCTGCGTAATGCGCAGGATCATTGCCGTATCCACAAGGCTGAGCGTGCCGTCCTCAGCCGTCCGCTGATAGCGCACCTGCATTTGCAGGATATAGGAGGGGAGCCCCTCCGTTGTGCCGGTTCCGATGCGGCTGATCTTCGCAGAAACAAGCCGGCAGGAATTATACCGGTATTCCACACGCACGGATGCCGTGCTCTCAGCACTGATCAGCGACGCATCCGGCGGGGTTTTCGTTACAAAGAGATAGGTGAGATAATTTGCTGCGGCCTCGCTGAGCTGCATGATCGTATCGGCAGGGGGCAGCCGCCGGAGCATCGCTTCATCGAGATCCGTCACGAGCTGATGCAGCCCGACCGGCATTTCGGTATGCCACTGCACCGGACGGAGCTGTCCGTTTTCCGGAACGACCTTCCATTTGTTCGCGCCGGAGCCGATCGAAAGCACACCGTCCTCATATTCGCATTCATCCCACGCCGCATCTGTCCAGCGTGTGCCGTCCGCGTGGTAGAGGTGATAATACAGCTTTCCGTCCTCCTCGAAGCTCGCGAGCCAGAGGTCTCCGCCGGCGGAATCTGCCGGATAAAACGAGCGGTAGAGGAACGGCACGAGCAGCTCACCGTTCGTCGCAATGAGCCCGTAGTGGTCGGTTTTATCGCTGCCGCGCCTTGCAATGAGAACACTGTCGCTCATTGTCCGCAGATAATACCATGTCGGTTCGATCAGCACTCTGCCGTTCGCAGTGCGGGCACCCTTCATGCCGTTTGAGCCTTCAAAGAGAATCACGGCACTGCGTCCCTCCGAGGGCGCCGCACCGGTATTCTCCGTCACGGGCTGACTGCCCGAAAGCCGGAAGCTGACGATCGCTGCACTCAGAAACAGTACCGCAGCCAGCAGGATAATGACCAGCAGCCTGAGCCTGCGGTTCATAGGCAGCGCTCCTTTCCGCGGTGATGCATCATTCAGAAGTGCGCACCGTGATAGGTGTCGTCATCATCCGTCTTCGCTTGGCTCTGCGCATCGCCGCTGTCCGCACCGGTCTGCGCATCGGATCCATTCTCCACCGCATCGGCAGTCTCACCGGCAGCCTCAGCCTCCGCACGCTCCGCTTCCTCTGCGGCTGCCTGCTCTGCTTCCTCGCGCATGGCAGCTTCCCGCTCTGCGGCGAGCTTTTCCCACGAATCCTTGATCTTCTTTTTGAAGTTCGCCCACATCTCTGAGAGCCGGTCTGCCCAGCTGACGATCAGAGACGGCGGAACATCCTCCGGCTCATCGTCATAGTCATCATAGTCGTCGTATTCATCATCGTAGTCATCATATTCATCATCATAATCGTCATCGTCATATTCGTCATCGTATTCGTCATCATCATAATCTTCATCGTCGTAGTCTTCATCGTCATAATTATTTTTATCGTAGTCGATCTTAACCTCAAACTTTGACTTCGGGGCAGGTGCAGGCTCCGCAGCTGCGTCATCAGCTTCCTGCTCACGGGCTGCACGCTCAGCAGCTTCCTGCTCACGGGCCGCACGCTCGGCTGCCTCCTGTTCACGGGCTGCACGCTCGGCCGCCTCCTGCTCACGGGCTGCACGCTCGGCAGCTTCCTGCTCACGGGCCGCACGCTCGGCGGCCTCCTGTTCACGGGCTGCACGCTCAGCAGCTTCCTGCTCACGGGCTGCACGCTCGGCCGCCTCCTGTTCACGGGCTGCACGCTCGGCCGCCTCCTGTTCACGGGCTGCACGCTCGGCCTCAGCCTTTTCCTGTGCCTCAGCCTGCTCCTGCATTGCGTGTTCCGCCTCTGCTTCCGCAAAGGCCGAAGCTGCGATCGCATCAAATTCTGCATCCGCCGTCTCGACATCGCGGCTTTGAATCAGCGGTTCCGGCTCGGTCTCATCCGCCGCTTCCTCTGCCGCTTCAAGCGCCGCAGTATCCACGGAATCTGCCAGATCCAGCATCCGTTCTGCATCCTTCTCAGTCTCCCGCGTCAGATAGACCGGACGCTTCTTGACCTCCAGATAGGTCTTGCCGAGATAGAGTCCCAGAATACCGGTGCAGAAAAGCTGCAATCCGCCGAACAGCAGGATCGTGCAGATCATCGTCGGGTAACCCGCAACCGGATCGCCGACGACCAGCTTCTTGATGACTGTGACGATCAGCATGATAATACCGATCAGACAGGAGATCAGACCGATAATCGCGGAAATCGAAAGCGGTGCGGTCGAAAAGCCGATGATGCCCTCCAGCGAATACCGGAACAGACCGAAGAAGCTCCATGTTGTCTTGCCGGCGGCGCGCTCAACATTCTCATACTCAAAGTATTTGACGCGGAAGCCGACCCACGAGAAAATACCCTTCGAGAAGCGGTTGTATTCGGTCATTGACAGAACGGCATCGACCATCTGTCTTGTCATGAAGCGGAAATCCTGTGCGCCGTCCACGATCTCTGTCTGCGAGATCATGTTCATGATTTTATAGAACATCCGCGCAAACCATGAGCGGATCTTCGATTCGCCTGCACGGCTGACTCTGCGCGTCGTGGCACAGTCATAAAGACCGCTTGCGACCGCTTCATACATCTTCGGCAGAAACGCCGGCGGATGCTGCAAATCGGCATCCATGACGACACAGTAATCGCCTTTTGCATTTTGCAGTCCGGCGTAGATACCGGATTCCTTTCCGAAATTGCGTGAGAAAGAGATATAGCGCACTCGCTTGTCATATTTTGCCATGACGCGCAGCGTGCGCAGTGTCCGGTCTTTCGAGCCGTCATCAATGAACAGATACTCAAATTCCAGTTCGGGATGCTTCTCCTGCATCTCTGCCGAAACCTTTGTGATCTCCTTATAGAACATCGGCAAAACATCCTGCTCATTATAGCAGGGAACAATCACCGATATCAGCTTTTTTTCTTCCAAGACAGCTTCCTCCTGTCTGCGGCTGATCTGATTCAACCGCAAATTCGCATAATCATACACTATATATTATACTCTATACGGCAAAAAAAAGCAAGAGCAAAGCAGAATAAAAATCTTGATTCTGCGCTGACGATTTTGGCGCGGCTGACAAGCACACAAAAAGTGCGGACAGAACGCCCGCACTTTTGTTTATGTTATTGATATCCCGACTATCTCTTGAAGAAAACCGCTTTTCTTTCTGCCTTGTCCCGCGACAAAAATCCTTCGCATCTGTTCTTCAAGATCGAATTGGTACATCAACGGAATATTCAGATATCCAGCCAGTATTGCTCCTCCCGCGGGATGAAGCGCGTGAAGTCGGCATAGCGGCTCTCCCAGCCGGACGGCGCATATTTCTCGAACCGTTCATCCTTTTCCGGATACTGGGAATAGAAACGCTTTCCGTCAAAATCGACAAAGAGCGACGGTACGAGCGCCTTGCGCTGCTCATCCGTTTCCGCCCGCGTGGATTCGTACATCAGCTCGCCTGCCGAGATCTGGTTCAGCATGATCTGCTCCAGAAAGGCCTTTGCAGTATCCTTGTCCGCGACCGGGATCCGGAAGCGGCTGCTCAGAAATTCGCTGAACGAGCCGACCTGCTTTGTGAATTCGGCAAGTCCGAGCCCGCGCATCCGGAAGGTATTCTGATAATCCGCATAGAGTGCGCGGTAATCGAGCTTCCAGATGCTCTTTTCGGTGCAGTACCACTGAAATTTCTTTTTGAAGATCACACCGACGATGATGTTTTCACAGTATTTTGGTTCCATAATTTCGTCCTCCTTAGCTCCCGAAGCAATACATCTTCAGGAAATACAGAATCAGCAGATGCAGCGGATAAAATGCATAAAACAGATATTTCAGGATCTTGCCCCTGATAAAGCCGCGCTCGCCGTTATAAAGTCCGGTCAGCACGAATGCGGGGATCGTTGCCGCGCCCTCATTCAGAATGCAGCAGCCGAGTACGCCCTGCAAAATCCGCTCCTCCCGCACCAGATGCAGCACGAGAATCAGCGCCATTCCGCGGATGCCGTAATCCGCGTGCAGCAGCAGCGATGCAGCCAGCAGTCCGGACAGCGAGAGCAGCAGACGCCCGCGGTCATCCCGGAACCGCTCATAGGCCGCGATGCAGCAATATCCGAGAAACAGCGTGAAAAACACATTCTGCTTCTCATAGCGCAGCGTTCCGTTATGCACCAGATCCCACGGGATCTCCGAGATCAGTGCAAAGAGCAGCAGCCGGATGCCGTAGCGCTTTTTGTCCCGTGTATGCAGATAGCCCTCCGAGATCAGAAAGCAGTAGATCGGGAAGGCCGTCCGGCCGATCGTCCGGCAGACGGAATACAGTGTCAGACTGTGCGAGCCGACTGTCAGAAACGGCTTCACTGCCGGGCCGTAATTTGCCAGCAGATGCAGCCCGATATGGTCAATCAGCATCGTCACCAGCGCGATCAGCTTGAGCCGGCTGCCGGAGATCCGGCGGTAACCGTTTGCAGTTTTCTGTGCAGATTCCATCGCATATCTTCCTCATCCGAACAGCTGCCGCAGCATTTCCGCGGGCAGCGCCGGTGCCGGATCAAAGGCTTCGCTTTGCAGATAATCCGCGAGTGCATGATGCAGCCGGTTCAGGCAGAGATCCTCCGGCGCTTCATCAAAGCGCACCGTGCAGATCAGCAGCTTACCGCCGCCTGCGGCTGTCTCAAAGATCATGCCGAGCCGGTGATTGCGCTCCACATTGTCGATCGGCTGCACGACAGGACGGTATCCGGCGGGTGCCGCATCCAGAACGGCACAGTCCGAATGCGTCACGGCGCTGTACCACTGCGGCGTGCTGAAGCGTTCGCTGAACATCGCCCCTGCGACGGGATGCTGAGCGTCGATGCAGAGTCCCATTGTTCCGGCAGGCTCGCGCTTGCCCATATTCTGCGAAATGATCCGGAACATATGATAATTCCAGAAATCCGCACAGTAAAAGCCGCGCACGGTCTCCGCGATATGCGCCGGCAGCAGCAGAACGCGCTCCCCCTTTGCAAGATACGGCTCTGCTTCGGTAAAGCTGTGTACCGTGCGGATCTCCGGCACCGGCGAGACCGGCGGGAACAGCGTCAGCGTCCAGTGATTCGTGATGCCGGAATCCGGCAGCTCGAATGTCAGCTCTGCCGTGCCGATGCAGGCCGGCGGGATCTGAACCGTCTCCTGCCGCAGCGTCAGATAGCCGGGACCGGATGCGGGAACCGTTCCGGTCAGCGCCGTGATCTGCACATCGCCGCAGGTCAGCGTAACGCGATAGGGCTGCTGCGTGACCGACGGCCGGCTGATGCGCAGCGCAAGCGTCAGCGTGAATGCATCGCCCGCCGCATACACAAAGGAATCAAACCGTGCCAGCGGCACCAGATCGCCGCAGAAACTCCGCCACTGCTCCGGCCGGATGAAGCCCTTGTTTTCGCCGAGTGCATTGAGCATCCCGACGAGTGCCGTTCCCTGTCCTGGGAAATCCTGCAAATCGAGCAGCTGGAATCCCGCGAGATGCGGTGAACGCATCGCCGCCTCGATCTCCAGCTTATAGCATTCCCGCGAAAACGCACCGGCGCATTCAAAGAATTCCCGCGCCTGCATTCCCATTCCGGCATTCTCCAGCCGTTCGCGGAAGATCTCAAAATTCCGCGCTTCGACCACGCCGGTATAATGCGCTATTTCGTCATAATCCGGATAGCAGTTATACTGTCCGACCTCATGTGAAACTGCCGGAACCGTCGGTATCAGAACCTTTTCCTGCTTCTCCGCTTTCACACGCCGGACGCCGGTTCCGTACTGGATCTCGATCTCGGCTGTGCCGCCCGCGCACTCTGCGGCGCGATCTGTTTCCTGCGGCGCGAGATACGCTTCATAATCCCAGTCGGCGGCGGGCGCGTGTGTCTGCATCCGGCCGATCGGCGCATCGCAGTCCGCAAAGGAGCCGCGGATCAGTCTGCCTTTTCCGGTGCGGACGCCCGTCCAGAAATCCTCCTGCGGGAGCTGGAGCGGCATATGCTGAAAATTATTGCTGCCCTGCGTATAGAGCGGGCGCGGATCGGCGGCGCGGAGGATCTCGATGATCCCGCCGAGCCGCTCCTTGCTGCCCCAAAGCTCATTGCCGAGCGAAAACATACAGAATGAGGGATGATTGCCGAATGCCCTGCAAATGCGCAGTCCCTCACGGATCAGATACGCCTGTCCTTCGGGATCGTATTTCTCGCCGCCGGGTGCATCGACCGTACCCCAGAAGGGCAGCTCCGGCTCCATGAAAATGCCGAGCGTATCTGCCGCATCAAAGGCAGCCTCCGGCGGACAGCAGGTGTGGAAGCGGATATGATTGAGCCCCCAGTCCTTTGCGCGCTGAAGCACATCCAGCCACGCATCAATATCCGTCGGCGCAGCACCCGTCAGCGGAAATGCCATGCCGTCATGCCGCCCGCGGAGCATCACCGGAATGCCGTTCAGCTCGAAGTGGTCGCCGCAGCCCCTGAAATCCCGCAGGCCGAATCTGACAGGCTCCTCCTCGCCGTTCGGGAGCGTCAGCCAAAGCGCAATCATCGACGGCTCATATTCCGTCCAGAGCGGCGCATTTTCCGGCAGGGGAATTGTGAACGCAAAGCGTCCCTCCGCATCCCCGCAGAGCGTGACCTCCTCCGGAACTGCATAGCTGATGCCGCCCGTTCCGGGATAAGGCGACTGCGATGCGCTGAGCTTTGCGGTGATCTGCTCTGCGCCGTGCAGGATGCCCTTCACCGTCACGCGCCGCGCCGCTGCATCCGGATACGCCTGCAAATCGGAAAGATATGTATTTTCGTGAAATTCGAGATATAAACCGCCGGTCACGCCGATCCAGTTCGTCTGCGTATCCTGCGAGGTCATGTGTCCGCCGGGGACGGGATACTCCGTATTTTTGATGCAGAGAACGATCTCTGTCTCCGGCGTCAGAAGCCCGGAGATATCGTAATCATGCGGCGTACAGAGACTGTTTTCGCTTCCGGCGGGCTGACCGTTGATCCAGAGCCGTGTCATGCGCGTGCGCTCCAGATGCAGGATGCAGTGCGGCATTTGCAGCACATCCGCACTCAGCCGGATGACGCGCCGCAGCCAGATCTGACCGCAGAACGGGTATTTTTCGGTGAGGAAGCCATCCTCGCGGGCGGTGTTGAAATTGCCGATCTGCTGCTGTGCCGTCGTGCCGGGCAGCTGCATTTTCAGCGGATATCCGGCGGGCGGCGCATCATACTGACAGGGAACGGGATCCGCCGCAAGCTCCCATTCCGTATGCAGGGAATATCGTTTCATCTATGGCTGCTCCTTTTGCGAGATTATCTATCAGTATTATTATAGCACAAAAATCCCAGTCCCGCAATATATTTTTATAAGGCCGATGCGTCCTTTTGTCAACTGCGGGCAGGCATGATTTCCCGCCTTTCCGCATAAGCATTACCGAAATGCACATACTAAAGGAGCGATGCATATGAAACAATCTCTCAGACAGCTTCTGCTGCTCAGCCTGACCGGTTCTGTTCTGCTCGCAGGCAGGTACGCCGTCCCGTTTATGGAGCAGACCGCGATCGGCACGGCCGTCCTGCCGGAATCTGTCCAGCCGGAAGCCGTCCCGCAGGAGACTTCCCCCGCAGAAAGCACACAGTCCACCGCCGTGACCGACACGCCGCAGACGGAGACCGCTCCGGTCACGACACCGGAGCTTCAGGCGCCGGCCGATCCGCCGGCGGAAAATCCCAACATTATCAACATCGAATCCGAGGGCTCAAAGGCCATGCACTATTCACAGCTCTATCAGCAGGACAATTCCGGCGCGGGCGGAACGATCGTTGACAGGCATTTCGGCGTCCAGCCCGGCAATCTGTTCTTTTCGCTTGACGGCGGCGGACAGGTTCGGAATACGACCTTCTGGAGCAATGCCGATCTGCTCGCCGAAAGCCGCATTGAGCCGGAGCTTGATCTCAAAACCGACGGCACGCCGATGGTGCTGATCTATCATACCCACACGACCGAGAGCTTTGTCTCCGAGAAAACCGGAACCTATACCGACGGCTTCAATTTCCGCACGACCGAACCGGATAAAAATATGGTCATGGTCGGCGATGCGATCGCAGAGCAGCTCGCGGCGGCGGGCATCGGCGTTGTTCATGCGCGGGAAATCCACGATTTTCCGGTATGGAGCGGCAGCTACGACAACAGCGCCGCGACCGTCCGCAGCATTCTCGCGGAATATCCGAGCATCTGCATTGCGCTGGATATCCACCGCGATGCGCTCGGCGAGGGGGATGCGGTCGCCGCGCCGGTCGCGGATATCAGCGGAAAGCAGTCCGCGCAGATCATGATCATCTCCGGCTGCGATGACGGCACAATGGGAATGCCGGAATACCGGAAGAATTTTCATTTTGCAAGCAAATTGCAGCAGACCGCAGAGGGGATGTTTCCCGGCTTCACAAGGCCGATCCTCTTTGATTACCGGAAATACAATCAGGATCTGACGCAGGGCAGTCTGCTGATCGAGGTCGGCTCACAGGGCAATACGCTGGAGGAGGTTCGCTTCGCCGGCGAGCTGACCGGAAAGGCACTCAGCGCCGTCATCACGGAGCTTGCAGAAAGGGGTACACAATGAAAAAACGCATAAAAAAAGCCGCGTGGATCGCGGTGACGGGATATTGTGCATTTATGATGCTGGGCATGGGGATGCTCCGGACGGCACAGCAAACGCGCCGCACGCTCTACGGCGGAACGCCGGCGCTTGCACAGCTCAGCCGTCCGGCAGATGCCGATAATCAGCCGGAGACGCTTCTGCTCGGCGGCGGCGAATGGGCTTTGACCTTGCCGCAGCCGGAGACCGGAGCGGTACTGGCGGCAGCGGAAAAGCTGCCGCCCTCCGCCGGAAAGCTGCTTCTGCGTCTTTTTATTCTCGCGGACAGTGCCGCGGATCAAACGGCCGAATGCATCAGCGGCGCATAGAGGAGCTGATTGTCGATGCACTCGCGGTAATAGCGGTTCAGCTCGCCGCGGTAGATCAGCTTTGCATCGGGGAGATAGCGCAGATCATCGGGCGAATAGAGACAGGGCGGCTTATTGAGCTTGACGCCGCATTCATTCAGCACATAGGCGACGAACTGCGAACAGACAAATTTCTTATGCAGCTCACTGCGGATCTGGAGCTTGACGCGGATGAGTCCGATGATGCTGTAGGAATACCGTTTCCGGTAGGCAGTAAAATGCTCGATGAGACATTGGAAATGGTGATACTGCTCCGCAGTCAGGGGGACTTCGTAGATCTCGCAGGGGATATTCGCAAATTTTCCGAGCGTACCCTCGCCGATGACTTCGGTATTGAAGGTTGCGGGGAGGGGGATGGGTTTATAGTTGCGGCAGAAGCTGTAAAGCTCATGCAGTGCAGGATCGGCGGAAAGGGAGACATGGGAATAGGGCATACGGGAGATGACGCGTATGATCTTTGCAACGCCGGTTCCTGTTCTGGTAACGACCACATAGACGGATCGTTTTTTCTGCGTTATTGTTGTCATAGTCTGCGTTCCTCACTGGTTTCACCGGCCGGAAACGGAATTTCCGGCACAAATTTGAAAAAAGGGGTTGCAAATTTTTCTAAAATCTGTTATAATAGGATGTACCGGTTCAGATGCGCCTGTAGCTCAGCTGGATAGAGTGTCAGACTCCGACTCTGAAGGTCGTGCG
Source organism: uncultured Ruminococcus sp. (assembly GCA_946621745.1). Lineage (GTDB taxonomy): Bacteria > Bacillota > Clostridia > Oscillospirales > Ruminococcaceae > Firm-04. The sequence goes on from CAMOOV010000039.1 coordinate 11,428, forward strand.
TTCGAATCGCATCAGGCGTACCATTCATACCGGAAATCCCTGTGCCTTTGGCATGGGGATTTTTCTTTTTTGTATGGTTTTATTTTATAGTGTGTCAATCTGCCTACGGAGGCTCTCCGCTCGGATCGCATCAGGCGTACCAGAAATCCCTGTACCGTTTGGTATGGGGATTTTTTGTTTATAGTGTGTCAATCTGCCTACGAAGGCTCTCCGCTCGGATCGCATCAGGCGTACCATATTTACGAAAGCGCTCCGCGTTGCGGGGTGCTTTTTGTTTATTTAAGTGTCAATCTGCCCGCCGGCGCTGTTCGCGCCTGATTTACGGTCTGGCGGAATCTCATTTCGCTTTCGGCGATGTCATCCAAAGTTTTTGGTCGAGCTTTTTTCAAAAAGCTCGCGGAGTCCAGAGGCAGAGCCTCTGGTCGCCCTCCGCAGAGGGCGAAACTCCCCCAGCGTTCCGAAAGCGAGGAAAAAGGGGGCTTGGGGGAAGAAACCCCGAAGGGGGTGTCTTCCCCCATTCACCGATCTTTTGCACCGCTGAATGCAAAAAGCAAAAATGCAAACCCATATCTATGACTCCCTGATTCATCCACTCCCTCGGCAGGGCCTGCATGACAACAACATTTACTTTTATGCGGTATCTCTGATAGATTTATAATGGGGCAGCGCCCCCACTATGGATCCGCCGGAGGCACCATATAGAAGCAAATGCTGTTGCCGCGGCAGTTCCCGGTGTCGTTTTATCCGTCAGGAGCGGAGTGTCCGCGCAGCCGATCCCCGAAGAGAACCGGATGACTGCACTGCCGACCGCGGGATCAGGCCGAAGCTGATCTCCAGCGCTGCATCGACCTCCCGCAGCACCGCCGCCGGCACCTCTCCCATACACTCTTTCAATCGCTGCTTGTCGATCGTCCGGATCTGCTCCAGCAGGATCACGCTGTCCTTTGTCAGGCCGCAGCCCGCCGCAGGCAGCGAAATATGCGTCGGCAGCTTTGCCTTATCGCGTCTGCTGGTGATTGCCGCCGCGATCACGGTCGGACTGTACCGGTTTCCGACATCATTCTGCACGATCAATACCGGCCGGATGCCGCCCTGTTCCGAACCGACGACCGGACTGAGATCCGCATAATATATCTCTCCGCGTTTCACTGTCATCATATGCATTCTTCCTTTCATTTGCATTCTTCTGATGTAGCGAATGCTGATTGATGCGCTCCGTTTTCCGGAACATCAATAGTTTGTCCCGCTCCGGCGCAGATAATCATTTCTGTTGATATATTATATGTCAGTTTTTGTCAGATCGTGCGAAGAATCACAATATATAAAAATCCCCGGCTGTTTCTCACAGTCGGGGATCGGCGTTCTAATATTCAATCGGTATCAGCTCAAGCCGGGATCAGTCTTCCATGCCTTCTCGCAGTAAGTCTGCATAATGTCCAGCGTTACACTGTCTAAGCGCGTAAGCTCAACGCCCTCACACTGCGAACCTTTTGCTGTCGGCTGAAGCGGGTAACCGCCGATATAAGCCGTGTTGTCGGAATCTGCGCACAAAACACCCTGCACAGAATAATCCTTGATCAGTGCGCACCAGGATGTGGCAAGATAGTCCGTATAAATACGGCCGATGCGCGCACCGACCGAACTGGGCGGGGCGTTATCCGGATCGGCACCGATCACTTTTTCATCCACAGTCTGCGCCGCGCCTTTCCAATTCGTCACGGAAAAATTCGTGATTTTGCCTCCTGACGCATAGATCATGATTTCGCCGCCTTTTTTATCCTCTACATCAGGGCCGTAAAAAGCAGACTCCTTCATGCCGCGCTCACGGAACTCGTATTCCTGCATGATCGTCTGCATCGAATTGAACAGAACCTTTGCCTGGCTGTTCGCGGTATGCAGGCGGCTTCGCGTCAGATAGTTCCGTGCGGTCGGCACCAGTACGGCGACCAGAATCGAAATAATCGCAATCACAACGACCATTTCAAGCAGTGTAAAACCGGAAACGCGCTGCTTCCGATCCTTATTCAGCATTTTCATTTTGGGTTCCCCCTCTATAAATAGTACACACAGTACAAAGATCAGCCTGCGGCAGAATGTACAGAATTCGCCCGCAGTGCGTTCGATATCATTATTAGTATAGCATATCTTTATCAAAATGTCAATAGAAAATGAACAATTTATGAAGAACAGAACATCCAAATCTGTCGAAGTGCAGTTGTGCAGACTGCCGAAAACATCACAGCCGCCGGGTATCGAACAGCAGCAGCTCCTCCGCAGGTATGACCGCCTCCAGCATGGCATGATAGACCGAGACCGGACACTCCGGCAGATGTGCCCTGTCGGATCCGAATGTGCCGACTGTATCAACCGGCAGGACAGACGGAAATGACAGGCTGTACAAATGCTGCCTGTCAGTTTCCTGCCGCAGAATCCGCACATCGAACATCTCCGTAAACCGGCGGATAATCTGCTGCGGCGCGGCAGGCAGTTCGGCATTTACGGCCGGAGCCCATGCAGGCTCCGGCAGGTTTTTCTTTTCGGGATTCGTTCCCTCACAGAAACACAATGAAATGCGGATCCGTCCTTCTTCCTCTGCCGCCGTGAAACGAAAGCTATTATACGCCGGTGATTGCGCCAGTGATTCTGTCAGCAGGCAGAGCATCACAAAGCTCAGGCGCTGCGGCGGAATCGCCGAGCAGAGCGTTTCCGGCACATCGTCAACAGTCATCTCAACATAGCCGGAGGCCAGCAGCTCGATCTCACTGCAAAATTCGCGAATCACCGGACTGAGCGCGTAGACCTTCCGACTGCGGAGGCATGATTCTGCTTTGGTCTCATACCACAGCAGCTCCTCATTGAAACGAATCTGCCGCAGCAGAGACATCCTGAGACTGTGCAGAGAAATAAACAATTCGCGTTCCAAAGGCGCCGCAGGCAGTCCGGACGCATCCGGCGCCTTATTCAGCAAATCAGCCGCCCGCATCAGCTCGGCTGCAATCCGGCTGTCTGCGGCATCCCGTGCATCAAGCTGCCGGAGCAGTGCTGCGGCAAGTTCTTCTTTACGCATTTTTCCGCCTCCTTCAGTCGCTCTGTCCGATGGTCGGTCTTCTCCTTTTATTATACACGAAATGGAATCGAATTTCGAGCGGTTTGCCAATCTTTGTAAAAGTATACAATTATAGCACTGTATCATTGTTGAAACTGAATAAAAACAGCTGCTTTTTTCTTTTTTCGGTGATTTTTTTGTCAAAGTGCTTGCATTTTCCGGCAAAATGGTGTAAAATAGAAGTATCAAAATTTAGGAGGTAATTCCAATGTCTGTTAAAGTTGCAATCAATGGTTTCGGACGTATCGGCCGTCTGGCATTCCGCCAGATGTTCGGTGCAAAGGGCTACGAGGTCGTCGCGATCAACGATCTGACCAAGCCGTCCATGCTCGCACACCTGCTGAAGTATGACACTGCTCAGAAGGGCTACTGCGGCATCATCGGCGAGAACCTTCACACTGTTTCCGCTGATGACGAGGCCGGCACGATCACTGTTGACGGCAAGACCCTGAAGATCTACGCAAAGGCAAATGCTGCTGAGCTGCCGTGGGGCGAGATCGGTGTTGATGTTGTTCTCGAGTGCACCGGTTTCTACTGCTCCAAGGAGAAGTCCCAGGCTCACATCGACGCAGGCGCAAAGAAGGTCGTTATCTCTGCTCCGGCAGGCAACGATCTCCCGACCATCGTCTTCTCCGTCAATGAGGGCACTCTGACGAAGGATGACAAGATCATCTCCGCAGCATCCTGCACCACCAACTGCCTCGCTCCGATGGCAAAGGCTCTGAATGACTATGCTCCGATCCAGTCCGGTATCATGAGCACCATTCACGCTTACACCGGCGACCAGATGATCCTCGACGGCCCGCACCGCAAGGGTGATCTCCGCCGCGCACGCGCAGGCGCTGCAAACATCGTTCCGAACTCCACCGGTGCTGCAAAGGCAATCGGCCTGGTTATTCCGGAGCTGAACGGCAAGCTCATCGGCTCTGCACAGCGTGTTCCGGTTCCGACCGGCTCCACCACCATCCTGACCGCTGTTGTTAAGGGCAAGGACATCACCAAGGACGGCATCAATGCAGCAATGAAGGCAGCAGCTTCTGCATCCTTCGGCTACAACGAGGATATGATCGTTTCCTCTGATGTTATCGGCATGACCTACGGTTCTCTGTTCGATGCAACCCAGACCATGGTCGCTCAGATCGCTGATGATCTCTATGAGGTTCAGGTCGTTTCCTGGTACGACAACGAGAACTCCTACACCAGCCAGATGGTTCGCACCATCAAGTATTTCGCAGAGCTCGGCTGATTTCCGCTCCGCAAATCAAAGCGCTGATACAAAGCGCCCGCTGTACTCCGGTACAGCGGGCGCTTTTTCGTATATACAAACCGGAGTTTGTCGGTGTCTCCGACGGATTTATATTGGGGCTCTGCCCCAAA
>CAMOOV010000040.1 GCA_946621745.1 uncultured Ruminococcus sp.
GCGGAGGACTTTAGAAATTGGCTCCGGCACTGCCGGCGGTGATATGGCTTGCACCGGGATATCCTTTTTTTCAACAGGATCAATGACCTTGCGCGGCTGATCGGAAATTTATCATTCCGCCGGCGGAGGACTTTAGAAATTGGCTCCGGCACTGCCGGCGGTGATATGGCTTGCACCCGGATATCCCATTTTTCAACATGACGAATAACCGGCCGGCATTTTGCGCACCGGATTTAATCCTGGATGGGCTTTGTGCGGTGTTGCCTTAAATATTCGACCGTCTTATGCAGCACCTCATAATTGTAGATCTTTTCCAGGTTCCCGGCGAAATCCAGTCCGTAGCGTGTCCGGAGACCGTCCAGCAGCAGGCGGCGCGCTGTTTCCTCCGAATGCGGCGCATCGTCCGTCTGATCGTCAAAGGAAAGCTGCCGCTCCTCCGGCTCTGCGGAAAGCTGATAGAGTCCCGCGCCGATCAGCCGGACAGGACGCTGCGGGAGCTGTTCCAGCAGCCTGACCGTTTCCTGATAGATCGTCACGGCGGAATCTGTCTGCGGAATCAGATGCGAACGGGTGATCTGCTTCATATCCGAATAGGTGAGCTTCAGTGTGATGCCCCGCCCCCGCAGGCCGACACGCTTTGCGCGGTGCTCCACGCAGAATGCGAGCAGGATCAGCACATCCCGCAAAACTGCATGATCGGAAACATCCTGCTGAAATGTCACCTCGCGCCCGATCGACTTTGCATCCTCCGGGCGATAGGGTGTGACTGCGCGTTCATCGCGCCCGGATGCGAGCTGCACGAGCCATTGTCCGTGTCTGCCGCAGAGCCGGATCACATCAGCCGGCCTTTCCTGTATATCGCGCACTGTGCGGATGCCCGCAGAGCGGAGCTTTTCCGCCGTCTTCGCTCCGACCGTATAGAGTACGCGCACATCACGGTCAATGATGAGCCGGACAAAATCCTCTGCGGTCAGGATTTCAAAATACCCGTTCGGCTTGTTTTCCTCGCTGGCTGTCTTGGCTGCTGTTTTGGAATACGCGACGCCGACCGAGCAGGTCAGCCCCAGCTCGTCCCATGTCCGCTGCTTGATGATGCGGGCGATCCGCCGTGCGCCTTCCCAATCCTTCGCTGCTGCGGTGACATCCAGATAGGCTTCGTCCAGCGCGATCGTCTGCGCGGCGGATGCATAGGTATTCCAGATTGCGTGAAGCTGTTCGGAGACCGCTTTATATTTGTAGAAATCCGGATGCATATAGATGCCCTGCGGACAGCAGCGGTAAGCCTCCTTGATGTTCATGGCCGAATGCACACCGAAGCGGCGTGCCTCATAGCTGCAAGTCGCAACGACACCGCGCTCATGCGGGAGCGCGCCGATGATGAGCGGCTTACCGCGCAGCTCCGGATGGTCGTGCATCTCGACCGAGGCGAAAAATGCATCCATATCCACATGAATGATGATCTGCTGCACCGAGAATGCCTCCTTCCGGAAAAACCGCACAGAGCTGACTGCCAATCTGCGCAGCCGGCTCTGTGCGGTTTTTATCAGATCTCAGTGTCCATATCTCCGCCGAGGAATTTCGGCAGACTTTGGCCGTTCTTTTTCCTGTTGGCATATTCGGCAGTCGCCGTGAACAGCGCATCGCCGGAGGAATTGATTGCAGTCTCCATCGAATCCTGCACGACACCGATAATAAAGCCGATTGCAACGACCTGCATTGAAACGGTATCCGGCACGCCGAACAGAGAACAGGCCATCGGGATCAGCAGCAGCGAGCCGCCGGCAACGCCTGATGAACCGCCGGCTGCCAGCGCCGAAAGAAATGACAGAAAGAGCGCAGAGCCGAAAGAGATCGGGATTCCCAGCGTATGCACGGCTGCCATAGACATAATTGTGATTGTGACGGCAGCGCCGTCCATATTGATTGTCGAGCCCAGCGGGATTGAGACGGAATACATATCCTTGTCCAGTCCGAGCTTCCTGCAAAGCTCCATATTGACCGGGATATTTGCGGCAGAGCTGCGCGTGAAAAATGCTGTAAATGCACTTTCGCGGATGCAGCGGAACACCAGCGGATAGGGGTTCCGGCGGAGCGTGATCCCGACAATCAGCGGATTCAGGATCAGTGCGACAAACAGCATCGTTCCGACGAGCAGCAGCAGCAGTCTGCCGTAATCCTTGAAAATATTCAGGCCGTTCTCCGAGACCGACGAGAACACCAGTCCCAGAATGCCGAAGGGAGCCGTCTCGATCACCCAGCGCACGACCTCGGTTACGGCATCAGAGATATTTTTCAGAAACTCCTGCGTCTGCTCCGAAGCGAATTTCCGGAGCGACAGACCGATCACAACCGACCAGAACAGGATGCTCAGATAATTGCCGGATGCAACACCTGCGACCGGATTGCTGATGACATTGGAAAGCAGTCCCTCGATCACCTCACCGAGTCCCTGCGGCGCACTGACTGTTTCGGCAGCGACATCATTGAAGGTAATCTTTTGCGGAAACAGGAATCCGGCGATTACGGCGGCAAGGGAGGCCAGCCATGTTGAGACGAGATAGAAAAAGATCACCAGCCCGAAGCGCTTGTCGAGCTTTGCGCTGCGCTGCGCCAGAGAGCCGATGACCAGAACGGCCACCAGCAGCGGTGCGATTGCTTTCAGCGCGCCGACAAATAATGTACCGAGCATACTGATCTTGGATGCCTGCGGAACCGTAAATGCGAGCAGCAAACCGATCCCCATGCCGATCAGGATGCGAAGAATCAGGCTGGCGGATGTATAAATCTTCAGTATTTTTTTCAAATCAGAGTTTCGCCCCTTTCAAACCTTTCTCTCAAATTATAACACAGACACGCAGTTTCGTCAAGTCCGAGCGGCAGTGACTGCACTAAAATATGGTAGTTATTTTACAAAAGCAAGGATCCCGAAGGCATTTCGCTTTCGGGATCCTTTTATTATTGCATTGCGGTTTTCAGTGCGGCGTGGCTTTCGATGACGCTGCCGGTTGCCGAGAATTCGTTCAGCCGGACGGTGACACCTGCATATTTGCCGTCGCGCATCAGATAGAAAAGATTCTTTTCCTTTTCGATGAAGGTCAGCTCTGTTCTGCGGCCGTCCGCATAGCTGTATGAGATCCGCATGGCAGGCTCTGCCTCCGGATCGGGCTTTTCATCCAGCGCCAGCTCGGTGTAATTCAGATTGATGAGCGTGCGGGCAAAATTCGTGAATGCTGTGACCTTTTCGCGCTCGGCCTTGCTGATCTCGGTATCGCCGAGCCGATAGGTCTGCTCCGTCGAATTGAAGGTGAGCGATTCGTGCAGATCATACACATCGCCCATATCAACCTCGATGCTGCGGAATCCGGAGAAATCAATATCATGCAGGCAGTAGGGGGCGAGCAGATCGGTCTCCGGCAGATTCAGGAATGTGACATCTGCGGTCGCGACTGTGCAGACCTGCTTGGTGTCGGTGAGATAGGCATACATCTCTGTCTCATTCATGTAATCACCGAACCAGATCTCGCGGTCGAGCTTTTCCTCGCGGTTCACGCCGCGCAGCCGGATCTTTGTATGCGGATGATCAAGCCCGTATTTATCCAGCCCATCCGATGCTTCCTCCACGAACGATGTGACCTGCACGCGTGTCGCGGAATCCAGCACACTTGTCAGGTTTTCTTCATTCGGCTGGAAATCGGCGGGCTGTCTGACCGTCCAGAGATAATCGCTGTCGCGCTCCATTTCCATCGTGACTGCGCCCTCGCGCTCAATCTTGTAATAGGAGACCTGCGAGACCGTGGTGAAGAAGATATAGCGGCTTTTCAGCATATTCTTCGCGGAGCAGAAGACCGTGCCGCTGTTGTAGTCGATCGTATACACATCGTCTGAACCGTCGAGCATGGCATAGTAGGCGTCATAGGTCGGCGTTGCGTCACCGACATACAGCACATAGGGGTGCTCGTTGTCGTTCTCGGTTGTTGTGATCTTCAGTGTGATCGGATGATCGAAGCCGTAGACGGCGGTGTTTTTGCAGTCGAATTCAATCGTCCGGAGTGATTTCAGCGTGCTGAAATAGTTGACGATCGCGTTAAGCGTATAGGGATTCGGTTCAAAGGGATCATTCTCGGTATTGTTCCGCCAGAGCAGTTCATTGTCGTCCCAGTCGAAGATGAAATGCCCCTCCTCGTTTTCGAGGTCGATGCGGCGGGTATTGCCGCCCTCAAAGGAAAAGAGCGTTTTGGCTTCGCCGAGCTTCTTCTGCTCCTCCTTCTTTTTCGTGCGCTGATCAACGATGATAAAGATCACGCCGAGCAGAACGGCAGCCGCGGCGAGCACTGCGATCCAGCGAAGCTGCTTCATCCGTCCTTCCTCCTCAGCCAGATGACGACGCCGGCCAGTGCAACGAGTGCAGGGAAGCCGACAAACAGGGCAATCAGGCCGCTTGCCTCGCCGGAGCTGTTGATATTCAGGCTGTCATAGGTTCGCGCCTTGTCTGCAATGTTCATATCGACATCGGAATTATACATCCATGTGATCGTGGAAAGATAGAGCTGGAGCGGGTTGATGAAGAATGCGTTTGATGTTCCCTCATCGGTGATGATATACGAGGAGCCGAAGACGGCGAGCTTGGAATCGCTGCGCTCGGAATCCTGCGCGTACATGGCAAGCGCAAGTTCCTTGCCGGTTGTGGTCTGCGGATCAAGCTTGACGCCGCCCCACGGCTCGGACTGTGCCGAGGTCTGTGTCTTGATGAGTGCTTCTGCGGAGACCGTTGAGATGTTGGAGCCGTAGACCATATAGAAGCTGCGGGATTCCGGCATATAGGTGACGGTGTTGGTCTGCGTCGGGAGCAGATCGGCGGTCAGGTTCGCCATCGAGGTCGAATCCGCCTCGACCATATCGCACATCAGCGCATAGGGCTCCTTGTGGGAATGGCGGCTTTCGTCCGTCTCGGTGACGCGGTCATAGTTCATGCCGACGCAGTAGGAGCTGAGCAGCTGTTCGAGCCGCTGGAATGCGGTGTCGCTGTTGTCCGGCGACATCAGCACGCTGATATGGCCGCCCTTGCGGGTGTATTCCATGATTTTGTCGAATTCGTCCTGCGTGAGATCGTATTTCGGCGATGCGATGACGAGGATGCGGCAGTCATCCGGAACAGCCTTTGCCGTCGTCAGATTGAGCTGCTTTGCGCCGTAATTGTAATTCTGGAGATTGGCGGAGAGCTTGGTCATATCGGAGAGCGGAACCTCGTTGTGGCCTTCGAGGAAATAGAGTACCGGAAGCTCGCCGTCCACGACGGTCTTCATATAGCCGGTGAAATAATTCTCTGCGCGGAATTCTGCGCCGATGACCTTTTCGTTTTCATCCAGCTCATAGGCATACAGCATTTTGCCCGGCAGACGCTTGACCATATCGCCGTGAACAAAGAGGAAGTCGCCGGCGGTCAGATTGAATACGCCGTCCGGATTGAGCTCTTTGAGAATCTCCGGATTCGTGTCGGGATCGAATGCAGTGAGATTGAAGCAGTCATGTGCATCGTAAGCGAGAACGGTGCGGTAGAGCGCGAGCAGCTCAAGATCGTTTTCCAGCTCCTCCATTGTCGCGAGGAAATAGACATCGACGACCTCGCCGCGGCTGTCCAGCTCATCGAGGTAATCCCTGGTGGTTTTTGTGAGCGTATAGAGACTGTTCGGCGTCATGTCAAAGTTGACATTGATCCGGTCGAAGATCAGGTTGAGCGGAACGGCGACTGCCAGAACCAGCAGTGCGAGTACCCATGCCAGAATGGAATACCGGCGGTTTTTCTGAAAGATTGATGCTTTATCCATGTCAGTGCCCTCCTCTCAGCCGCGGCTCCAGCGGCGCTTTTCGATGATAATGATCGTCCAGACAAGCACCACGAGCGTGAGCGAAATAAAGAATACCAGATCCGCAAGAGAGAAGAGTCCCTGCGAGAACGCGCCGAAGCGAACCTCGGTCGAGAACCATGTCAGAATCTTCGACAGCACCGGAACGGACTGCACCAGACCGGTCTTGGTGAAGTTGTCGAGGAAGATCAGGAGGATCATCGCCGTTTCGCCGAGGACGGCCGCGATGATCGGGTTGTCCGTCAGTGCGGACATCATCATGCCGACTGCGATGCAGACAAGGCTCCAGAGGAAGAAGCCGAGATAGCCGCAGATCAGGCTGGAGACAACGACAGTGCCCTTGAGCGCCGCGACGATCGGGAAGAACAGCGACAGCAGCATCATCAGCAGGAAGACCGTCGCGACCGCAAGGAACTTTGCAAATACGACCTGCGGGACGGTGATCGGTGCGGAGAGCCAGAGCGTTTCGGTCTTGGCCTTGCGCTCCTCGGCAAAGGTGCGCATCGTCAGCAGCGGGATCATGAAGATGAAATAAAAAAATCCGTTATAGAAAATATTGGAGAACGAGAATTTCAGCACATTGGAATCCATATTGGAGATGCCGCTGATGAAGCTCAGCGAGAACACCAGCAGGAACAGTGCGCTGATGACATAGGCAAACGGCGAGCAGAAATAGGACTGCACTTCCTTTTTATATAGTGCAAACATCAGTTTTCGTCCTCCTTTCCGTCACCGGCATCCGCGGCCTTTGCCGCTTCCTCTGCCTCGCGCTGTGCATCCATTTCCCTGCCCAGCTCCTCAAAAGCCGCCTCGCGGGACTGCTTGCCCGTTCCGGTGATCTTGATGAATGCGTCCTCGAGGCTGGAATGTACGGCGGTGATCTCCAGCACCATGCAGTCTGCGGAGATCAGTGCAGTCATCAGCGGCTTGCGGACATCCTCGGATTCGACCGCGACCGTGAACGCATTCACGCCGGCCGATTCGACCGAGACCTCCTCGATCGCCTTGACGCCCGGCACATCTCCGATGATCGCGGAGACCTTTGTCATATCGCCCTCGACCTTCAGCTTCAGCCGCAGATCGCCGCCGGTGCTGCGTTCGAGATTTTCAATCGTATCGACGGCGCGGATCTTGCCTTTGTTGATGATGACGACGCGCTGACAGACCGCAGTCACCTCTGCGAGAATATGCGTCGAGAAGATGATCGTATGCTCGCGGGCGAGGTCCTGGATCAGATTGCGGACCTCCATGACCTGCGTCGGATCAAGGCCGACCGTCGGCTCATCGAGAATGAGAAATTTCGGATTGCCGAGCAGCGCCTGCGCAAAGCCGACACGCTGCCGGTAGCCCTTGGAAAGATTGCCGATGATGCGGCGCTGCACATCGGTGATGCGCAGACGCTCCATTGCGTTCTCGACCTGCTTTTTCCGCTCGGACGACGGTACCTTTTTCAGTCCGGCGGCAAAGGTCAGGTAATCGCGCACGCGCATTTCCGGATAGACCGGCGGGATCTCCGGCAGATAGCCGATCCGCTTCTTGACCTCCATCGGATCCTTCGCGATGTCGTAGCCGTCCACGAGCACCGTTCCGGAGTTGGAGGGGAGGCATCCCGTGATCATGTTCATCGTCGTGGATTTGCCCGCGCCGTTCGGCCCGAGAAATCCGAGGACCTCATGATCGCCGACCGTGAAGGAGATATCCTGCACGGCGGGATGCAGACCGTAGTATTTGGTCAGATTCTGGATTTCAACCATATAAATGTAAGCCCCTTTCGTTTCCTGTCCGCCGGTGACCCTCAGCACCGTCAGCCGGCTTACCCGTACCGGCTGATTCCGCAGGACAGTATTCGTTTTATTATCTCAAATTAAGATGAATAAACCGTGAACAAAACATGACATAAATATGAATCTGTAGAATTCTCAGAAAGCATCAGAATACACAAATATCCATTCTGTCAGTCATTATAGCAGCTCTCTGTGTGGAACAGGTGTCAGCGTATTGAAAATGTACGGCGCAGACTGCGCAGCTCTAAATATGCACAGAGTCAAATTGCACAAAAAAGGAATCGCCGATTTGGTGATGTATCCGAAAAACAAACGCGGACAGTGGAGTTTTAACGGAAAGCCTTGACAAAGCTCCTGAAAATAATTATAATGAATTCAGGTACTGTATAAGTGTCTCTGTCTCAATTTGCGCCTGTTTGCCTGCGGACGGATGCCGCGCGGCAGATGAGTATGCGGCAGAGCACGGAATACAGAGCAGTCGGCGGCGGACAGCACGGGAAGTCTGCCGTACTGAAACCGTACCATGCACAGCCTGCACCTGCTTCTCAGGCTGACCGTGCTTTCAATCAAGAGGCAGAAACAATCCTACCAATATTAACGAGAGGGGAAAAAAGAATGCAATTCAAGAAGTCAAGAGCGATTCTCTCCGCAGTTCTCGCAACTGCAATGGCATCCAGCGCGCTTCTGACCGTCGCTGCATCCGCAGAGCGTACGGCTGAGGAGCACTTCGGCGACGAGACCTATGCACAGCGCTTCGCGTCTCTGTACTACGATGTCGTGACCAAGGGTACCGACAACGGCTACCTCAGCAAGGACGGTGTGCCGTATCACTCTGTTGAAGAGCTGATCTGCGAGGCTCCGGACTACGGTCACGAGACCACTTCCGAGGCTATGTCCTACATCGTCACCGTCGGTGCAATGTACGATAACATCGCAAACAAGGGCATCGTTGACGGTATGTCCAAGGGTGAGCTCGCAAAGGCATGGAAGATCCTCGAGGCACTGATCCCGTCTGCTGATCAGCAGGGCGGCTTCTGGGCAAAGGATTCCCTGAGCGCACAGGTCGCTGCCGAGTATCCGTATGATGTCACGAAGTATCCGTCTGAGGGCAACTCCTCCAACACCGGTGCCAACCCGCTGCACAGCAAGCTCGTCTCCGCTTACAAGAGCGAGGGCAGAGAGTATCTGCTGCACTGGCTGGCTGACGTTGATGACTGGTATGGCTTCGGCGGTTCTGCACAGGGCACCAAGGGCAACCTGACCTTCATCAACACCTTCCAGCGCGGCGACCAGGAGTCCTGCTTCGAGACCGTTCCGCATCCGTCCATCGAGACACTGGAATACGGCAACAAGCAGCAGGGCATGAAGTTCGCATTCCAGCAGTCCACTGCTGAGTCCTGGTCCTACACCAACGCACCTGACGCGGAAGACCGTGCAATCCAGGGCGTCTATGCAGCAAACCGCTGGGGCGTCGGCGACAGCTCCGTCTCCACCAAGGCTGCAATGATGGGTGATATGTGCCGTAACGATATGTACGACAAGTACTATAAGGAAATCGGCTGCCAGAGTATGCAGTCTCCGAGCGCAGGCGACAACGGCAAGCACTATCTGATGGCTTGGTACACCGCATGGGGCGGCGACGGAAGCTCCCAGCACTCCTGGGCATGGCAGATCGGCTGCTCGCACGCGCATCAGTTCTATCAGAACCCGCTCGCAGCATTCGGCCTGCTGTATGATGACAGCGCAACAGGTCTTGCCGGCAAGATGCAGGCAAACGGCGCTGTTCAGGACTACGAAATGTCCCTTACCCGTCAGCTCGAGCTCTACCTGTGGCTGTCCTCTGCCGAGGGTCCGTTCGCAGGCGGTGTCACCAACTGCTGGATGGGCGACTATGAGACATATCCGTCCGGCGTTCCGACCTTCTATAAGATGGCTTACATCGAGCAGCCGGTTTACGCTGACCCGGGTTCCAACAACTGGACAGGTAACCAGTTCTGGGCAACCCAGCGTCTCGCTGAGCTGTACTACATCGTCTGCACCGACGAAAATGCTGCGAAGGCATCTGCAAACATCAAGCCGGGCGGCATGAGCATCAAGGAAGCTCTGAAGACCGTTCTGGACAAGTGGGTGAAGTGGTTCACCGATAACACCGAGCTGACCGATGACGGCCTGTTCGCAGCTCCGTCCAGCATCAAGTGGGAAGGCGCACCGGAGTCCTGGAACAACAAGTATGTTGAGAACACCAACCTCCATGCAAAGGTGAACGGCATGAACACGAGCGACCTCGGCTGCCTGTCCTCCTATGCAAATACGCTGATGTACTATGCAGCTGCAAACGGCGTGAAGGCTTCCGGTACTGTTGAGGATGATCCTTCCAACCTCGCACAGCACGGCCTCTACATCGCACAGCAGCTCCTCGACCGTGAGTGGAAGGCCGGCCGTGACAACATCGGCCTGAGCATGACCGAGCACAACGGTTCTCTCGCTCGCTTCTGGGAGCAGGAGGTTTACATCCCGGCAGGCACTTCCGGTACATATCCTTACGGCTACGAAGTCAAGAACGGCGCGAAGTTCATCGACCTCCGTCCGATGTACAAGGATGAGGGACAGTCCTACTCCAAGCTGTATGCTGAGCTTGAGGCTGCATACAAGAAGGATAAGGAAGCCGGCGCTAAGATCAAGGAGTTCGATTCCAAGACGCAGGATTACAACTACGGTATGGACTGCGCAACCGATTCCTCTGCATTCACGAATGTTGCTGATGTCGATCTGCACTATCACAGATTCTGGCACGCAGGTGATATCATGTGGGCTCTCGGCACCATGACAGAGTTGTATCCGGATCTTGTTCCGGATGGCAAAGTCGATCCCGGTCCCGGGCCTGACGACGGCGAAACAGACTGGGGCAATGTCGACTGCTCCAAAGGTGCCACGCCTAACGAGCGCGTGGATGTTTCCGATGTTGTTCTTCTTGCTCGGTATCTCAATGAGGATACAGGCGCGGAAATAAGCACCCAGGGCAAGAAGAATGCCGATGTTAACGCTTCCGGTTCGCCGGATATGCCTGACATGGGCAAGATCCTGAAGTTCGTCGCAAAGCTGATCCCGTATGAGTCTCTCGGTACTACCAAGGACAACTGATCGGCAGATTTCGGCGCGAGCTGATACAATAGCCTAATTGCAATGGGGCGCACCTCTGAACGGTGCGCCCCTTTTGTTGCCAAATTGTAGCATTTGCGCCCTTGATTTTCCCGCGGAATCATGGTATAATATAATAATGAAAATATGATGGCATATTTTGTGCTGAAATAAATTGAGAAAAGAGGCGCCAGCGAAATGCCCAGAAGTATGACCGGCTATGGCCGTGCGCAGCGGCTCGAGGACGGACGCGATGTCCTTGTCGAGATCCGCGCTGTCAATCACCGCTACTATGAATTTTCGGCGCGTCTGCCGCGCACCTGCCTTTATCTGGAAGAAAAGCTCAAGGGCTTCCTCAACGGCCGGATCGGACGCGGAAAGGTCGAGGTCTCGGTGACGATTACCAGACCGGACGGGAAAGACGCGCAGATCGCTGTTAACCGCTCCGTTGCGGAGGGCTATGTCAATGCGCTGCGGATGCTGAATGAGGAGCTCGGCGAGAACGGCGGGCTTTGGCTGAACGATGACCTGACGCTGAATTCGCTGCTCCGTCTGCCGGATGTGTTCACGGTGACTAAGGAGCAGGAGGACGAAAACGCGGTCTGGTCGGTGGTTTCGGCGGCCGCTGCGCAGGCGCTGGATTCGTTTGTCAATATGCGGCAGGCCGAGGGCGAGCGCCTTGCGGCAGATCTCAGCGTGAAGCTCGACGGTCTGGAGGCGATGCTCCGACAGGTGGAATCCATCGAACCCGGCGTTGCGGAGAGCTACCGGCAGCGCCTTTATGCCAAGCTGACGGAGCTGCTTGCGGATACCAATATCGACGAGCAGCGCATCCTCACCGAAACGGCGATCTTTGCGGAGAAAACCGCGATCGACGAGGAAACTGTCCGTCTGCACAGCCATATTGCGCAGTTCCGGACGCTGCTTCAGGCGGAGGAGCCGATCGGCAGAAAGCTCGATTTCCTGGTGCAGGAGATGAACCGTGAGGTCAATACCATCGGCTCGAAGGCGCAGGATCTCGGCATTACGCGCCTTGTCGTGGACATGAAATCCGAGATCGAAAAGATCCGCGAGCAGATCCAGAATATTGAGTGAACGAAAGGAGCAGCTATGCGGCTGATCAACATTGGCTTTGGCAATATGATCTCATCGGCGCGGCTTGTGACAATCGTCAGTCCGGACTCCGCGCCGATCAAGCGCATTGTGCAGGATGCCCGCGACCGCGGCAGACTGATCGACGCGACATACGGCAGACGCACCCGCGCTGTCATCGTCATGGACAGCGACCATGTGATCCTTTCGGCAATCCAGCCGGAAACGATCGCGGCAAGACTGGCCGGCAGCAATGCGCCGGCGGAGGAGGAGACAGAAGATGTCTGAGGGCAGACTGATCGTGCTGTCCGGGCCGTCCGGCTGCGGAAAAGGCACGATGATCGAACAGATCCTGAAGGACGGCGGCTATATGGTTTCGGTCTCGGCGACAACCCGTGCGCCGCGCTCCGGAGAGACAGACGGCGTGAATTATCATTTTCTCTCGCGGGAGGATTTTGAGCAGCGGATCGCCGAAAACGGCCTGCTCGAATATGCAGAATATTGCGGTAACTTTTACGGTACCCCGCGCAGGGAGGTCGAGGCTGCACTCGCCGGGGGCAAGAATGTGATTCTCGAAATTGAGGTGCAGGGCGCATTGCAGGTCAAGGAGCGATTCCCCGCGGCTGTGCTGATCTTTACGATTCCGCCCTCGATCGACGAACTGCGGCGGAGACTGCATAAGCGCGGCACAGAAACTGAGGATGTCATTGAAAAACGCGTTGCACGGGCACTCGATGAGCTGCCCATCGCAAAGCAATATGATTATATTATTCTGAATGATGCGCTGGAGGATGCCGTACACGATTTCTTTACGGTGATGCGTGCGGAATCCCTGCGTGCAGATAAAGTCAACCTGAATTTTTGAGATATAGAAAGGACGGAGACCTGTTATGATGCTGAGACCTTCCATGTATCAGATCATTTCCAAGAATGAAAGCTATTACTCGCTGGTGATCGGCGTTGCGAAGCGCGCCAGAGAGATCGCAGAGCAGCACGTCAAAGAGAAAGAGGCGGCGAAGGAAGCAGCTGAAAAGCGTGCCAAGCTGAGCGGCGATCAGAAGATCCGGCTCGATGACAAGACCATGCGCATGGTCGTGCTGGAGGAGAATCCGGTCAAGACGGCCGTGGACGAATTCGCCGCAGGCAAATATAAGATCATCGAACCCGACGAGGATTCAGCCCGCTGATGTCGATTCAGCCGGACAGTAATTTGAACGGTCAAGGAATGCCGCTGATTATTCAGGTCGCACTGGATGCAGCGGCGTTTGGCTATGACCGGCTTTATAGCTATACGGTCGGCGGCGCCGATGCAGATGCGGTTCGCATCGGGATGCGGGCAGCGGTGCCGTTCGGCAGGGGCAACCGCAGACGGCTTGCCATGATCCTCGGCATCTCGCATGAAATGCCGGAAAATGTCGAGCTGAAGCCGATCGCCGCGCTGCTCGATCCGGAGCCGGTTCTGACCGATGAGCTTGTGATGCTCGTAAACTGGCTGCATGAGCATACCTTCTGCACATGGTACGATGCCGTGCGCGCCGTTCTGCCCGGCGGCCTGCAAATGCGGCTGGAGGAACGCTGTCTGCCGCTGGAGCCGCCTGTCGGCGTCAGGCTGACAGCGAAGGAGCAGAACTTCATGCAGATGCTCAGCGCGGCGGGTGCACGGGAACGCGACCTTCTGCTGCGGCAGGACGGCGACGCGGAAAAAAAGAAGATCATGGATTCGCTGATCGCAAAGGGCTGTCTGCTGGCCGTCACGGAGGGCAAAAAGCTCGTCGCGGACAGCACGCGCCGTATGGTGCGGCTCTCTGCGGCATACAGCGCAAATCCGACGGATTTCCGCCCGACACCCAAGCAGCAGCTAGCCGTCCGCGTTCTGGAGCAGCATGAGGCGCTCTCCGTCAA
This sequence comes from uncultured Ruminococcus sp., assembly GCA_946621745.1. Classification (GTDB taxonomy): domain Bacteria; phylum Bacillota; class Clostridia; order Oscillospirales; family Ruminococcaceae; genus Firm-04. The sequence continues at coordinate 13,781 of CAMOOV010000040.1, forward strand.
GGAATGCGCCTATCTTTCCGGCGTGACGGAAACCGTCGTCAACAATCTGGTCAAGGCGGGCATTGCCGAGCAGCACGAAGCGGAAATACTGCGCGTGCCGCGGGATGCCGCCGCGACCGTTTCGCCGGATGACACCGTGCTGTCTGCGGAGCAGCAGGCGGCATTTGACGCCGTCGCGGAGCAGATCACCGCGCAGAAGGCGGCAGCCTTTCTGCTCTACGGCGTGACCGGAAGCGGCAAGACCGCCGTCTTTGAGCAGCTGATCGCGCTGACGCTGCGGCAGGGCAAACGCGCTCTGCTGCTGCTGCCGGAGATTGCGCTGACACCGCAGATCGTGCAGTATTTTCAGTCGCGGTTCGGCAATCAGGTTGCGCTGATCCACAGCGGACTGTCGCTCGCACAGCGCTTTGATACTGACAAGCTGATCCGCCGCGGCGAGATCTCCATTGTCATCGGTACGCGGAGCGCCGTATTCGCACCGCTCGAAAACCTCGGCCTCATCATCCTCGATGAGGAGGGGGAGCATTCCTATAAATCGGAGCAGTCGCCGCGCTATCATGCGGCGGAGGTGGCCAAAGCGCGCGCAAAGTATCACAATGCCGCGCTCGTGCTGGCCTCTGCAACGCCGTCGCTCGAAAGCCGTTATCTCGCGGAGCGCGGTGTCTACCGGCTGCTGCGCATGACAAAACGATACAATCAGGCGCCGCTGCCTGCGGTCTCAATCGTCGATATGAACGAGGAACGCATCAACGGCAACGGCAGCCCGTTTTCTGTTGCACTGGCGGACGCGCTCAATGAAAATTTGCAGCGCGGGGAGCAGAGCATTCTGCTGCTCAACCGCCGCGGCTATCACACGCTGCTGCAATGCACCAAATGCTATGAACCGGTCTACTGCCCGAACTGCTCGGTGCCGATGACCTATCATAAAACCAACGGCTCTCTGCTCTGCCATTACTGCGGCCATGTGCAGCCGCCGGTCACGAAATGTGAAAAATGCGGCAATGACCGCTTCCGGCAGCTCGGCTTCGGGACGCAGCGGCTGGAGGAGGAGCTTCAGGTGCTTCTGCCCGATGCGCGGATTCTGCGCATGGATGCGGATACTACGATGTCGCGCTCGGCCTATGAGACCGGCTTCCGCGCATTCGCAAAGCATGAGTACGATATTCTCTGCGGCACACAGATGATCGGCAAGGGACTGGATTTTCCGAATGTCACGCTGGTCGGCGTTGTGTCCGTGGACAAGGCGCTGTTCTCCGGCGACTTCCGCAGCTATGAGCGGACATTCTCGCTCGTGACGCAGGTTGTCGGGCGCGGCGGACGGGGCAAATCTGCGGGCAGGGCGATCCTGCAAACCTTTATGCCCGACCACTATGTGCTGAATCTCGCCGCACAGCAGGACTACGACCGCTTCTATGCGGAGGAGATTGCCATGCGGCGCGCACTGATGTTCCCGCCGGTCTGCGATCTCTGCGTGATCGGTTTTTCGGGCATCTGGGAGAACCGCGTCTGCATCGCGGCAAACCGCTTCGTCGAGATCCTTGCGGAGACGCTGAAGCGGGAGCAGTGCAGACTGCCGCTGCGCGTTCTGGGGCCGGTCGAGGCGAGCTACGGCAAGCTCGGCGGAAAGTATCGCCGGCGGCTGCTGCTCAAATGCAAAAACACCGCTGAAATGCGCCGGCTGATCCGGCATCTGCTGGAGCAGGCCTATGCGGATAAGGCGTTCAGCGAGGTTTCGGTTTATGCCGATATGAACGGCGACTGCGGCGTTTGACCGACAGATTAAGAAATCCTGAAATATTTGTGAAAATGCATCTATTCATATGCAAAATCTGTTATAATAAATGAAAGGCACATATACTGAAAGGAGAATGGATATGGCAAGAAATCAGGCAACCTCCCGCTTTGTGGAGGTCTATACGCAGAAGGCACCGGGCATCAACAAGATTCTCGTGGATATGGTCACGGGCGTGAATTATTTCTGGCACTCCGAGGCGGACGGCTACGGCGGGGCAGCAGGTCTCACACCGCTGCTGAATCCGGACGGTTCTCCGGTCGTGACACCGCCGGAGATG
>CAMOOV010000041.1 GCA_946621745.1 uncultured Ruminococcus sp.
GCCGTATTCATTCAGCATGGAGAAGCCTGCCGGTGTCTTTTTCAGAAAGTCGGTCGATTCCGGCTTCTGCGGCTGAGTATCCCACTTGAATTCCTTGTTCCAGATCGTATCAACAAGACCCGGATCCAGATGCGTGATACCCGACCAGAATTCGCAGTTCCAGCGGAAGATGTACCAGTCACGCTCAATGTTGGTGACAGGCGCGAGTTTTGCGAAAACGCCGCCCCAAACTGTATCCCAGCAGTGAACCCAGATGTTGTTCCAGCAGTTGTTGGTATCCTTGATGATGCGCTTGATGTAGCCTGTGTAGGGGTGACCGTCGTTGTCGTTGGACACAGACTCATCGACCGCGATGATCGGAACGATATACTTGTCATAGGATTTCTGATTGCGAACGGAAATATCGCCGTCGCAGTCACAGTAATACAGCCAGACAGCAGCCCAAGCGAGCTCGTCGAAGTCATAGCTGGAGGTGTAGAAGCCGCCGTCATAGCCCAGCGTCAGAACCTTGTTGTCCTCGCCCTCCTCGTGGGAAGCAACCGCCATCTCATAGAGATCCTTTGCACCCTTGAGGCACTGCTTTGCGTATTCCGGCTCGGTATCCTTGAAATTCAGATAGTTGACAGCCAGTGCAGCGGCCGCGCCTGCGCACATATCCGATGCACGGGAATCGGTCTGCTTGGCCTTTGCCTTTGCAGCATTGGATTCGGGATCATCTGTCTTGGATGGAGCGGCACCGACTGCTGTCGCATCCGTAAAGACATTCTCCTCGGTGCAGAGGTAAGCCGGTCTTGCAAAATCAAGCATATGCTCGCCCTGAAGATCCGGGCAGATCCAGTAGTTATGGTCGATATTGCCCTCGCCGACCTGATAGACATAAGCAAGCAGCTTGCCGTCCTTGTCGTAGTAGAGCGATTTTAAGTAAAAGTCACAGAAAGCATGGAGAATATTTTCGATATGTTCCTTGTTGCCTGTTTTTTCGTATGCCTCACGGAATTCGTAATAGCCCCAGCCGAGCGTAGAAGCTGCATAGGATCCCGGCAGACCGAATTTGACATGGTCGCCGGCGTCATGCATACCGCCCTCGCAGTCGAGACAGCCGTCGCCGTCCGGATCAAGCTCTGCTCTGTGCTCCTCGATCCATGCATTCGGGAGATTGATGCCCTTGAAGTCTTCACCGTACTGCTTCAGCGGAATGTGCTGATCCTCCATGTGGCAGTCGCCGCGCCATTCCAGAACGCCGGTGCGCTTGCCGCACTTGTTGGCATCATAGAATGTCATCGTGTATTGCAGACCTCTTGCAAAGTCTACATCCACATTGTCGTAGGAAAAGCTGTCAGGATCCGGAAATGTCTTTTCCGAATCGTCAACTGTTCCCGGATCCTCGCCCGCGGTCGCGCCTGCCTGGATCACGCCGGTACCGGCCATGACCGCACAGAGGCAGACACAGAGTGCAGCTTTCAGGAAACGCCCTTTCTGTTTCATAAAAATCCTCCTTCAAAATGTCGGCATTGCCTTATTTTTCCCCAAAAATCAAATGAATGCGCCGGATCGCTTCGAGACACATCCGGGTGTTGTGATACGGGCATTTCCAGATGCCTGCCGTATCAGTATTGAAAAGCGGCTGACCGGTTTTATCTGTTTCGGCATACCACTCTCCGCCGGGACGTCTGTCGATCTGGTAGCTTTGTATATAGTTCCACAGTGCTGCGGCGAGATTCAGGTAACGGTCGGCATTGCCGCTGTCACCGAAGTTCATCGCAGACTGTGCTGCATTCAGGCAGCCGATCACGCCCTCCGCCTGTACCCACCAGACGCGGGTGCGGTCGATCTCGCCCGAAAAGCATTCGTTGTGAAATGCGCCGTCATAGAAAGCCTCACGGCTGACACGCTCTGCAAGGGTAAAGTCGATCTTCCGGAGCTTTCCGGTGAGCTTGCTGCTGCCGAGGCAGTCGCAGGCATGATCGACGAGCCAGCTTGCTTCGATATCGTGACCGTAGGAATAGAGATCCCCGATCAGATTCAGCTTGCTGTCATAGAATACGCCGAGCTGCTGCTTCTCCGGCAGATAAATTCTGTCGGCATAAAGCTCAATGAGCTTCCGCAGTGCCGCAGCGACATTCTTTTTGCCGCCGACACGGTAAAGCTCTGCATAGGCTTCGATCAGGTGCAGCGTGGTATTCATGGTCTTTGCCGCATGGAGATCATGCTCGGAAAGATGATCGTTTTCGAGCGGCTGCCAGTCAGCCGTGCAGGCTTCGATATAGCCGTTCGGCTCAGCAAAGTGCGACTCAATACAGTCGAACGCCTCTTCTGCAAGCTGCATTGCATCCATGTCGCCGCTTGCCTCTGCATAGAGCGTCAGGCCGTAGATGCAGAATGCATTGCAGTAGCAGTATTTGGCAGTTTCAGCAGGCGCACCGTCCGCTGTCAGCGTCCAGTAAAAGCCGCCGTTTTCGATATCCCAGCCCTTGTGCAGAAATGTATAGGCGTGTGCCGCAGCACTGAGATATGCAGGATCCTGATATTTCAGATACGCGGAGGAAAATGCCCAGAGGATCCGCGCATGATAGATCATGCCTTTGTCAGCAGCCGGATCCGCCTGCAAATCAGGCGTGATGCGTCCCATGAATCCGCCGCGGTCATCGCGGAGGCCGAGCCAGAACGGGAGAATATGCCCCCGCAGCTCCTGCTCGATCTCTCCGGCAATCCGCATCATTTCAAGTTTATCCATTGTTCTTCATCCCGCAGCAGAATTTGTACTTCTTGCCGCTGCCGCACGGACACGGCTCATTCGGGCCGACCTTCTTCTTCGATGCCGCCTGACGCGTAAAGCTGCCGTCGCCAGCTCCTGCATTCGGTGCATCCGGCTTTGCAACCTGCTCACGCTGCGGCGCTCTGTTCTCAGCCAGCTTGATCGTCAGCAGAAGCCGGACGGTGTCCTCACGGATCGCTTCGACCATTGCATCGAACATCTCAAAGCCCTCATAGCGGTACTCAACGACCGGATTCTTCTGTGCGTAGCCGCGCAGACCCATACCGCGCTTCAGCTCGTCCATATCGTCGATATGAGCCATCCACTTGGTATCGACGACCTTCAGCAGAACGACGCGCTCCAGCTCGCGCAGCTCGTCGTGACCGATCGAATTCTCGCGCATTTGATAAACTGCGAGCGTGCGGTCAGTGAGCATCTTGATGATATCTTCCCGCTCGGTTGCATTGATCTTTTCATCGTCCCACTCGAAGTCCTCCGGAACGGTGATCCAGTCCATGAAGTATTCGCGCAGACCGACGAGATTCCAGTTCGACTTGTCGCCCTCGTCCGCAAGATAGGTCATGACCGTCGTGCGGATCAGCTCCTTGATCATGTCAACGATGTACGCATGAAGATCCTGGCCGTCCAGCACCTGACTGCGCTGACCGTAGATGATCTCTCTCTGCGTGTTCATGACATCGTCGTAATTGAGGACGTTTTTACGGGTCGCGAAGTGCATACCCTCGACCTTCTTCTGGCAGGACTCGATGACCTTGGACATCATCTTGCTCTCGATCGGCATATCTTCCTCGACATTGAGTCTCGCCATCATGTTTTCGAGACGGTCGCCCGCGAAAATACGCATCAGATCGTCCTCAACAGAGAGGAAGAAGCGGCTCTCGCCCTCGTCACCCTGACGGCCGGAACGACCGCGGAGCTGGTTGTCGATACGGCGGGATTCATGGCGCTCCGTACCGAGAATATAAAGACCGCCGGCCTTCTTGACATCTATAGCCTTTTCCTTGACCTCGGCATTGAACTTGTCATAGAGCGAACGGTAGACCTCACGCGCTGCAAGGATCTCCTCGTCATCGGTATCGGCATAGCCGACCGCCTCGGTGATGATATCCTCCGGGATCTCGCGCTTGCGCATTTCGGCTTTCGCAAGGAATTCGGCGTTACCGCCGAGCATGATATCCGTACCACGGCCGGCCATGTTCGTTGCGATCGTCACGGCGCCGAGCTTGCCGGCCTGTGCAACGATCTCCGCTTCCTTTGCGTGATACTTCGCGTTCAGCACCTCATGCTTGATGCCGCGGCGCTTGAGCATCTCGGAAAGCCGCTCGGACTTGTCGATCGAGACAGTACCGACCAGAACAGGCTGGCCTTTCTCGTGGCACTTGATGATCTGCTCGATAATAGCGGCATATTTTGCTTTCTCTGTGCGGTAGATGAGATCCGGATGGTCGATGCGGATGACCGGCTTGTTCGTCGGGATCGAGATAACGTCGAGCTTGTAGATCTCACGGAATTCGTCTTCCTCGGTCATAGCCGTACCGGTCATGCCGGAGAGCTTCTTGTAGAGACGGAAATAATTCTGGAAGGTGACAGTTGCGAGCGTCTTGGATTCGTGCTTGACCTTGACGCCTTCCTTTGCTTCGATCGCCTGATGCAGACCGTCATTGTAGCGTCTGCCCATCATCAAACGGCCGGTGTTCTCGTCAACAATGATGATCTCATCGTCCTTGACGACATAATCGGTGTCAAGATGCATGATTCCGTGTGCCTTGATCGCCTGATTGATGTGGTGCAGAAGTGTCATATTCTCCATATCCATGAGGTTTTCGACATTGAAGTAGCTCTCGGCTTTCTTCACGCCGCGGCGTGTGATGGTCGCTGTCTTTGCCTTCTCGTCGATGATGTAATCGGCATCCTCATAGGCTTCATCCTGATCCTCCTTGTCGTCCGTCTCGACAACGGTGACGGAGGTCAGCGTGCGGGCAAACTTATCAGCTTTCTCGTAAAGCTCGGTCGATTTGTCGCCGCGTCCGGAAATGATAAGCGGGGTTCTCGCTTCGTCGATGAGAATGGAGTCCACCTCGTCCACGATTGCGAAGTTCGGAGCGCGCTGCACGCGATCCTTCTTATAAATGACCATGTTGTCACGGAGATAGTCGAAGCCCATTTCATTGTTTGTGCCGTAGGTGACATCGCAGGCATAGGCCGCACGGCGCTCGTCATTGTTGAGGTCGTGAATGATGCAGCCGACTGTCAGGCCGAGGAACCGCAGCACCTTGCCCATTTCGTCTGACTGCGTCTTTGCGAGGTAGTCGTTGACCGTAACGACATGAACGCCGTTTCCGGACAGACCGTTCAGGTAGGATGCAACGCAGGCAACCAGCGTTTTACCTTCACCGGTGCGCATTTCTGCGATTCTGCCCTGATGCAGTACGATCGCACCGATGATCTGCACGGGGAACGGCTTCTTACCGAGAATACGGTCTGCCGCCTCACGCACAGTCGCCAGTGCTTCTACCATAATATCATCAAGTGTCTCGCCGTTTGCGAGCCGCTCACGGAATTCAGTGGTCTTGGCCTTCAGCGCAGCATCAGAGAGCCCCTGATACTCCTCGTCCAGTTCAAGCACCTTCTTCTTGATCGGCTCGATTTTTGCAAGCTCTTTCTCGCTGTAGGAACCGAAAATCCTGTCAATCAGATTCATTGGATAACCGCCTTTATTTAAGAATCCGGAGTCCGGCAGCAGGATACAGCTATCCCGCTGCCTTCACCCCATACACATTTAGTTTACTATATATTCCGCATTTTGTCAATAGGTAAACGTAAATTTTCACATTTCAGTCATTGTTTTCCGCAGTGACGAGCTGCTTGAAATGCTCGCCGCGCTTCTCAAAGTTCTGATAGACATTATAGCTCGCGGCTGCGGGCGACATGACACAGATCTTTCCCTTCTGCGTGACATTCTTCGCGATCGCGACCGCCTCCGGCAGATCCGCAGCCTGAATGATGCGGCTTCGGAGCGAATCCGGATAAGCCTCCGCTTCCTCTGCAATGCGCTTTCCGGAGTCTGACATCAGCACGATATGCGGCACCGGCGAATGTTCGAGGTATTCGAGCAGCGGCTGATAGCTGATGCCGCGGTCCATGCCGCCGATCAGCACCGTATCGGTATCCGGCAGACTGTTGAGCGCCTGAATGCAGGTCTCGCAGGCTGTCGAGATCGAATCGTCATACCAGCGAATACCGTGGTATGTGCCGATCAGCGAGAGCCGGTGCGGAAGCGGCGAAAAGCTCCGGATGCCCCTGACGATCTGTGCATCGGTCAGACCGAGCCGCTTTGCCAGTGCATAAACGACTGCGCAGTTATAGCGGTTATGCTCGCCGGTCAGCTGGATATCCGTCGGTATCTCACAGGTCTCGCCGCGGAAATACATTGTATTGCCGCCGAGCAGCGAAACATCCGCACTGCGGTCATCCTTCGCGAGCCGCCAGACCTCCGCCGCGCAGTCTCCGTCAGCAGGCAGCGACGGTTCCCCGCAGATCAGCAGGTCGCCCGGCTGCTGGTTCCGGTAGATATTTTCCTTGCAGAATGCGTAATACTCAAATGTGCCGTAGTGGTCGAGATGCTCCTCGTAGAGATTGAGGAATACAGCCGTTTTCGGTGAGACATGGTTATATTCGAGCTGGTGTACGCCGATCTCCATGACGATGACAGTCTCCGGCGTGATCTGCTCGTAAAGCTCCGCCGTCGGGATGCCGATATTGCCGCCCAGTACGGACGGGACACCTGCTTCATGCAGCACATGATACAGCAGCGAGGATGTGGTCGATTTGCCCTTTGTACCTGTGATGCCGATGCACTGACTGCGGTACGCCGTCAGAAACAGCTCGGTCAGCGATGTGACGCGGCAAGGCAGATTTTCCGGCTGCAAGTCCGGCTCCAGCACGATACCGGGGCTTTTGAATACGATATCGTACTCCGGCAAGGCTTTCTGATAATCCGAACCGAAATGCAGTGTGACATCGGAAGGCGCATCCGCGATCTCCTTTGCATCTGCGATGCCGAGCGCGGAGAATCCGCCGGTCTGTATGATCCTGCGGTAAAGCGCTCTGCCCTCTCTGCCGAAGCCGAGCAGCAGGACACGCTTTCCGGCAATCCATTTTTCAAGTTCTCTCAGCAGCATTCAGTCTGTTCCTCCCCTGTTGTCCCAGAGCGCGGCAGCACCGCATTCCCTGAGCTGTAATACATAACACGCGCCCGCGCCGAAGATGCGCTCCGTTTCCCTGCGGAACGCTTCGACCTCCGCGAGCGGCACATAGGCCTGCACCGTTCCGGCAAATCCGCCGCCGTGTACGCGGTAAGCGCCCTTTCCGGCGAGCAGCCTGTCACAGACAGCCAGCGCGACCGCAACGGCCTGTGACTGCGGTCTGCCGCTGGGCGCAATATTCTGCAAATACGATACGGACGATCTGCCCGATTCGCGGACAAGCTGCAAATACGCATCGAAATCACCGCTGCGGAGCGCGTCCGCCTGTGATTTGGCGCGGGCATTGTCACCGTAAAAATGAATTGCACGCAGGACAGCACGGTCACCGCAGACCCGCCGCAGCTCCGGCAGTTTCTCCCGGAATGCCTGCTCATCGGTTTCCCGCAGCACTTTCTTTCCGAGATATGCCGCGACACTGCGCATTTCCGCAGGCACCGCCGCATATTCATCGGTCAGATCCGCATGATCGGCTCTGCTGTCCACGATGCAGAGCGCATAGCCCTTTTCCGCGAGATTCAGCGTGATCTGCTCCCACTGCGGTTTGCCTTCTGTCTCAAAGTCGATCGCCGCGACCGTTCCGAGCGCGCAGGCCATCTGATCCATCAGGCCGCAGGGCTTGCCGAAATACACATTCTCCGCATACTGCGCGATCATCGCGGTCTCTGCGAGTGAAAATGACGAATCAGCGAAGAAATCATTGCAAATTGTTCCGATCATGACCTCAAATGCAGCGGAGGACGAAAGCCCGCTCCCCTTCATCACATCGGAAACAGTATAAGCGCAGAAGCCCTGCACCGCCTTTCCGAGCTGTCCGAACCTTGCGGCCGTTCCGCGGATCAGCGCGGCGGATGTGCCGTTCTCATCGGCCTGCACCGAGAGATCGCCGAGCGCGATGCAGTCCTCCGGAAATCCCGCCGACTGCACACGGATCTCGTTCCCGCCTGTCTTTGCCGCGATCGCGAGAATATCAAGATTGATACCGCCCGCCAGCACGCGCCCGTGCTGATGGTCGGTGTGATTGCCGCCCAGCTCCGTACGGCCGGAGACCGAAAATACACGGATCGGCAGATCGCCGTACTTTGCAGTGAAGCAGTCCGCCGCATCCGCGATGCGTCTGCGGTACGGCGTCAGACCGTCGCCGGATGTACTATAAAACTGCATCAGCCTTGCATCAAAATCCCCGCGCAGGAGGCGCGTTTTCATCTCCGCCGCTGACAGAAATTCCTTCTCCATATGCGCCTCCGTTTACCAGCCCATCCAGTCGCGGATAAACGCACTGAGCTTATCCGCAGCTTTTTCGTATGTCTTTTCGGAGGGATGCCAGTCAACAGCCAGGCCGTCCGCCTCGGACTGCACATCGAACCGCATGACACGAACATCCAGATCGCCGGTCTCATTTTTGTAATTATTCGCAGCAAGGTCAATCGCGTCGCAGAGATCCTGTCCCATGATGCCGAGTGTGCAGACAATCGCCGCATCCGGATTCTTTTCGCGGATCGTTTTCAGAAATTCGGTATACGCCGCAGCAAACTCCTTCTGCTTCGCCGGATCGTGCTTTGTATAGCTTGCATCGTTCGTGCCGAGATTGATGACGACCACATCCGGCTGACGATTGAAATCCCACTTGTCATCCTGGATCTTGTGACGCTCCTCGATGACAGCGGAGCAGTGGCCGACCTGACCGTAGAACTTCGGAACGAGCTGTCCCTTTGCGGGCTGATCGGAATTCGTATAGCCGGAAATGATGCCGTGGCCGCTGTAGCTGACCATGCTGTAATCCGTGCCGAGCTTTTCAGCCGTTTTGTATGCATAGGATTTCATCGCGTTTTCATTTGCCGTGCAGAATGAATCTTTGCCGTATTCGCCGTCTACGCCGTAGCCGCAGGTGATCGAATCACCGATAAACTCAATGAGATGCGGCTTCTTTTCCTCCGGCTGCAAAATATCATGCTGATACTGGTCGTGCGTATCCTTTGTGGCATAAACGCTGATCGACGAGATGCCGAGCGACGAGGATGCCGATTCGGAGAGCTTTACAAGCCGGACATTTGCGGGCTCAGTCTCGCTGCCGGTATTTTTCAGTGTCACGGTGTCCTCCGGCTGATTCAGCAGCGCATCGGTCACAAGCTCCTCATTGAGATAGACGGCATATCTTGCAGCGGCATTCTCCATGCTGTATGCGGAATCCGCAGTCAGTGTGATCCGGCATTCCTTTCCGCGGAAGCTGAATGCGATGCCGCTTGCCGAAAGGCTGTACCATGCCGTGCCGGTATCCTCATGATATGCGCTTCTGCCGAGCTGCTTTGCATCGAATGCCGTAAAGATCTCCGGATAGAGCGCTTCCTCACTGGAAAAGACCGCGCTCAGCTTCGCACGGTAATAGTCCGTTTTGCTGATAACGCCGTCCCCGTTGAGGTCATATTTTTCCATCTCAGATTTCGGGATTGTCAGTTTTCCGTCCAGATGCATTTTGATATAATTGGATTCCGTACTGTTGGCGCGCCAGAAAAGGATCCCCGCCGCTGCCACGAGCGCAGCCGCGGCAACACCGCCGATCAGCAAGCTTTTTTTCATTTCTCTTTCCTCCGTTTTCTTTCCTCTTTCCGATAACAGGCTATCTTCATTTATTATAGCAAAATCGGTTGCAAAATGCAACCGTTTATGGTATAATTATAGAAAGTCCACAAAAAGGAGGCTTTCATCATGATTCCGATTTCTCCGCGGCTGCTGTGCTGCGCCTCAATGCTCAAGGGCAGAAGGGTCTGCGACATCGGCACCGATCACGCCTATCTTCCGGCATATCTGATCTCAGCCGGCAAAGCAGATGCGGTCATTGCAACGGATATCCGACAAGGGCCGCTTGACAGCGCAAAGGGAACGCTGAAGCGATTCCGAGTTTCCGAGGATGTGACGCTCGTTCTCTCCGACGGCTTTGACCGCGTCAATCCGAAAGGCATCACTGATGTCGTGATCGCCGGAATGGGCGGCGAAACGATCCGCGATATTCTCGCGGCAAAGTCTGCCGAATTCATAAAAAAGGGCGTCAATCTCGTGTTGCAGCCGATGACAAAGGCGGAGGTTCTGCGGAAATGGCTCGCTGAAAACGGCTTTGCAGTCACAAAGGAGACCGCAGTCAAGGACAGCCTTGTTTATACGGTCATGCAGGCCTGTTACACCGGCGAGACTGTGCCGGTCACCGAAGCGGAAACATATTACGGGAAGCTCCGCCGGAATGATCCGCTGACGAAAATCTATATCGCACTCATTCAGGAGCGGCTCCATACAAAGGCGCACGGGCTCGAAGAAGCAGGTCAGACTGAAGAAAGCGCCGCTGTCCGCAGGCTCATTGCAGAGATCAATCACTGGCTGCGGCCGGATTCGGAGGGAACAGCATGACAATCCGCGATGTTTACAATATTCTTGATACCTATGCGCCGTTTGCATTGCAGGAATCCTATGACAAATCCGGTTTGCTTGCCGGTGATCCGGCGCAGACCGTCAGCCGTATTCTGCTGTCGCTGGATATCACGGTTCCGGTCGTTGAAGAAGCTGCTGAAAAGGGCGCTGACCTGATCCTTTCGCATCATCCCGTGATCTGGGATCCGCTGCGGGCTGTCATGCCGCCGCATCCGGTCTGGCATCTGATCCGTCACGGCATCGGTGCGATCTGCTCGCATACCTGTCTGGATATTGCCGAGGGCGGGCTGAACGACTTCGCCGGTGATCTGCTTGAACAGGAGATCGCACTGACTGACCGCGGGCCGCTGGAGGAGCTTTCCGGCGGCAGAACGCTCGGCCGGACGGCTCTGCTCTCCGCTCCGCTGGATGCGGAATCGCTCGCTGCCAAGCTGCAATCGGTATTCTCCTGCGGCGCGCTTCGCTATTATGCGGGACAGAATGCAGGCTGTATCCGGAAGATCGCATGGTGTACCGGCAGCGGCGGCGATCTGATCTCTGCGGCGATCGAGAAGGGGGCCGATGTGCTCATCACCGGTGACTGCAAGCACAGCGTATGGGCGGAGGCGCAGAATCGCGGCTTCACGCTCTTTGACTGCGGCCATTTCGAGACAGAGGTGCCGGTCGTACATCTCTTTAAGAAAATCCTGCACGATGCCGCACCGGAGATCGAATGCATCATTTCGGAAGCAGGAACGGCGCCGTTCTTCTCGGTATACAAAACGGAGGAAACGCAGACATGAAGCGTGAGCTGGGAATCGCAAGATGCGGCCTCGCCTGCTGTCTCTGCTCGGAGAATGTCAGCTGCAAGGGCTGCAAGCGCGACGGCTTTCTGGAGCTGTCATGGTGCAAGGATGCTGAGTGGTGCGAAAACCGCAAATGTGTCATCGAAAAAGGTCTGCGCGGCTGCTATGAATGTGCGCCCTCCGATTGCCGCAAGGGGCTTTATGCAGAAAAGATCAAGGCGCGGGCGTTTGCCGAATTCGCCCGCAGATACGGTATTCCTGAGCTGCTTGAATGTCTCGAACGCAATGAGCAGGCAGGGATCGTCTATCACCGCGAGGGAATCATCGGTGATTATGATGAATTTGACGATCTCGAAGCACTGATCCGGTTTATACGGACAGGCAGGCGTGATACATAAAAGATGCCCGAAGGAGATTCGCTCTCTTTCGGGCATCTTGTTATTTAATCGTATAACTGCGGATATCAAATACCTGCATCATCTCATCCTGATCGGACAGCACACGCACACCTGCAAGCCGCCCTTCATCATAATACCGGTACACTGTGTAGTAAACGGGCTCATCACCGGTCAAATCGCAGATCAGCCATACCTCACAGATGTACTGCCTGCCGGAGACCTCGGCGCGGTAGGTATCATAACAGCTTGCTTTCAGCATATCATAATTTACGGTATCGAACAGCAGCTCAAAGAGCAGCGGACTCTCCAGCGATTGCTTTTTTGTCATGAACCAGTTCAAAGATCCGGTTTTAACAACGGCAGAATTAGAGTTTTTTGTATGCACATAGCTGTAGACAGATACCGTATCCGAAAGTTGCGTCTGGTCGTCAAACAGATACATCGCAGCATCGACTGACACCGATTTATCGCCGATCTGATCACGGAGCACCTTGGCACAACTCCCTTTTGTCAGGGATTCGTCCGGAACATCCGCCTCACCTGTCCGATAATCAAATTTCAAAGAATTGATCGTTTCGCTGTAGAGATTGTACCGCCTGCCAATGAAGATCAGAATGAATCCAGCAATGACAAGAATCAGCAAGATCACAAAGATCCACATTTTAATTTTCGATTTCCGTGAGGCTTTCTGCTCAGCCTTTTGTTCATCCGATCCGCAGTAGGGCACAAAGCCCTCCTCCGGTTCTTCCGGTTCAGCAGACTTCGGTGGCTCCGGCAGGATCGTTTTCTTCTTTTCGGGATCCATATCCGCCTCATTGTTCATCCGATCCGTCATGACTGCGATCTTCCGTCAGCTTGTTCAGCAGCATCGTCAGCAGCATGATGACACCGATTACAATAAAAATACCGAGCATACCAAGTCCCATATAACGCAGATTATCCACAAAATGCATCGGCTCAAAGGATGCGGTCAGCATATACATATTCATACCCCTTTCCGCTCAGTGCAGGAAGAAATTCAGGATCAGGCCGCCCGCGATGACGGATGCGATCTGTCCGGAAACATTGACACCGGTTGCCTGCATCAGAATGAAGTTAGTCGGATCCTCCTTCAGTGCCAGTTTATGAACGACTCTGCCGGACATCGGGAATGCCGAAATGCCCGCCGCGCCGATCATCGGATTGATCTTCTTTTTCAGGAAGATATTCAGAATCTTTGCGAAAATAACGCCGCCCGCCGTATCGAAGATGAATGCGACAAGGCCGAGGCCGAGGATCAGCAGCGTATCGACCCGCAGGAATTTATCAGCCTGCATCTGCGATGCGATCGTGATGCCGAGGAAGATCGTAACGAGATTTGCAAGTGTTTTCTGCGCAGTTTCGGAAAGGCTTTCCAGCACGCCGCATTCTCGGATCAGATTGCCGAACATCAGGAAGCCTACCAGCGCGACAGATGCCGGTGCAATCAGTCCCGCGATGATCGTAATGCAGATCGGGAACAGGATGCGCGTGATCTTGGAGACAGGCTTCTGTGTGTACTCCATGCGGATCATGCGCTCTTTTTTCGTCGTCAGCAGCTTGATGATCGGCGGCTGAATGATCGGCACGAGCGCCATATACGAATATGCCGCGACCATGATCGCACCGATATAATTCGACTGGAGCTTCTGCCCGACGACGATTGAGGTCGGGCCGTCTGCCGCGCCGATGATCGCGATCGACGCTGCGTCATTGATATCGAAGAACATCGAAGCAGTACAGAGCGTAAAGAAGATGCCGAACTGCGCCGCCGCACCAAATAGCATCAGCACCGGATTCGAGAGCAGCGGCCCGAAGTCGATCATCGCGCCGATGCCGATAAACAATATCAGCGGGAACAATTCATTCGCAATGCCGGCGCCGTAGAGGATGCTCAGCGGTCCCTCCTCTGCTCCCGGCTGTGTGACGGCGCCCGAAAGCGGCAGATTGACTAGGATCGCGCCGAAGCCCATCGGCAGGAGCAGTGTCGGCTCCATGTCCTTTTTGATTGCAAGATAGATCAGGATTCCGCCGATCGCCCACATGACGATCATCTTCCAATCAAGCTGCAAGAGATTCTGGTATAAAACTTCCATATTCCCGTTCCTTTCACCGTATTACAGCAAAAAAGACCTTTACCGCAGCAGAACGAATTGCACACTGCGATAAAAGTCTTGCCGTTTGATTTTCGTGCGGGCACCGCAACGATGCCGGGTATGACGACGCGAAAGACAGCATCTGCTCCGGAAATGCTGCCGGCTACTCCCTCTTATCAAACACAGTTTAACATATTTTTCAGAAAATGTCAAGCAGTTATGCATAATTGATCTGTCCTGCGAATCATCAGATTCAGACAGCGGCAGACATAATCCTCATGAATGCATACCGCACGGCATACTTGCAATTTCCGAAAATATGTGTTATACTGCAAGTAAGAAACCACTTTACCGAAGGACTGCATATTATGAACGAACTATACCGTCCGATCGAAACGATGCCGGGCGTCGGCGAGAAGCGCGCCGCAAAATATCACAAGCTCGGCATCTTTACACCATACGATCTGCTGTTTCATTTTCCGCGTACCTATATTGATTATACGCATCCTGTCATGATCGGGGATGCCGAAAACGGCGTGCCAGTCGCCGTGCGCTGCACCGTCCGGCAGAAGCTCGCACCGGCATTCGTGCGGCGCGGCTTCTCTCTTTTCCGCGTTGTCGTCTCTGACGGCATCTCCGAGATGACACTCGTTTTCTACAATTCTCCGTATACCTATCAGGCCATGAAGCCCGGCGAAGAATATTTCGCATACGGCAAGCTCACCGGCGGATTTCTCCGGCGTGAAATGCAGGCGCCGCAGGTGCAGAAAACAGAAGGCGCACTGCTTTTGCAGCCGGTCTATCCGCAGACCGTCGGTCTGACCAGTGCGATGATGCGAACGAATATCCTCCGCGCCTTGCAGTATCTTGACAGCGCACCGATCGAAACACTTCCGCAATCTATGCGGGAACGCTGTCAGCTTTGCGGGCTGACCGAAGCGCTCCATGCCGTTCACCGTCCGGAATCGCCGCAGCAGCTTGAATCTGCGCGCTACCGTCTCGCATTCGAGGAGCTGCTGCTTTTCCAGCTTGGCACACTGATGCTCAAACACCGCGCTGCCGGTTCGTCTGCGGTCTCCATGTCTCCGCAGACCGATATCTCTGATTTCTATGCCGCACTCCCCTTTTCGCTCACAAACGCGCAGCGCCATGCGGTTGATGTCATCTGCCGTGACCTCTGCGCCGAGAAACCGATGAACCGCTTATTACAGGGCGATGTCGGAAGCGGCAAGACGGCTGTTGCGGCGGCGGCGGCGGCATTCACGGCAAAAAACGGCCTGCAAACCGTTCTCATGGCACCGACCGAGATCCTCGCCCAGCAGCATATGCATACCATGACGGAATTTCTCGCGCCGCTCGGCATTGAGACCGCACTGCTGACCGGATCTACAAAAGCGAAACAAAAGCGCGAGATCAAGCAGGGTATCGCCGAAGGAAAATATCCCGTCATCATCGGCACGCACGCCGTCATTCAGAAGGATATCGAATTCCCCTCTCTCGGACTGGTCATCACCGATGAACAGCACCGCTTCGGCGTTGCACAGCGCGCTGCTCTTGCGGAAAAGGGCGGATTCCCCCATAAGCTGGTCATGTCCGCGACACCGATTCCGCGTACACTTGCGCTGATCGTCTACGGTGATCTGGATATTACCGTTCTGGATGAGATGCCGAAGGGCAGACTGCCGATCAGGACATTCGCCGTCACCGGCGGCTACCGCGAGCGCGCATACGGATTTATCCGCGAGCGTCTGGATGCCGGCGAGCAGGCATATCTGGTCTGCGCGATGATTGAGGATTCGGATGCATTGGAAAATGTGCAGGCAGCGGAGACCTATGCAGAGAATGTGAAAAACGGTGCGTTTGCAGATTACCGCGTCGGACTGCTGCACGGCAAAATGAAGCCTGCCGACAAGGAAGCTGTCATGAACGCGATGAAAGCACATGAGATTGACCTGCTCGTCTGCACAACGGTCGTGGAGGTCGGCGTCGATGTGCCGAATGCGACAGTCATTCTGATTGAGAACGCAGACCGCTTCGGGCTTGCGCAGCTGCATCAGCTCCGCGGC
>CAMOOV010000042.1 GCA_946621745.1 uncultured Ruminococcus sp.
CGCTGAATGCAAAAACACAAATACAAACCCATATCTTTAACTCCCTGATTCATCCACTCCCCCGAAAAAGCCCGAAAACGCACCGCCGCATTCCGGATGCAGCGGTGCGTGATATGCTGATAATCAGTCGTAGCGCTCGTCGATGACACGCGCCGTTTTCTTCATGCTGCGCGGCAGAACGCCGATCTCCACGACCTTGACGATCGGTGTGAAGCCGATGCGGCTCTTGACCTGCTCCGCAATGCGCTTGCTGAGGCCGTTGAAATCCACACTGCCGTTTGTCTCGACATAAATGCGCATGGTGTCCTTGCCGTCGAGATGCGAAATGCGGATCTGATATTCGCTGGAGATCTCCGAGAAGTTCGCAAGCACCTCCTCGATCTGCTTCGGGAACACATTGACGCCCTTAATCTTCATCATATCATCGGTGCGTCCCTGAATGACATCAATGCGCGGATAATGCCGTCCGCACGGACATTCGCCGGGGATGATGCGCGAAAGATCATGTGTCCGGTAGCGGATCAGCGGTGCGCCCTCCTTCACGAGCGTCGTAATGACGATTTCGCCGAAGTCGCCGTCCGGAACAGGCTCGCCGGTCTGCGGGTCGATGATCTCCAGATAGATGAAATCATCCCAGATATGCATACCGGTATTATGCTCGCAGTTGATGCCGATGCCGGGGCCGTAGATCTCGGTCAGGCCGTAGATATCGTAAAGCTCGATGCCGAGGCCGTCATGGATCCGCGCACGCATCTTATCGCTCCAGCGCTCCGAGCCGATGACGCCCTTCTTCAGCTTGATCTTGTCGCGGATGCCGCGCTTCTCGATCTCCTCGGTCAGCAGGAGCGCATAGGAGGATGTCGAGCAGAGCACCGTGCTGCCGAGCGACTGCATCATTTCCAGCTGCTTTTCGGTGTTGCCGGGGCCCATCGGGATCGCCATTGCGCCGAGCTTTTCGCAGCCGAGCTGAAAGCCGATGCCTGCCGTCCAGAGACCGTAGCCGGGGGTGATGTGGATGCGGTCCTTCTTCGTGATGCCCGCGACCTCATAGCAGCGTGCAAACATCGTCGCCCAGTCGTCAACATCCTTCTGTGTATAGGGGATGATGACCGGCGTACCGGTCGTGCCGGACGAAGAATGGATGCGGACGATCTCCTCCTCCGGCGCGGTCATCAGGCCGAGCGGATAGGCTTCGCGGAGGTCGTTCTTTTCGGAGAAGGGCAGCTTGCAGAACTCCTCCGGCGAGCTGACCGATGAAATACCGGCTTCTGCGAGCTTTTTGCCGTAGAAGCTGCCGGATTTCAGGAGTGCCTGAATCCGGTCGTTGACGAGTGTGAGCTGTTCCTTTGAAATTTGCATTGGGATCATTCCTTTCGTTTTATTGAATATTTAACTTTTAGTTAACCGGGAAAACACGGTGAAAACAAATAGTCCGGACGGCTTGCAGGAAGCGCAATGACCGCCTACTGCTGCTTTTTGAGCTGCTCCGCAATCGCCGAGATCTTTTGCAGCCGGTGATTGACGCCCGACCGCGAAAGCGGCGGCTGACACTGCGTTCCCAGCTCTCGCAGGCTCGCTTCGGGATCCGCCAGCCGCAGCCCTGCGATCTCCCGCAGATTCTCCGGCAGCGCCGAAAGCCCCACCGTCTGCTGGATCAGCCGGATATCAGCGATCTGCTGCTCCCCCGCGATCACCGATTTGTCAATGTTCGCAAGGTCACAGTTCAGACGGCGGTTCGTCTGACTGCGGATGCTCTTGTAGACCTGCTGCTCCGCCAGCGACATCGACGCATTCTTCGCGCCGAAAAAGGTCAGCGCATCGCAGATCTGCATATTTTGTTTGAGATACAGAATCATGTCGCTCTTGCGCGTTGTTGATTTCAATGTGATGCCCGGCAGCGCCGCGAAGATCTCCCGCAGTGCATTGCCGAAGGCTGCATCCGGCATGACCATTTCCAGATGATACGCCCGCTCCGGATCGGTTATGCTGCCGCACATAACAAAAATCCCCGCGGCCGTCTTCGCAGCGGCACCTTCATACGCCCTCAGACCGGCGGCGCGGTCTGCCGGATCGAGATGCAGCGCGGCTGTCAGCGCATTCGCCTCCGCTTTGCCGAAGCTGAAGCACCAGACCGCCTGTTTGCCCGCACGCCGGCGGAATTCCGTATCATACCGCAGCTTCGGCGCGGCAGTCCGGATCAGCTGCGGCAGCAGGCCGGCGAAGGCTTCGCATTCCGTTTGCAGGACGATCTCTTCCGCCGAAAAGCGCCGCACCGCAAGCAGTGCGCCGGCCAGAAACGCCCGGCAGTCCGCCGCCTTGCGGATGCTCCCGCAGATCTCCGATTTGACCTGGTTGGAAAAGGATGCCATGCAAATCCCCCCTTACCGGAAATCAAAGATACTGCGCAAGAAATGCGGCCTGCTGTGCGCGGCGCTTCGCAATGCGTCCCTGCACCCAGATCTCATAGGGCATCCAGCGCGGATCGCGCTCCGCCGCGGAATCGTCTACGCCGTCTGTCGTATAGGTGAAGATCACGCCGCCGTCATAGATCTCGAATTCGATCTCGCGCAGCTGCTCACCGGTATAGCCGTCAATGCGGCCGTCTGCCGTATAGAGCCTGCCGTCCTCCATGTCCATATTCCCCGGAATATCCGATTTCCGGACATGATAGAGATAATATGTCACGCCGTCCGCATCGCGCAGCACGAAGTCCTTCCCGACGGGATCCGGCGACGCTGAGAGTCCGCCGTCATCGGTGATCTCCGCATCGGCGATTGTCACCAGCTCAAAATCGCCGTAGGTCTTCTTCTGCCATTTCGGTTCCTTCATCTCCGGCGCGGGGATTTCGTCGAAGTCGTCAGCCGTCAGATGCAGCGACTCGATTGCCTCAAAGACCTGCTGTTTCTTCGCTTCGTCATTCTCACTGAGCCACTGTGCATCCGACAGCGCTTCGCCGTTCTGCCGGAGTGACCAGTCCTTCCGCATCGCAGTACGCGCAGAATGCGTCTCGCCGAGTGTCAGGCCGCGGCGGTTCAGAAAATCAAAAAACACATCATATTGCAGCACCACAAACAGACAGTTCACAAGCAGTGAAAGCGTTTCGTTATCGGGCTTTTCTGCGAGAAAGCCGCGCATCGCCCTGTCGATCTCCTTTCGGACAGCGCTGCTGTTCTGTGAATGCAGTGATGATTTCAGCAGATCGAGATCGCAGTAACCGGCGATCAGCTCTGCGGGCTGTATGCCCATTGCCATATACCATACCTCCGGATTGCTTTGTTTCAATCATTATACCATATTCAGACGAAAAGTGCAATGGATTCAGTAAAATAAAATCAACAGTTTTGTGTCCTGATCCCATATCGGAGCCGGTTGCAGAAAAACGGAAGTCCGCACTCCGCGCTGACCGACAGCGAACGCAAGCACAATGAAATGAAAGCCAGACCAAACAACAGGTGCGAACAGCATCGTAACAGCGACAAAATTGGTGTGCTCCGCGAATCCATGCCGAAGGGAAACGGCACCGGGCACTGCCCGGCGAAAAAAGCTGCGGTGCATTTCATTCCGTCACCGCAGCTCTTCCTTTCCGTATGTGCATCAACCGAATACCAGCAGTCCGAAATCCTCCGGGCGGTGATAATCCGGCTTCTCCGAATTGACTTTGTTCCACGCGAGATAATGCTTCTGCGGTGTCAGATCGCCGCATTTGTAGAAATTCGCACGCAGTCCGCCTTCAAATGCAAAATCCGGACAGAACAGCCGCAGGAATTCCAGCGGAATGCTGTAAAAGACCTCCCAGCCATCATCCGTCCGGTCGGTTGTGATCCGGAACAGCTCTGCAAAATCCCCGCGGGCAAGCGCGGTCGAATCCTGCCTGCCGTGACCGAAGCCGCAATACAGACAGCCGTTCGGATTGATCTCAAAATTGAAATAGCGTGTCTCATGCTCCGGCATGAAGAAAAATTCCAGACAGCTGTCCCGGCAGACCGGCGACAGCGGCTCGGTATACTCCGCACGGATCTCCTTCTCGACGGCTCGCAGATGCACATACAGCCGCTCATCATCATAGGCGAGCTGCGCAAATGCACGGATGCCGCAGTCCGGCTCCCACAAAATCTGATCGAGCGCAAGCGTATTGACGGTACTCCAGTCCGGCTCACCGCTGACCTTCGGGATGATTCCTCTCACATCCGCCTCATTTCTGACCGGCTCAGCCGCTTCCGTTACGGCCGGCGCAGTCTCATTCTGTTCCGGCGCAGCCGTCTCCGCAGTCTGCGTCACGGCCGGGATTTCCTGTATCGCAGCCGGCTCCGGCGCGGAACCCGCGCATCCGGAGAATGCCGCCGTCACAGCAGCAGACAGCATCATTGCGGCCGCCTGTTTCACCGGACGCATTCTCATTGCGGCTGTTCCGGCTGTTCAGGCTGTTCCGGCTGTTCAGGCTGTTCCGGCTGATCGGGCTGCGCAGGCTGCATAGGCTGCTCAACCGGCATGGACCCGGCAGGTTCAGCAGCCGCAGGTTCAGAGGCAGCCGGTGCAGACGCATCCGTCGTGCTGTCCGAAGCGGCGCCGCTGTTCTCCACATTGCTGTCCGTCGGGATCGCGCTGCCGTTTCCGCTGACTGCGACCTCAAAGAGCGTGATCTTCAGATTATCCAGATAGACCGGGTTCGGCTTGACGGTGCCGTCCTCTGCGGTATCGCAGATAACGCCCATGCCGCGTGCCGGCGCCTGTGCATATTCAAACACATAGCTGATCGCGTGACGGTGATCGGTGAAGTCCTTCATCGTGATATCGGTATTGACCGCATTGATGACGGAGCTGAAATAGCCGTCCAGATTGCGGGCAATACGCGCACCGCCGTCTGTTTCGCCGCGGGTACGGGCATACTGCTCGCCGCCGATGCACTGATTCAGGAGCTGCGAGACCGATGTGCCGATAACATTGCCGCGCTCCTCCTCGTTGGAATAGTTCATACTGGTCAGCATCGTCTCAAACTGCGCGTTGTCAAGCGTGACCTCTGCATCCGAGGGCTTGAGTCCCTGATCGCGCACCGGAATGCGGTAGGTGACATTGCCGATGATATTGACGAGCTTCTGGAAGCCGTCGCTGTTGAGCTGGATATAGCGGTTGATCGGCTGATCCATCAGCTCTGAGACTGCACCCTTTGTCGCCTCCATGCCGTGATTGACATAGCAGGTGTCGATGGTCATGCTCTTGCCCTGATAGACGACCTGAAGGTCGATCGGGATGCCGATGCAGAAAATATTCTTGCGCACCGGGTCAAAGCGCAGCATCATGACGGCATTCTTGCGCTCCGGCTCATCCGGATCCAGAACGAACAGGATCGTATTGATATCGCTGTCCGAAATGCCGTTCACCGCGCTCTGCATCGGCTGAAGCTCGTTGCTTTTCGCGGTCAGCTTATTGTAGAAATACAGTGCGACTCCGCCGAACAGAAACATCGAGATCAGAACGGTGATCAGAAACGGGATCGCGGTCGTGCCCGCCTTCGGCCCGCGCCGGCGGCGGCGAATCGTGGTGGTAGCTGCCATGTTCTTTTTGCAGTGTAACCGGTCTGCCGGCCGGATACAGACTGCTGCTCCTTTCCTCTAGTCAGATTTTTATGCTTCCGGGTCTGGCTGCTGTGCAGCCTGTTCCAGTGTGATGAGCCGGATTTCCAGCCCCTTTTGCTTTGCCATGCGGATTGTCTGTCCGGTACCGGATGCAGAATCCGCGACCACGGCAATCAGCCGCCGGCTCCGCTCAACCATGTACGCATTCCGCGCACGGTAGCATCCGGCATAATAATGCGCGCTGAGTGTAACCGTCTCATCGGCGGCATTCATCAGCGTCATCGCCAGATAACGCTCAGCGCCGCGCAGTCTGCTGACGCTTTCTGCAAACGGCAGTACACAGACCAGTCGGATCTTCGGATATGTCCTGCGGAATTGCAGGATCATTTCCGCCGCCCAGAGATCAATGCCCCGCGCCATACCCGTATAAAAGGTTGCCGCACCGTCTTCGATCGCGCTGCCGATCTCCTGATAGAGCAGGCTCTGGATCACGCGCAGCTCGCTGCCCTGCGGCAGCTTTTCGGGACGGTGGCCGGAGATGCAGACATCAAACGGCGTGTTCATTTTGTGAAAATCGAGCCGCCGACAAATTCACGGATCAGCGATTGCTCCGGAATGAGGTCGCAGTCCAGCGGTGCCAGCTCCTCCAGACATTTCAGCAGCATCGCAATACCGGTCTCCGGCGCTGCGGTCTCTGCCAGTGTCCGGATATTCTCCAGCAGGAACGGCTTGTAGGCGGAAAGCTCATACTCCATAAATGTATCCAGCTCAAAATCCGCGAGATGCTTGTAGGGCATGATGTACATATTCTCGCCG
This sequence comes from uncultured Ruminococcus sp., assembly GCA_946621745.1. Taxonomy (GTDB): domain Bacteria; phylum Bacillota; class Clostridia; order Oscillospirales; family Ruminococcaceae; genus Firm-04. The sequence goes on from CAMOOV010000042.1 coordinate 6,390, forward strand.
CGGGAGATGCTGCTGAGCATCCCGAAGGATTCCTCCGGTGTCCGGCCTCTGGCGCGGCGGTCGCGGATCAGTCTCCGTGCAAAGCGGATCAGCGACGGATGCAGACGCTCCTCACCCATCGTGATGCGCGTGCGAACGCTGAGATAGATGCGGTTCGCAATCTCATGCGTATCGCCCGTGACCTCCGGATTCAGCGCGTGGATGCCCTCCATGATAATCAGCTCATTCGGGCGGCGCTTCAGCACCTTGCCGGATTTTCTCTGCTTCTGCGCGGCAAAATCAAATTCCGGCAGCTCGACGGCCTCTCCGCGTGCAAGCTGGGAGAGCTGCGTATAGAGCAGGTCGGTATCCAGCCGCAGCGGGGACTCGTAATCCGGATTGCCGAACTGATCGACGATATCCGTATTGCGCGAGCCGTCCGCATAATAATTGTCCATCGAAAGCGTATGCGATTCAAAACCCGCAGCGTCTAAAATCTGTTCAATGCGGCAGGCGGTCGATGTCTTTCCGGAGCCCGAAGGCCCTGCGATCAGCGTGATCGGGCGATCCGCCGCATGGCGGCAGATGCTGTCCGCGATGTACCGGATCTTCCGGTCATATTTTGCTTCCGCATCAATGACGACCATTTCCGGATCATCCAGTAAATGACTGTTCAGCTCACTGAGCAGAATCTCATGCATCGTATTTTCCTCCTTGTCCGGCGGAACGGCGCAGACTTTTCTGGATGCGGATGTCCCTGCCGTAGAAGGGAAGCATCTGCGAGGCAGAAATGAGCCGCGAAACGACTCTGTCTCCGTATTCCTCCTTGATTTCTCCGAGTGTGAGGTTTGTATTGACGATCATCGGCTTTCCGGCGTTCATCCGGCTGTTCAGGATCGTATAGATCATTGAGCGGGAAAAGCTCGTGCGGAATTCGGTGCCGAAATCGTCAAGGATCAGCAGGTCGCAGTCCAGCACGGTGCTGAGCGTATCGCAGTCCGCAGCGCCCTTGCCGAAATGCTCCTGCTCCAGTATATGCAGCAGGCTGCCGATCGAATCATAGATCACATGAATGCCCCTTTGCAGCAGGGCATTCGCGATCGCAAGTGAAAGATGCGTCTTGCCGAGACCGGTATTGCCGCTCATCAGCAGACTGCCGGAGCGCTCCGGCGAAAAGCTGTCTGCATAGGCCTTGCAGACCGCGAGATTCTGCTCCATTGCATGAAACTGCTCCGGGGGCAGATCGCGGTAATAATCCAGTGAAAAATCCGCGAAGCTGCAAAGCACGAGCTGCGAATGGACATTGAACTGCTCCGCACTGATCCGCCCGATCTCCTGCTTTAAGCAGACACAGGGGCGGCCGCCGACAAAGCCGGTATCGTCACAGTGTTTGCAGGTATAATGCACATCGAGATAGTCAGCCGGATAGCCCTTTGCGGTCAGCAGATTCCGCAGCATAGCATCTGCAGCTTTGGTATGCTGCTCGATCTGCTTTAAGCGCTCCCTGTTATCGGAACGGCCGATCGCCGAAAGGATCGAGCCGCAGACGGAACGCAGCTGCCGGTCAAGCTCGGCTGTTTCCGGGATTTCCTGCCGGATGCGGTCAGTCCGGCGCTCCTGCTCCTGCTGCGCATTTCTGCGCCGCGTGCGCAGCACCTCGACCGCCTCCGCATAGATTTGTTCCTTTGTCATATTGTCTCACTCTCCTCCGGCAGTCAGAACGGATGCATCAGCTTATTGAGATCCTCCGGATCAATCGAGGAATCCTCGCTGCGCTTCTGCGGCACTGCTGACGGCTTGCCGCTTTTCTGCTGCTGAAAGCGGATCTGGCTCTGCTTTGCGCCCTCAACGGTCGTGACGCCCTCTTTGGCCAGATTCACCAGTATTTTATCTATGTAGGGGAAGCTGACCTTGTCGTTCTTCTGGTCGCGGCAGGTCTCCATCGCAAAATGGATCAGATCCTCACTGTATCCGGCCTGCTGCCAGCGGTCGAAAAATGCCTGCTGTTTGGCGGTCGGTGTTTTATCCATCTGAAAGATCCGCATCATCCGGCCGGTAAAGCTGCGTGCTTCCGTGCGCCGCTGGAGATCGGCCTCAACAAGCTGATGCGTGGTGATGCCCTGCTCCTGCCATTCAATCGCGATCCGCTCGGCCTTCTGCGAGATGAACTGATCCGCGCAGTACGCAACGAGCATGACAAGCAAATCGACCTTGATGCCGAGATACTCATGCATCCAGATGAGACTTTTCTGCTCGGTATGATTGAGCGGTCTGCGGATCAGATGCTCCGCGCTCCGGAACAGCTCCGCGAGATCGCTGCTGCACTGGATCCGCTCCGCGATTTCGGACGGCATCAGCGCGAAATTGCTGCTGCTGACCTGGATCCTTGCGACCTCTCTGACCTGCGGCTGCGGTTCCGGCTTCGGTGTGACCGGTACGGCCGGGGCAGATGCGGCGGCCGACTGCGGCAGCTCGGCGTGCTGTACGGGGGAAGCGCTGAGTGAGACGGCAGGGAGCTCCGGCGAAGCAGTCAGAACATTCGCATCCTGCCAGAAGGCAATCGCCTCCTCGACGGCATCCGGCTGCACCTTGCAGCTCTGCGCGATCTGCTCCGCTGTGAGCGGACGGTCGGCATTGCAGAGGACATAGAGCAGCACCTTGAGCTGGTCATGGCTCGAAAGGCCGAGCAAATGCTCCGCGACTGTGACAGGCACAGAAAATGTATGTCCCTGCCTCAGATAGATCTCCAATTTGCGCACCCCGCTTCCGGACATAGTGATACTCCTATAGTATAGCACAAAATCCTGAAAATGTAAAGTACCGGATTCCTGAATTTTTTCTGAAGCGGGCAGCCCTGCCGACCGGCGGGCTCTGCCGTCAAAAACAGAACAGCACCCGAGGATGTTCGGGTGCTGTTTCGGGAGGGGGTATTGCAGAGAGGGTTAAAATCAGAATGCATCAATAATATGCGCGATCTTCTGAAGAATCAGAGCGGTATCATCCATATCCGGTGCGCCGGAGCGGTTGACATCCGCGTTCCGCTTGCCCTGTGCGGAGATGACTGCATCAGCGTCCTCTGCAAATACTCTTGCGATCAGGACACAGTCGGAAACATCCACATCACCGGAGCAGTCTGCATCGCCGAGGAGCGTGGATTCACCCTGCTGCGGAATCTCAGAGGCAGTTGTGGTCACGGTTACAGTCGTCGTGGTCTCCGGATCGGTCTCCGTGACAGGCTCTGCGGTTGTCGTGGTAACAGTCGTCGTGACGGTGGTGGTTACAGTCGTGGTCTCGGCAGGCACGGGATCTGCCGGCTGACCGGAGGATGCAGAACCGGAAAGGCTCTGATCGTCAAGCGTACCGCCGTTCGATGCGAAATAGCTCTTGAGCTTGGAAGTATCGGTCAGAAGCTGATAGCTGTTCGAGGGAATGTAGGAAAGCGATGCGTTCGTATCAAAATCGCCGTACTTGTTGTTGCTGGAAACCTTCTGCGACTTGTCCTTGACGACAGTTGCCTGCATATCGCCCTTGCAGCCGGTCAGAGTATCGTTATAGCTCTTGATCGCGCCCTGCTTGATCTGCTGCGGGTTCTTGCTGTTCTCAAAGAGATTGTATTCGGAGAAGATGTAGGCATCCGCACGGGGATTCTGGCAATAGCTGGTCTGTCCCTCGAAGATGTTGTTATACATATGGATATTCGCCTGACGCGCAAGCGGGCCTCTGGATTCGCAGCTCTTCCAGTAATTGTGGTGGAAGGTGATGTGGAACTGGAGATTGGAGTCGGAAGCGCCGACGAGGTTGGTCTTGTGATAGCCCTCGTAGTAGTTGTAGCTGTTGGTGAAATACATACCGCGCTTGAAATCGCAGGCGCCGTCGCCGCCGGCCTTGTCGGATTCTGCCGGATTCTTGATCGTCGGCTTATAGAATTCGTTGTTGTGAATCCAGCAGCGCTCAACGGAAGCGGTCAGAGAGCTGCCCTCCTGCACGCCCTCCATGCCGATGCAGTCCTCCGGGACATTGCGGAATTTCAGGTTGCGGACTTCAAAGCTCTTGCCGAGCGTCGGATTGCCGCTCTCGCAGATGAAGTGGAATCCCCAGCCGTTGACGGTTGCATCCGTACCGATGCCCTCGATCGTGACATCCTTGCCGGACTGCATTCTCGCCATGAAGCCGTTGTCGCCGACGGAGCCGCCGTAATCGACGGAATCATAAGCCGTCAGGCCGTCCGGCGCAGTGACATCGCCGATGATGCGGATCACGAGCGGTGTGCCGTCCTTTGCGATCTTCTCGATGATGCCCTTATTGGAGTTGGGCGCGCCGCCCTTGGAGGTCTTGCCGCTGCCGGCATCCTTGCCGGAGGAATTGAGGATATTGCCGATGCCGGAAACAGTTGTGCCGTCCTTTGATTTGACCGTGACGCTGTTCTTGTTGTCATTGGTGACATACAGCACGATTGCATTTGCTTTCAGTGTGCCGTCGTCGTTATAGGCACCGACGCCCTGCTTGTAATTAAAATGTGCATAGCCGGAGCGATCCTGCGCAGAGACCTTGATCCCGCTGATCGCCGCGGTGCCCTTGCTTGTCCCGACTGTCAGCGTATAGGTTCCCGCCGGAACACCGGGGATATCAATGCGGACGCCTGCGGAGGTATCGCGGACAAGATAGGTGAGATCGTCGCCCTGAAGGCTGCCGCTTGCACTGCCGCTGTAGGAAACGGACTTGACATCCGCATCCCTGATGCCGGAAAGTGTTGCATAGAGCATCTCATTCCAGCCGCCGGAGCTGACTACCTTGAAGTCGCCGCTGATGACGGTCTCGCCCTGCGAACCGGGGTTCTCCGGCTGCGGATCAGTGGGCTGCGGATCGCTCGGCTGCGGGTCAGTCGGCTGCGGATCGGTCACAACCGGTGCAGAGCCGTCGCCCTGCACATCAATATAGAACAGGAAGGAGCTGCCGCTACCTTTTTTGATCGTATGCGCACCGGCACCGATCTGCGCGGTCAGCTTGCCGGAGCCGTCGAGCGTATATTTGGTGCTGTCGATATAGACGGATTCGCCGCTGAGAATAACAAGCGTGACCGTCGCATTGCCGTTTGTGGAGAACGCGATCTCGGTCGTGGATTCCATTTTCAGGCACTGTGTCAATGTCTGACCGTTGTATTCGGCGGTGCCTTTGCCGGTTGCGAGGTTGCCGGTGATCGTGAACCAGTCACTCTGTAAGCCCTGTGTGGTGAAATTGTGGCTGACGCTGCCGCTGATCGACGATGCAGCGGAAACGGCGAGCGGTGTGCTGAGCAGCGGAGCCTGTGCTGCACCGCAGACGGTGAGCGCGAGGACGGCTGCGGCGGCGATGCTTTGCAGACGCATTTTCTTCATGATGATATCCTCCCGTAAATCGTGTTTATTATCTGTATATCTGTTGAATGCGCTGTCTGTTTGTTGCGCATTCCGGTTTCGGAGCGATCCCGCCGGCCGGTGCGGATATCCGCTTGGGGGAACGGATATCCGGGGGAGCCGCGCCGGGGTGAATCCGGTTTCCATCCTTATCATACAAGATTTCGCTGATCTTTTCAATGATTTATGGTACGGAACAACTGACAGATTATCCCCATGAGTGTTCTGCCCCGGCCATGCTGAAAAAAAAACCTGCGGATGCCCGCTTTGATTATCTCCGGCCCCTGAAAGATCCCTTTTCGTTGCATTGTCTCCAAGGTTGCCCCCCTCGCGCTCCCCTTCCTTATCTCTCCTCTCTCCGTTCCGTATGATTCGTCTATTTGCCTTGATTCGTTTGAATGGTTCTTTTAGGCAACACCGCACAAAGCCCGCCTGACGACCGGAGCCCGGCTGGCAGCTTGGCAGCGCATCTGCCTGCATATTTTCCGTCATCTTGCACGAAAAATCTGACTGCGTATCTGCACCGCCAGCTCTGTGCGGTATTGCCTTTACAATTATGCTTCGGCGCAGATAAAAGCCGAATGATATATCCCCGTTCGGTCACTCCCAATGTCTCCGCGATATTGACATTTCACCTTCTTTCTAGTATAATATTGATGTCCCAACTATCTCTTGAAGATATCTGCTTGTCTTTTTGCCGTGATACTGCGTTAGAAATCCTTGCCTTGCGTCAGCAAGGCGGCGGCTTTCTGCCTTGTCTCACAACAAAAATCCTGCGCATCTATTCTTCAAGATTTAATTGGTACATCAATAGAACTGTTCCGTTCATCCGGATAATCCAAGTAGGGGGCGTAAAAATGAAGAAGCTCCTGCGCTTTCTCGCAGACTACAAAAAAGAATGCGTGCTGGGTCCGCTGTTCAAAATGCTCGAAGCAACATTTGAACTGCTCGTGCCGTTCGTAGTCAGATCCATGATCGACGACGGCATCGGCTGCAATGATACCGGACATATCATCCGGATGTGCCTGCTCATGGCACTGCTTGCAGCCGTCGGACTGACCAGCACGCTTTTTGCGCAGTATTTCGCCGCGAAAGCCGCCGCCGGCTTTTCCGCAAAGCTCCGGCAGGCGCTCATGCAGCATATCCAGCGCATGACCTACACCGACCTCGATACGCTCGGCACCTCGTCGCTCGTCACGCGCATGACCAGCGATGTCAATCAGGTGCAGACCGGCGTAAACCTGACGATCCGGCTGCTGCTGCGGTCGCCGTTCATCGTGTTCGGCGCGATGGTCTCCGCATTCATGATCGACGTCCGTGCCGCGCTGATCTTTGTCGCCGCAATCCCGCTGCTCTCGGTCGTGGTGTTCGGCGTCATGCTCATCACGATCCCGATGCACAAAAAGGTGCAGGAGCATCTCGATACCGTCACGGAGATCACCCGCGAAAATCTCGACGGTGTCCGCGTCATCCGCGCATTCCGCAATGAGGATGCCGAGGCCGCGGGATTCCGCCGCGAGAATGATGCGCTCGCCGCCGTGCAGAAGGCGGTCGGCCGCATCTCCGCAGTCATGAATCCGGCGACCTATGTGATCGTCAATCTCGCCGTCATCGGCCTGCTCTCGATCGGCGCGATCCGTGTCGATGCCGGCCTGCTGACGCAGGGCTCGGTGATCGCGCTCTACAATCTGATGTCGCAGATCCTCGTTGAGCTCATCAAATTTGCAAATCTCATTATCAGCATCACAAAGGCAGCCGCCTGCGGCAACCGCATTCAGGTGGTGCTGGAATCCGGCACGGCGGATGCGGTTCCGGCGCCGGTGCAGATGCCGGTGATCCCGGAAAACCGCCGCGGCGAGATCGTGTTTGACCATGTGACATTCACCTATGCAGGCGCCGCCGCCCCTGCGCTGTGCGATATTTCGTTCTCGGCAAAGCGCGGCGAGGTCATCGGCGTGATCGGCGGAACGGGCGCGGGCAAATCAACGCTCGTCAACCTGATTCCGCGCTTCTATGAGCCGGATTCCGGCAGCATCACCGTGGACGGCATCCCCGCGCAGGCATTCCCGCAGGATGCGCTGCGGCAGCGAATCGGCGTTGTCCCGCAGAAGGCAGTGCTGTTCCACGGAACGATCCGCGAGAATCTCCTCTGGGGCGATGCAAATGCCTCGGACAGTGCAATCGAAGATGCGCTCCGCACGGCGCAGGCGCTGGATGTTGTCGGCAGCAAAGCAAAGGGGCTGGATGACGAGGTGCGCGAGGGCGGGCGCAATTTCTCCGGCGGTCAGCGGCAGCGTCTGACGATTGCCCGTGCGCTTGTCCGCAGGCCGGAATTCCTGATCCTCGATGACAGCGCCTCGGCACTGGATTACGCGACCGATGCCGCGCTCCGGAAGGCGCTCCGCGCATTGCCCGACAGCCCGACCGTATTCATTGTTTCGCAGCGGACGGCCTCCATTTCGCAGGCTGACCGCATTCTCGTGCTGGATGACGGACAGCTCGCCGGCATCGGTACGCATGAGGAGCTGCTGGAAAGCTGCGCGGTCTATCAGGAGATCCACGCATCCCAGTTCCCGGAGGAGGTGCAGCATGGCAAAGCGTGATACAAAGGCGCAGATGCAGACGGTCAGACGCGTGCTGCGTGGGCTTGCAACCTATAAAAAATGGCTCGCGTTGACGCTGCTGCTCGCGGTCGTCACCGTCGCGCTGACGCTCTATATCCCGATCCTGACCGGCCGAGCGATCGACCGGATCGAGGGCGCAGGCAGGGTCGATTTCAGCGCTGTGACGCGCATCCTGCTGACCGTCGGCATTTCCGCGGCGGTCACGGCACTCGCGCAGTGGATCATGAGCGCGGTGCATAACAAAATCGCGTTTGAGGTCGTGGTCGATATCCGGAACCGTGCGATCGAACGCATTGAGCATCTGCCGCTGGCCTATCTGGACAGTCATCCGGCGGGCGACACGGTCAGCCGCATGATCTCCGATGCAGATCAGCTCGCGGACGGCCTGCTGCTCGGCTTTACGCAGTTTTTCACCGGTGTGCTGACGATCCTCGGCACGCTCGGCTTCATGCTTTCGATCCACCCCGGCATCACGCTGGTCGTTCTGCTGATGACGCCGCTCTCGCTCTTTGCGGCAGCTTTCATCGCGAAGCGCACCTACAGCCTGTTTCAGACACAGGCGGAGACGCGGGCGCAGCAGACTGCGATCATCAATGAAACGATTCCGAATCAGAAGATCGTGCAGGCATTCGGCCACGAAGCGGATACGATGCGCGAATTTGATGAGGTCAATCAGCGCCTCGCGGATGCATCGCGCCGTGCGACATTCTATTCCTCGCTGACGAATCCGGTCACGCGCTTCATCAATGCGCTGGTCTATGCGGCTGTCGGACTGACGGGCGCACTCGCGGCCGTGCGCGGCGCGGTGTCGGTCGGTGAGCTGTCCTGCTTCCTCAGCTACGCGAATCAGTATACCAAGCCGTTCAACGAGATCTCCGGCGTTGTGACCGAGCTGCAAAATGCGCTTGCCTGCGCCGACCGCATTTTTGCGCTGATCGACGAGCCGGCGGAGGTGCCGGACGATGCGGATGCGGTCGTGCTCACGGATGCAAAGGGCGCGGTGGAATTCCGCGATATCTCGTTCTCCTATGTGCCGGAGCAGAAGCTCATTTCGCACTGCTCGGTCTCGGTGAAGCCCGGTCAGCGCGTTGCGATTGTCGGGCCGACCGGCTGCGGCAAGACAACGCTCATCAATCTCATCATGCGGTTCTACGATGTGACGGGCGGCGCCGTCGAGATCGACGGGACGGATCTGCGGCATATCACCCGCGAGAGCCTGCGGCAGAATATCGGCATGGTTTTGCAGGAGACATGGCTGAAAAATGCGACCGTCCGCGATAATATCCGCATGGGCAGGCCGGATGCGGACGATGCGGAGATCATTGCGGCAGCAAAGGCCGCGAATGCGCACAGCTTCATCAAGCGGCTCCCGCAGGGCTATGATACGGTCATCAGCGACAAGAGCGGCGCACTCTCGCAGGGACAGCGGC
>CAMOOV010000043.1 GCA_946621745.1 uncultured Ruminococcus sp.
GGTCACGGTATAGGGGATATCCGCTTCGGCGCGGAATGCAGCCGGGAACCGCGCTGTCAGGCAGCCGGCGTACCCGCCCATGCCTGCCGCGCAGATTTCTGCCGTCCCATCGCCGTCACGGTATACGGAGCTGACCGTGAAATCCCTGCCGTCTTCCAGTTGTGTGCCGTCCGGCAGTATGATGCGGCAGCGGGGCGCCGGATCATCGCTGTCGGTCATGTAATAAGCGGTTTCTGGAATCAGCGTACCGTCTGAAATAGAGCGCGCATTGCGGACAAGCAGCTCCGCATCGCCGAAGCTGTTATAAACGGTGATATAGAGCATTTCGCCTGCTTTCAGATTGTATTCAGCGGCGGACGGATTTTCAGTCGTTGTGAGGGGAATCTGCTCGCCGTTGATACAGACAACAGCGGTGCTTTCGGGCGGTGCGGACAGCATAACGCTGTAATAACCGTCTGTATCCGCACGGAACATATATGCACTGTACGGCGTATCTGCGGGGATGGTTTTCGGGATATCGGCTGTCAGCGGAAGACTGATATATTGCGTGAGCAGCAGATAATCCGTCACATCGCCGCGGCTGACGGCAACAGCGGCCATTTCGCCCGGCGCGGTATTGCTGAGATAATACACATCGTAATCTTCACCGTCATTCAGCTTGCGGGTGGTGTCATAGAGTGCGGGCTCCGGTGTAACCGGTTTCCCGTCATAGACAAACAGCTCCTCCTCATGTGCCATGCCGTCCGGCAGAAGGAATACGCCGTAAACATCTGCAAAGGGCGATACAGAGCCGCCTGCGGGCTGAATGCAGAGAGTAAAGCGGTCAGAAGCCGTGATCTCGCCGAGATTGATACAATACGACACGCCTGCCGTCAGGTCTGCGCGCAGGACATTGTTTCCGGTATCTGTCAGCGGAATCTCAGTGCCGTCATCCGCGAATATCTGCATCTCCGGCTGCATCCAGAAATCCGGATCGTATACGCCGGAATCCAGCGCTTCCCGCAGCAGCGGCTCGCGGATCCCGCAGAGAATCTCATATTCAGCCGTTTCGGGCGGACTGAACCGATAGCTGACTGTATGTACATCGCAGATCACATTCTGCACACTGCCGCAGCTGATTTCACCGGAGACCGGATAGACGGCGGCAGAATCATGCAGGATACGGGCATCGAAATAGCTGCCGGTCAGAATGCAATAAAGATCTATCTGATCCGGAGCGGACATTCTGCTGTAGATCTCATAATCTGCACCGGGGACAAGACGGATGATATCGCCGTCGGCGGATTCGGCAGTCAGCGTGCCGCAGGTGACATCGGGCGCATTTTCGGGAGTATAATTCGGATCAAATGAGACGGCACTGAACGGTTCAAATGTATAGCCTGAAAGATCCTCACAGCTTCGCGGGGCGGTCTGTGAAATGCGCAGCAGAGAGATATCCTGATCGGTACAGGCATTGCGCGGCAGGTTTTGGATGATGCGGTAGGAAACGCCTGCTTCCAGTGTGACCGGAACAATCGCTTCATTCACATCATTGAGAATGCTGCCGACGGTCACGCTGTCTCCCCGGACGATCTGCGGCGGCGCAGCATCCGGCGCGATATCGGAGACCGTGACATAATAGCTGCCGTCATATGCCGGAACATATTCCAGCACGGCGCGCAGCTCATTCTGCGCAGGATCGGCTTTCGCGGCGATCATCGCCCAGTCGATCACGGTACATTCTCCGCTGCTGCGCAGAGAAAGCTGTTCGGCCGGCATGAGCGACAGCGTGAGATCGGTTTCCGATACGCGCTTGTTTTCCTGATATAATGCGGCGCGGAAGCAGAATGTTCCTGCGCGGCTCGTGTCCGGCTGATATGCTTCTGTACCGGCACCGGGAATCTCTGTTTCCTGTCCGTCCGTGACATTGAACCATTTCAGTGTGACCGGTTCGGTGCTGACCGAATGCACCCGCAGCGTGACTGTATCAAATTGATTTGCCGAAACGGAACCGCTCCCCGCCGGATAGACGGCCGGAAGTGTGAGATAGGTCAGGCCGTTTGCATCCGCATATTCGTGCAGCAGGGAATCCGCAGGGCCTCCTGTGACCGGCTGTGCACCGTCATGAGTATATGTATAGATGAACGGATCATCCGCCAGAGCCCGCAGTGCATCGCTGACGAAAATACCATCTCTACAGCAAATCAGCGCGGCATTTCCGATCTCTTCGGCACCGGTCAGCAGGATCGGCCCATGCAGTTCGTCGAACATTTCTGATGTGATCTGCCGGAGCTGCGGGAAAGCGTAATACGGTGCGGATGTATGATCGAGCGCACCGGTGCCGCAGTCGGTCAGGCTGTCAAATATCACAGGGGCATCGAAGATCAGGCCGTCCAGCGCGTGATTGCCGAGCTTTGTGATGCGGGAAAGATCCGTATCGAGCCGGAGTGCGGGCTTATCCGGATTCGCCAGCGCCTCCGCGCCGATCTCTGTCAAACCGTGTGCAGACAGCGATTCCAGCGGCGTACCGTACAGCACACGCTCCGGCAGGACTGTCAGTGAATCCGGCAGCGTCAGTGACAAGATCGAAGAATATGCGAATGCCGCTGCGCCGAGCGACCGCAGAGCGGGCAGCCCGACCGCCTTGATGCCCTTGCAGTTTTCAAATGCATGAGCGCCGATGTCTGTGACGGATTCCCATGCAAACGGCAGCTGACTGAGCTTGCTGCACTGTGCAAATGCATAATCGGGAATGCTGCTGAGAGCGGTACCCTCGGAGCAGTTCAGCGTCCGCAGCTTTTCACAGCGGAAAAATGCCAGTGCGCCGAGGAAATTCAGTGCGCCGAGATTTGCAGTTTCGAGTGCGGAATCCATGAATGCCTGACTGCCGACAGCGGTCACGCCGTTTGCGGTGAGTGATTTCAGATCGGATGCATAGAACGCACGGTCTCCGATCTGCGTGACCGAATCCGGCAGGGTAATCTCCGTGACATGGGAATTTTCAAAGGCATCGTCGCCGATCGCAGTCAGCGAGCCGTCCGGGAAAACCGCTGAAAGATCGAGCTTGCTTCTGACGCCGAAATAGCCTGTCAGAACGCCGTCCTTGACGAGATACGGCGATGCGAGATCGCGTCCGTCGATGCAGTACGCCTGCCGGACAGTTCTGCTCGCGCTGCCGTCCGCAAATGCCGCTGCCTGTATCACCGCAGATGCATCCAGCATGAACGGCTGCGTATAGAGAATGCCGTTCTCCGGTGTCGGTGCGGAGCCGTCAAGCGTATAGTAAACCGCCGTGTCTGCGGGCGCATTGATTGTGACCGTAAACGGATTCGGCTGATTGACGACTGCGGGCAGGATCGCCGGCGGCGGGACAAATGTCCCGGAGAACCGGAGATCAGACAGGTCGATCATGCCCCAGCCGTAGGACGCGTCAAAGCCGGATTCACCGAGATCACGCGCATTCGCTTTCAGCAGCGTATAGATCTCCGCGCCGGTCAGCGCGGGATCATAGGAGAGCAGATCAGCATATGCAGCTGCGGCAAAGGGCGCGGCCATGCTGGTACCGCTCATCAATCCTACCGGATCGCCGGCCGCCGCGACTGCACTGTAAATGCGGGAGCCGGGCGCACTGAAATCGACATCGCTGCCGAAATTGCTGTAAAACGCAGCCTCATACTGCATCTGACCGCTCACAGTGTCGTATTTCTGCGTGAGCGCGGAGACCGTTACGCAGGAATCAAAGCCTGTGAGTGAGCCGTATCCGGTTTCGCGTGCTTCGTTGCCTGCGGAAACAATCACCGGGATATCCGCCGCATCCGCAGCCTGAACCGCCTCCTTGGTCAGCCAGTTCATGCCCTCGCCGCCGAGGCTCATGCTGATGATATCGGCCTTCTGTTCGACGGCATACATCATTGCACAATAGATGTCCGTATCCGTGGCATAGCCCTCATCGGCGAGCGCCTTGACCGGCAGAATCTTTACATTCTCCGGCGTGGACTGTACGATGATGCCTGCGCAGTGCGTGCCGTGGCTGTTGCCGTCGGTGTAATCGTCGGTTCCGGCCAGACTGATGCCGCCCTCGGCGATGCGTCCTCTGAACCATGCGTGATCTGCATAGAGCCCCGTGTCAATGACCGCGACCTTGATCTCCGGGAGGGTATCGCGTTCGGCTCGGAGCCGTTCGGTAAACCTGTCCGCGCCGATCGCCGTTCGTCCCCATGCATACCGGTTGATGTCATAGTCGTCAGATGCTGCGCCGATATATACGATGCCGTCCGGAGAGATCTCGCGGATGCGGCTGTCGCTTTGCAGGCGGCGATAGGCTGCATAGGTCTCGGAGGGGGAGTCGTAGCAGAGAATGCGGATATCGCCGTTTACGATTTGCTGCGGCGCTTCGATTTCAGCATCTGTGCGGGCGATCAGTCTGCACGACTGAAACGGCGAGCGGATCACGCTGCCGTCGCCTGTTTCGTCAATTATGCAGCCGAATGTATCTGCGCATTCACTGAGCGGGACAAAAGCGCATTCCGGCTGACCGGCAGCCGAACCGCGTACATATACCGTTCCGCCGGAAACGCGGAAATCACCGTATGCCGTTCCGACCGGTCTGCCGTCGCAGTAAAGCTGCTGCTCTGCCGCATCATAGTGCAGCTCGGAAAACGGCGCCGCCGGCTGCGGGAGCGCAGCAGTCTGATGCAGGAAGCGGCTGAGGGAGTGCGCGTGCAGGCTCTGCTGCGGGAGCGAAGGGAATGCGCCGAGCGATGCGGCAGTCAGCATGACTGCCGCTGTCAGGAGTGCATTGGCTTTGCTGAATATCATCATGAAAACCTCCGTAATTTACGGTTTCTTTACAGTTTGCTGAACGCTTTCTTTACCTTTTTCTGCTATCATAAATACAGCAAAACGATGATATTACTATTATATCACGCAGGCAATCTGTGTTTGTGAACAAATTATGAAATTATGTCAGAGCAATATCGTCATATTTATTCAGAGTATCTATATCCGCTTGACAAATCAATATATCTATGCTATAACTATATATATTTGATTTACCAGAACTGTTTCAGTGCGTTTATGCGTACCGGCATTCCGCACTGAATCGGAACAGATCATCAAACAGGAGGGACGAAAATGAAAATGGTACGAAAACTGACAGCCGGCATCTGCGCGGCGGTGATGCTCAGCACGGCGGTGCCGCTGACCGCGTTTGCAAAAAACGAGGATGCGTACAAAACGCCGTCCGGCCTTGCCTTTGACAAGGTAGGGGAGGCGATCGAGGAATATGCCGAGAACAACAAAAAGGAATACACGGCATTTTCTGCGGCGGTCGTGAGCGATGAGGAGGTGCTGTATTCCGGTGCGTTCGGCGAGATCGACCGCGATGCCGGAACGCCTGCGGATGCGGATACCTGCTATGAATGGGGCAGCATCTCGAAAACAATGATCTGGGTCAGCGTGATGCAGCTCTGGGAGCAGGGCAGGATCGACCTGAATGAAGATATCCGAACCTATCTGCCGGATCATTTTTTCGGTCATCTGAAATATGATGACAAGATCACGATGCTGAATCTGATGAATCATGAAGGCGGCTGGGGCGAAAATTTCTGGTCGATCCAGACCGATGATGAAAATGCGATTGTGCCGCTGGATCAGGCGCTCAAAGCATCGGAGCCTTCGCAGAATACCCGCCCCGGCGCAGTCAGCAGCTACTGCAACTGGAGCGCGGCGCTCGCTGCATACATCGTCGAGCGCATCAGCGGCGAGCCGTTTTCGGATTATGCGCATAAGCATATCATGGAGCCGCTCGGCATGGAGCAGACCGCGATCCTCCCTGCGCATGATGACAATGAATGGGTCAAGGCGCAGCGTGAAAAGGTGAAATGTGCCGCACAGTCAGCACCGGGCGTCTGGAAGGAGGCCGGAGGACAGCTGACCTACATTCAGCTTTATCCTGCGGGCGCTGTGACCGGCACGATCGGCGATATGGCGAAATATGCGCAGAGCTTTGTGCAGGATCCCTGCCCGCTCTTTGAGAAGCAGGAGACGCTTGAGGAGATGCTCCGGCCGAGCTCGACGATCGGTGATACCGAATATCCGGCCTTCTGCCACGGTCTGATTCCGCAGATCAGCGGCGATCAGATTTACTACGGGCACAGCGGCGCGACCAACGGCTTTTCCTCCAATCTCATGTTTGATCCGGAGAGCGGCACGGCGGCTGTTGTCATGATGATCGGATCCGGCGAACCGGCCACGAAGATTCCGGAGCTCGTATTCGGTGAAGCGAGTGTGCCGGAGTTCGAGGCAAAAGCGCCGCTGACCGGCGATTATTCCGGCGTATACTTCATACTCCGCGGCGTGCTGCACGGCCCGCTCAGAATGGTCTACAGCGCACTCGGCACGACACCGCTCACCAAAGACGGCGACAAGTATTCCGCGCTCGGCATTGCGACGGTCACGCCGCTCGGCGACGGCACCGGTCTTCTGGAGCAGCAGGGCATCAGAATGCTCACCTCGCTCTCTGAGCAGGACGGCGAGAAGTTCTTCAGCGTCGGCGGTATGCAGAGCTATCATACGGACGGCTGGATGCTGGCCGGTCTTGTCTTTCTGGTGATTTATATCATCATCATGCTGATCGGTTTTCTGCTGCTGTTCATCAAGCTGATTCAGCGCATTGCAAAGGCGCGCAAAAAATATACCGGCATGGGGCTTATCACGCTCTCGCAGATCCTGCGTCCGGTTGTGATCGCGCTGCCGGTTCTGTGCATGGTGCTGCTTTATTCGCATCAGTACGGCCTGACCAGATGGCAGGGTTATCTGCTCTGCGGTGCGGAGTTCATCCTGATGCTGGTCTTTGCGGCGACGGCGATCCGGTCTCTGACAGCGATATTTAAGCAGGATCGCGGCGAAGCGGGTGTTGTGAAATATGTCATCAATTTCCTCGCAAACGGCTTCTGTGTTTTCGCGATGATCGCGCTGGAGCTGGTGCGTTTCTGGGGTATCTGATTTCTGCAAATCAAACATCAGAAGCGGTGATTTCGGTCGCCGCTTCTTTTTGTTCCGGCGACCGGTTGCAGCAGCTTGACAAATCCATATGAATATGATATAATAGTCACGAAATCGAAACCGGTTATCATTTTCAGGTTCGGAGGTGCGGATCATGCCCCGCGGAGGCGGATATCAGACAAAGCATAAGGCGCGTGTGCTGGAGTATCTCGCAGCGCACAGCGCAGACCATATCACGGCAGCCGATCTTCTGATCGCGCTCAGCACCGGCGGAGCGCCGATCGGTGCAGCGACGGTCTACCGGCAGCTCGAAAAGCTCGAAGCGGAGGGACTTGTCCGCCGCTATGCGCTGGATGACCGCGGGAGTGCCTGCTGGCAGTATGCCGGAACAGACGGCGCGGCAGGGGCGTGCCGGCATCATTTTCATCTGAAATGCACGGAATGCGGGACGCTCTTTCATCTCAACTGCGACCATTTGCAGGAGATCGCCACTCATGTTGCGGCTGAACACGGATTCTGCATTGATCCGGCGCGGACGGTATTCTACGGCATCTGCGCGGACTGCGCGGCACTGACCGAACAAAAGGAAGGAACAGAGAATAATGAAACTGAGAATCTTTAAGCTGACTGCGCTTGCGGCGGCAATGCTTCTGGGTGCGGGCAGCATGACCGGCTGCGGCGAAGACAAGCCGCTGACGGTCGTCACGACCGTCTATACCACATACGATTTTGTGAAGCAGCTTACGGCGGAATATGAGCAGCCCGTCGAGGTGAAAATGCTGCTGACGCCGGGCGGCGAGTCGCATTCCTATGATCCCAGCCCCGCCGATGCTGCTGCCGTGCAGAGCTGCGATCTGTTTGTGTATATCGGCGGCGTCTCGGAGCAGTGGGCGCAGAAGCTCATCGACAGCAGCCGTCAGGAGAAACCGAATCTGAAAATGTTCGACTGCGTGACGCTGCTCGATGAGGAGACTGTCGAGGGAATGCAGGCGGAGGATGAGCCGGAGGGCGAAACGGAGACCGATGAGCATATCTGGACGGCGCCGCTGAATGCCGATGCAATGCTGACCGCGATCCGTGATTCGATGAACCAGATCGCGCCGGATGAAAAGGAACACTGCGATGCGGCCTATGACCGTGTGCATAATGAGCTGCTGGAGCTGGATGCCCGCGCTAAGGAGATCAGCGCGAATGCGGAGAACGATACGCTGATCTTTGCCGACCGCTTCCCGTTCCGTTATCTGACCGAGGCCTACGGCTGGAAGTATTATGCGGCATTTGCGGGATGCAGCAGTGATACGGATGTCTCTGCC
Organism: uncultured Ruminococcus sp.; assembly: GCA_946621745.1. GTDB lineage: Bacteria > Bacillota > Clostridia > Oscillospirales > Ruminococcaceae > Firm-04. Next base: position 8,298 of record CAMOOV010000043.1, read on the forward strand.
GCGACGCTTTCGTTCCTCATCAACAAGACAAAGGATCTGAATATCGGGACGGTGTTCTATCTGGAAAATTCATCGGAGAAGATCGCCGATGCCGTCTGCAATGCGACCGGTGCGCAGGCGCTGATGCTGCAATCCTGCAACAATGTCTCGCGTGTCGATTTTGATGCCGGTATGCATTATCAGGCGCTGATGCGGGAAAATCTCGATGCAATCGAGGAGGCTCTGAGCTGAATGGCCTATATTACCTGTGAAAATCTCGTCCTGCGCTACGAATCCCTGACCGTGCAGAAGAATCTGAGCTTCCGCGTTGAGAAGGACGATTATCTCTGCATTGTCGGCGAGAACGGCTCCGGCAAGAGTACGCTTGTGAAATGTCTGCTCGGACTGAAAGCGCTCGACGGCGGAAAAATGCAGTTCGGCGACGGCCTGAAACGGAACGAGATCGGCTATCTCCCGCAGCAGAGCATGATCCAGCGGGCGTTTCCGGCATCGGTCGAGGAGGTCGTGCTGTCGGGCTGTCTGAACGGCCGCGCGATCCATCCGTTTTATACGAAGGCGGAAAAGGCACGCGCTGCCGAGCAGATGGAATGCCTGAATATCACATCGCTGGCGAAGCGCTGCTACCGCGAGCTTTCCGGCGGTCAGCAGCAGCGCGTCCTGCTTGCGCGGGCGCTCTGTGCGACGAAAAAGCTGCTGCTGCTTGATGAGCCGCTGACCGGTCTGGATCCGCTTGTCGCGAGCGAGCTTTACAGCATTTTGCAGCATATCCATGATGCGCACGGGATCGCGGTCATCATGGTCACGCATGATGTGGAATGCGCGGTGCGCCATGCGAAAAATATTCTGCATATCGGCAGGAACGAGAGCTTCTTCGGGAGCTGTGCGGATTATGAGAAAAGCGCAGTCGGCAGACGGTTTCTCGGTGATTCGATTCAGCCGGAGGAATGCAGTCAGTGCCACGATCACGGCCATGCGCATCCGCAGAAGGGGGCGCCGGAAAATGCATAATCTTTCTGATATCCTGACGCCGGAATATGTCTCGGTCATCCTGCTGCCGGCGCTGATCGCCGGTGTTGCGGTCAGCCTGTGCGCAAGCCTGCTCGGTGTCAGTCTGGTTTTGAAGCGATGTTCCATGATCGGCGACGGCCTGTCTCATGTCGGCTACGGTACGCTTTGTGTGGCGGCGGCGCTCGGCTGGGCGCCGATGAAGGTGACGATCCCGATTGTCATTCTTGCGGCCTATATCCTGCTGCGGCTCTCCGAAAACAGCAGACTCGGCGGCGATACGGCGATTGCGCTCTTTTCGACCTCCGCACTTGCGATCGGTATCTTCGCATCGTCAAAGGCAAATCTGATGACCGATGTCAGCCACTATATGTTCGGCAGTATTCTTGCGATGTCACGCGGCGATGTGATCTTCTGTGTGATCCTCAGCATATGCGTCATTCTGGTGTATCTGCTCTTTTATGACAAGATCTTCGCCGTGACCTTTGATGAGAATTTCGCGCGCGCGACCGGTCTGAATGTCCGGTTCTACAATCTGCTGATCGCGGTGCTGACGGCGGTGACGGTCGTACTGGGCATGATGATGATGGGTGCGCTGCTGATCTCCAGCCTGATGATCTTTCCGGCGGTGACGGCGATGCGGCTTTGCAGACAGTTCCGGCACGTTGTTCTGACGGCGGTCATCATATCCGTGAGCTGCTTTCTGCTGGGACTGTTCCTTTCGCTGGTTGTGGATACGGCGATCGGCGCAAGCGTGATCATCATGAATCTGATCGTCTTTGCGGCCGCCTCACTGATCGCATTTCTGCGCGGCCGCCGTGCGGAATAAGCTGCCCGCTGACGGGGGAAAGGGAGATTTATTATGAATGACGAAAAAAAAGAAACAGCAGCAAATGAAACCGGAGAGAAAAAGTTCAGTGTGTTCAAGGTGCTGTTTCTCATCTCGCTGCTCTATTATGTGGTATGGATCGTGATTGCAGTGGTCTCGATGTTTGTCGGCGTGAACACCGACTGGGCGGCACCTGCGCTCAGCGACGGTGAATTGGATTACGGTTTTGAAGCATTTGAAGGAATGCTTGAGATTGGTGTTCTCAAGACACTTTTCTATTGTTGGTTCATTCCGCTTTATCAGATCTGCTACCTGATCGGAAAATTTTTCCGCTGGCTCTCCCAAAAATGCAGGGAGGCAGATGAACCGGAAAAATAAAACGCAGTCTGCGCTTATGCAAATAGAATCAGAAAAGCCCGAAGCTGACTTCGGGCTTTTTTGTGCTTGTCAGCAGTACCAGAAACGGTACAGCTCAAATACAACGATCGCGGCGGTGACTGCCGCATTGCAGAATACTGCTGAGACCGCATTCAGCTTTGCGGCATTTTTCTGATACAGTCCGATGCCGCCGGTCACTGCGCCGATGGTGCAGACCGCTGCGCAGACGATCTGGATGCATCCGCAGACTGTTCCCGCCGTGCGCGGCAGTCCCATTGTCTCCGGTGTCATGGTGAATGCAAGCATTGCGACCGCCGCGGCAAGTGAGAGGATACGGGCGCATTTCGCAGCCGTCAGAACTGCCGCTCCGGCTCCGCCGTTCAACTTTCCGGCGCGTCTGCGCTTGATATCAATAAGCAGTGCAAAGATCGCCGTGATGCCGAGCAGCGTATACAGCGAGAACAGCGCGAGCTTTGCGAGATATCCGCGCATCGGGATGTATTCGGTGAGACCGATCGAGAAATGCTGTCCGTCCGGATGATCCGAAACCCGGACAAGGACGGAGTCATCCGTATCCGCCGGACGGTACAGACCGCCGCCGACAGGATACAGCGTGCCGAGCTGCTCACCGGCGACAGGATTCTGCAAACGCATAAAGCTGAGCAGACCGGTCATTTGCGAGCGGGATGAGATATAATATCCTTTCGGGCTGACCGGCTCGCCGGCGCTTTCCGGAACATCAGATGGCTCCGGTTCACCGAACACATAAACGGGCAGATTGATGAACGCTTCGCTGACGGTCTGATCGGTCGTTGCCGCGACCACGCCGATGCGCGTGACCGGATCGAACAGCATCTGCGCGGTGCCGGAGCTTGTTCTGCCGTCATGCCCGAATACCTGCAAGCCGAACTGACCGGCGGCAAATCCGCAGCTCGATATGATCTGATCTCCGGCGAAAAATGTGCCGGAGAACAGCTTTTCATGCGTGGCCGGATCCTTGAAAAGCGGAGAATCAGGATCGGTCAGTGCCTGCGCATAGGTGCAGAGGTCATTGACCGTACCGACTGCTGCGCCGGACGGATAGAGCGTGATATAGGTGATGCGCGTACCGAGATCCCTGACCGCAGTGATAGGGCTCAGCGAGTAGAAATGCAGATGCTGACGCTGCTGCTGTACCCACGGATTGTCGCTGTGATCGGCGGCGACTGCGGTATGCTCCATGCCGAGCGGCTCCAGTATATTCTCGTGAACATAGTCCGTAAAACTCCTGCCGCTGACCTGCTCAACGGCCAGTGCCGCGAGCGCCGAAGCCCAGTTGGAATAGGCCGTGACGGCGTCCGGCTGATAGACCTGCACCGGCTCTGTCTGCATCAGCGCATCCTTCAGTGAGGGGATGCTTTCTGAATCGTCTGTAGCGATCGCATAGGTCGTTTCGCACCAGCCGCTGCGGTGATTCATGATATCGGTCAGCGTGACCGGATCATCAAATTCGCGGTGCCGGAATGCAAAATCTGCCGGAAGAAAGCCGGAGATATCCGCTTCGAGCGAGAGCTTTCCCTGCTCCCAGAGCTGCATGATGCTCACCCAGATCATGGTTTTCGTGATGCTGCCCCACTCAAACACGGTGTCCTCATCCACGGCGTATCCGGCATCGCGGTCGGCCATGCCGGAGCAGACCGTGCTGACAATCTCATCGCCGCAGAAGACCTTTGCACCGATGACCGGAGCGAATTCCTGATTCGCTTCCTGCCTGCCGGTCATCATGTCGATTTTCTGATTCAGATGCTCTGCATCATAACCGGAGGGCAGGACGGTCTCCGCCCACGCAGGAAACGGCATTGCGCCGAGCATGAATACGGCGGAAACCGCAGCGGCCGTCCGCAGGAAGATTCTGTTGATCTGCATATGATTCACCTCCGCTCAAAGCTCGCGCTTTTCATAATCAATCGCCGCGCTTACGCCGCAGTACACAAACCAGCTGTAACCGAATGCCAGCAGCATGATGACCGCCGGATAACCGCCGGCCGGCTGAAGCATGGCCGAGATCAGGGAATAGATATAGAAGATCGCCGTCGAGATAAACGGAATATTCGTTGACGGAAGCAGGATGAACAATACCGTGCAGGCCATGAATACGAGATATCCTTTCAGAATTAGGAACAGCAGACTGTTTTTCCGGCTGCCAAGACCGTTTTTGAAATAGCTGCGCAGGGAGGTTCCGGTTATGATGAGGCTGAGCATGAAGCAGCCGTAGAATCCGAAGCGGTGAAATGTGTTTGCGGAGACTCTTTCCGGATCGAGCCCGAACAGCGAAATAAAAAGTTGCGCAGCATCCGTATCCTGTTCCATGACTGCAAGCGTGATCTCCATGCACAATGCACACAGGATCAGTGCTGCCGTCAGGATGCCGCCGCAGAGGACAAATCTCGCTGCCGCAACTGTCTGCCGTTCTGCGGGAAGAATGCCGAACAGCGGTGTGCAGCCGCTTGTTTTTTCGGTATTCAGCAGCAGGGATACAAGGCTGACGCCGAACATCACAAACGCGGTTCCTGCCACAAAAGATGCGCCGGCCAGAATCATGATGCCGCAAAACAGCAGGAGCAGCACGACCGGTGCGATCACAGCAGCCTTGCCCGAATGCAGGAGCATGATGAGATCGCAGCGGATCAGTTTTTTGATCGTATCCATTTGATTCACTCCCAATCGTCAGAATTCTTTTTTCGCCGTCTTTTTTACGGTAATTGCGCAGCAGACGGCGCTGACGGCGACTGCCGCGATCTCTGCGATCACGGCTGTGATGACAAAGAATCTTTCCTCCGGCAGATCATCCCTGCCGAGCATAACAGAAGCGAAGACGAGGAGACACGCCAGAATGATAACCCATTTGATGACGCTGCCCTCGCCGTGAATGCGCAGCTTCATGAGCAGAAAGGCAAAGGCCGCACAGGAACAGGATGCGGCGATCGCGAGGATCGAAACGCTGAGCGCAGAGCATTCCGCGGGAAAGCTCTCGGTGAATGTGCGAAGTCCCTCCGGCAGGAAATGCGACAGCAGTCTCTTTGACGAGAGCCACAGAAATCCGATCGAGGGCAGCTGACCGAGCATGACGGCGGCACCGACGCTCAGAAATTCGCCGACCGTGACCTGTTTCCGCGAGACCGGCAGGATTCCGAAAATGCGTCTGCTTTCGGGATCATCGGAGAAGCTGTTCGGCGATGCAAACAGAAACGCCAGCAGCGCAAAGGTGATCGCGCCTGCCGCGATCCCGAAAAGCGCCAGTACGATACTCAGCAGGATCAGCGTCAGAACGAGCCGGCCGGAGCCGCCGACATAGAAATACCACACCGTTTTAAGCACGCCGTTCATGCCTGTCCTCCTTTGCAATATAGACGAGGATCTCGTCGATGCTGGCTTTTTCGGTCTCCAGCGCATCCGGCAGACCCGCAGTATCCTCTGTGCGGATCAGCGCATCAAAGCCGTTCCGGTAGGCGTGGAAACCGGTCATTTTCTCTTTCAGTCCGGCGGGGATATCCTCCTCGGAGCCCTTGATGACGCGGAAGCCCTCCGAGAGATCGTCCTTTGTACCGGTGTACCAGACCTTGCCCGCGTGCAGAATTGTGATATAATCCGCGATGCGCTCAACATCCGCCGTGATATGCGTCGAGAACAGCACGCCGCAGTTTTCGTCGGTGATGTATTCCGAGAGAATATCGAGCAGCTCATCGCGTGCGACCGGATCAAGACCGCTGGTCGGCTCATCGAGAATCATCAGCTCCGCGCCGTGCGAGAGCGCCGCCGCGATCATCAGCTTCATCTTCATGCCCTTGGAAAAATCGCCTACGCGCCGGTTATCCGGCAGGTCGAAATCCTTGATATACTGCGCGAACAGCGCGTGATCCCACTTCGGATAAAAGGGGCTGATCTGCTTTTCAATCTGCTTCACATTCAGATGCGCGGCGAGATAGAGCGAATCAAACACAACGCCGATGCGTTCCTTGACCGCGACGGAATCGGTCACGCTGTCCAGCCCGAAAACGGAGATCTTTCCGCTGTCAATGACGGCCATATTGAGGATCGAGCGGATCGTCGTGGTCTTGCCGGAGCCGTTCTGTCCGACAAAGCCCATGATGTAGCCCTTTGGCAGTGCAAAGGAAATATCCTGCAAGGCGAAATCCTTGTATGCCTTATTCAGATGGCTGATCTCAAGAATGTTTTCCATAGCTTATTCCTCCAGAAACTTTTTGAGTGCGCCGATGATTTCCGCATCGGTCAGACCGGCATTTCTGCCGCTTTCAACGGCCTTTTCAAGACTTTCCTCCATGTCGCAGAGCATCCGCTCCCGCAGCAGATCATTGCCGCGGGGCGCAGCGAAATAGCCCTTTCCGGCGACGGAGATGATGAAGCCCTCGTCGGTCAGGTCGTTGTAGACTCTGGTTGTGGTGATGACGCTGATCTTGAGATCCCGCGCCAGCTGACGGATCGAAGGAAGCTGTTCATTTTCGGCGACTGCGCCGGAAAGGATCTGCTCCCGGATCTGCTGTTCGATCTGTTCATAGATCGGCAGCTCGGATTTGTTTTTGATGATGATTTTCATGAAGCGCTCCTGTTCATACTGTACTTATCGCGATATATACAGTATAACACGCCGTACAGCGTTTGTCAAGAGGATTTTTATAATTTGGGTATGTAACTTTTTAGGTGATTGATAAATCACGGTTAAAACAAATGATTTTTATTGTGCCCATATCAAAAGTTTCGCTCAAGCCTTTTCAAAGGCTTGCGGGTCGAGGGCAGAGCCCTCGTCGCTCTCCGCAGAGAGCGAAACTCCCCCAGCGTTCAAGCGTTCGCGGGTTTGGGAGCCTACAAGTGAGGCTCCCATTCCTCAATAGCATCGCGAAGCGATACCTTATTCTTTTTAACCGTTCTAATCCACCCTTTTTGTAAGAGAATCCACACAAATCGTTATTAGCCCTATAATTTTTCCTGCATCCTGAATCCCGTAAGCTTTTCGATTGGCTGATTTCTTCGCAAATACGCAAAAAAGAGCCTTTCCGTACTTTGATATAATACGGAAAGGCTTTCAGTTTTTATTACGGCAATACAATGTCGATAAACCGGAGTTTGGCGGTGCTTCTAACGAAGCTATGTGGGGGCGCTGCCCCCACA
>CAMOOV010000044.1 GCA_946621745.1 uncultured Ruminococcus sp.
AGCGCTTTGCCGAACATGAACAGAGACCGCAGAAAGAAAAGAGAGGGTGACTGAATTTGAATCCGAAAGACTACCTGAGACAGTACCGTGAAACGGTTGCCCGCATTCAGTCGCTTACAGATCACCGCGAGGAGCTGCGAACAGAGTGCGACAGCCTGAAACGGCAGAGCGGCGAGCGTGTCCGTCTGGATGCGGCTGTTGCACATCTTGTGGATACTGACGAGGAGATCGAGCGTCAGACCGACCGCATGAAGCTGCTCCAGCAGGAAGTCAGCCGGATTATTCTCATGGTCACCGATGCCGACCGGCGCATTCTGCTGACGCTGGTTTACATCGAAGGGCGTTCTCTTGTGGAGACTGCGGACATCATGTCATACAGCTATCGGCAGACGAAACGGATTCACCGCGAGGCGCTTCACGATGTTGCCGGGATTCTCGCGCAAGATGCGCACGCTTCGCGCTCCGGGGCGGTCTGACGGATTCCGCGCAAAACTGTGCCGCAAAAAGAAACCCCTCTCAAATCGCGTTCTGTGCGGTCTGAGAGGGGTTTTCTGTTCATCCGAGATGCAGTCGCTCCTGCAATGCGGTTTGCAGAATTTGAGAGAAGTTCAGGTGCGCTTTTTCAGCGGCAGTATTCAGCCAAGCCGGAATGGTGCAGTTTTTCCGCACCGCTTTATTGCCGTACTTTTCAGCGTATGCATCAATGTCCAGCATGATCACGCTGACGATTCCGCCTTCATATTCATCCGCTTTTGTGTCTTCCGCTCTGGACGGTTCCGGCGCATTTTTTCCGTCCTCCAGTTCATCAAGCACCCAGCCGGAAGCTGCATCGACCGCCTGCTCAAGGGCGTCTGCGATTGTTTCACCCTCGGTCACACATCCGGGCAGATCAGGGACAATCACCGTATAGCCGCTGTTATCGCCGGGGTAAATGCAGACAGGATAAATATATTTCATATGATACACTCCTTTCGCGGGGCTTATTTCAGCCCCGCTTGTTTTAGGATTGAGTTTGCTGTTTTGGGATCAAGGTCTTTGCCGGTATGCATCGGAACTGTAACTTTGCCCGGTTTGTGAGGATGTATCAGTTGAAGATGTGATCCTCTTTGTGATTTCTCTATCCAGCCATCGGCTTTCAAGATCCTGAGCATTTCCTTTGCTGTCATTTCCTCACCTCCTGTATATATTATAACACGCATTATGCGCATTGTCAAGTACTTTTTGCAAATTTCTCAAAATAATTTTGTCAAGGGGTTTTTGAAAAGATGTCCCCAAATGTCCTTGCGTGTCCCCGCAAAAAGTGATACAATGTATAGTGAAGATGGTGTGCAGCTTGCGAGGTGATGCATACCTTTTTCGAGTTTCACGGATTGTCCATGACAAAACTTCCTTTCATTCTTTATCCTCCTGTTTTGATAGAAAGCACTCAAGTCTAGGCTTGGGTGCTTTCGCTTTTCTATGCGGGGTGACAGTTGTGCTCAGTATCGAGAAAATTCGTGAGTTGATTGCATCCGGTGATATGTTTGCTTTCTACAATGATCGGTACTGGCGCAAGCTCTCGAAGAAAATCATCCGTGAGCACCACAAAGAATGCCTGATGTGCAAAGCAGAGCACAGGCTTACACGCGCAACGCTGGTACATCATGTTATGCATTTGCGCGAACATCCGGAGCTGGCATACAGCCGGACATACACCGACGCTGACGGCAAAGAGCATATACAACTTATGCCGCTTTGTCACGATTGTCATGAGCGGATACACAATCGCGGGATCTACGCAAAGCGATCCGGCTACACAAACGAGGAAAAATGGTAGCCCCCGTCATAAAAATCGCGTTTTTTCTCAGCAAGTGGATAACGGCGGCAGGGTTGACAATTTGGATTTTATCGCGCGCATGAGATTTTTCAGGAGAGGAGGCGAGCGGTGATGGCGAAAATCAAAGCTGTGGAGCAATCGCTGATCGAACAGCTGAAAACCAACGGCGCGGACATCGAGGCATTTCGTGCGCTGATCGGAGATTATATGGCGATGTATAAAGTCTGTGAAGCACTGAAAAAGGACATCCGTGAGCGCGGCACGATTGTGGAGCGCACCGGAAGTACCGGTCAGACAATCAAGGGACCGAATTCATCCATCAAAGAACTGCGCGACACAAACAAGTCAATGCTCGCAATCCTCCGTCAGCTGAATCTAAACATCGGCACGGTACAATCCGCTGATACAGATGACCGGCTGTAAAGAGATTGACAATTATATCCGGCTCGTGCGCAGCGGTGAATACCCTGTCTGCAAATGGCAGCTGCTGCTTTGCGATTTTGTAGAGCGTGTCTTTTCGGAAGAGGATATCCGTATCGACACGGAGCAGCTTGCTGAATACCTCTCCTACAAAAAATACTTCCCGTTCGGATTGTTCCCGTGGGAAGAATTCTGCTTTGCACTTCATAATTGCTGCTACCGTCCGAACGGGACGCTGCGGTTTCCACTGCTCGTGCTGTATGTAGGACGCGGAACAGGAAAAAACGGCTATCTGGGTTTTGAGGATTTCTGTCTTTTGACCGATACAAACGGTGTGCGGGAATATCATATTGACATTTTCGCAACATCAGAAGATCAGGCGAAGCAGTCATGGACAGATGTTTACAACGTCCTTGACCGTTATCCGCAGAAAATGAAAAAGCATTTCCGGAAAACTTTGGAATGCATCACCAATCTGGATACCGGCTCAGAGTTCCGTTTCCGTACATCTGCGCCGAAAACAAAGGACGGCGGCAGACCCGGCAAGGTTGATTTTGATGAATATCACGCCTACGAAACCTACAAGCTGATCGAGGTCGCAACAACCGGTCTCGGTAAAAAGCGATTGCCGCGCCGCACAATCATGTCAACAGACGGAGATGTGCGCGGCGGCCCTCTTGATGATCTGATCGAGAACGGCGAGGCGGTGCTCTTGGGCGAACAGCCGGACAACGGCGCGATCTATTTCCTGTGCGCACTTGACAATGACGAGGAAGTGCATGACGAATGGATGTGGCACAAAGCAAATCCGTCTCTGCGCTATCTCCCAGATCTGATGGAAGAAATGCGGCTGGAATATGTCGAGTATCTGCGGAATCCTGCCGCAAATACAGCATTCATCAAAAAGCGAATGAATCGACCGCCGCGCATCACGGAAAACGGTGTTGCGCCGTGGGAGCAGATCAAAGCAACAAATCAGCCGATACCGGAAGCCGATCTGATCGGCCGGCCGTGCGTCTGCGGGATTGACTACATGAAAACCAATGACTTTCTCGGAGCAGGGCTGCTCTGGCGTGTCGGTGACCGTGATGTCTGGCTGTCCCATACATGGGTATGCTCGCAGTCTGCTGATCTGCACCGGATCAAAGCCCCGCTGCGGGAATGGGAAGCAATGGGACTGCTCACATTTGTGGATGCCCCGGAGATTCCGCCGGAGCTGCCGTGTATCTGGCTTGCGATCGAAGCTGCAAAGCGCAGATCGCCGCTTCTCCTTGCCGGTATTGACGATTACCGCTTCGCACTCATGAAAAAGGCGCTTGAGGACATCAATTTCTATGCGTCAGATAAAGATCACAAGGGCAATGTTTATCTTGTCCGGCCGCGTGACGAGATGCGGCGCATCCCTCTGATTACTTCGGCATTTGCAAACGGCAGGCTGATTTTCGGAAATTCTCCGGTCATGCGATGGATGACGAACAATGCCAAAACCGTAACAAGCAAAGCCGGAAATACGACTTACGGCAAAATCGAGCCGAAATCCCGCAAGACAGACACCTTTAAGGCGTTTGTCGCGGCGGAGATCGTTTCAGATGTGCTGGACAGCTACGCACAAACGGTTTCTGCCACCCCTCTCCCGAACGGTGTTTACAGATTCGATTGAAGAAAATGAGGTGATCAACACGAAAATCATCGACTGGCTGGGCAATCTGTTTCGTCCGCCCGAAAAGGCAGGTGTTTACCGTGTGGACAGCTATCGTGCAGAAGCAGAGGATCGGATTGCGCTGGAAGCATATGCGCTGTTCTCCGTTGCGCATCTGATTGCGAATCTGCTGTCAGGCTGTGAATTCCGGACATATCGGGACGGGAAAGAACTGCACGGAGCAGAATGGGCGTCGCTGAACATTCGCCCGAACCGGAACCAGAACGCCGCTGAATGGAAATCGGAACTGGTCTCCCGTCTGCTGATCTCCGGTGAGGTGCTGTGTATTCAGCCGCAGGACAGTCAACTGCTGATTGCAGAGGCATTTCAGCGGGAACAGTTTGCAGTATACGGAGATGTGTTCTCACAGGTAACGCGTGCAGGCTTTACTTTCCAGCGTGAATTCCGCTCAGATGAGGTACTGTATCTCCAGAGCAGCGTCAGCGCTCGAAATGCGTGGATGCAGAGTATCCTTGCAATGTATGAGAAGCTGCTGCGCTCCGCTTCCGACCGCTTCAAAAAGGCAGGCGGCGAGCGCGGAATCCTCAAGGTGAGTGCTTTGGAGCGCGGCAAACAGGATTTCTCCGAGAAATTCGACAAGCTGATGACCGAGTATTTCAAGGGCTATTTTGACAGCCGGAATGCGGTGCTTCCACTGTTTGAAGGATATGACTATCAGGCTCAGGCGGTCACCGGCACAGGAACCTATACCAACGATCTTTCTGCTGTGAAAACGCTTGCTGATGAAGCAATCAGCCGGGCAGCGCAGCTCTTCGGTATTCCACCTTCCTATGTGCGCGGCGATGCAGCAGGCATTAAGGATGCGCAGTCTGCGATGCTGACAAACTGCATCAAGCCGCTTGCTGCTCAAATCGGCGCGGAGCTGACTGCAAAAAAGCATACGCCGCAGGAGATCATGGACGGTTGCCGTATCGAAGTCGATACCGGAAGTATTCTGCATCATGACCTGATCGGCGGTGCTGCCGGTATTGATAAGCTGATCGCGTGCGGATACACGCTGAACGAGATCAACCGGGCAGCCGGACAGCATGAATCGAATGATCCGCTTTGTGATCAGCGGTTTATTACGAGGAATTATCAGACAATCGAATCTGCAATGACCGAAGGAGGTGAGAACAGTGAAGCATAACATTATGTGGACGCTGCGGCAGTCGGCAACGCTACCTGATGCGCTTGAGCTCTACATCTACAGCAATGTCGAAGGTGACTGGTATGATTGGGACGGAAATAAACACAGCTCTGAGACCAGCGCGGCGCATTTCCGGGAGGAACTGGAAAAGCACCCGGATGCAAAGGAGATCACCGTTTATATCAACAGTCTCGGCGGCTCTGTCATGGAGGGCGTGTCGATCTACAACCAGTTGAAACGCCACCCCGCGCACAAAACAGTTTATGTGGACGGCTTTGCCTGCTCCATTGCGTCTGTCATTGCAATGGCCGGTGACGAAGTCATCATGCCGCGCAATACTGTCATGATGATTCACAACGCGTGGACGGTTGCAATCGGCAATGCAGCGGAGCTCCGCAAGGCTGCTGATGATCTCGATGTGCTTAATACGGCAAGTATGCAGGCATATCTGATGAAAGCAGGAGATAAGCTCTCTGAGGAGCAGCTCACGGAGATGCTCGACAAGGAAACCTATCTCACCGCAGCACAGTGCATTGAGTTCGGCCTTGCAGACCGCTTTGCAGATGAGGACGCGGATATGCAGGCTGCGCAGCAGCAGCTTGCAAAGCAGAACGCTGCGCAGAAAGCGGCGGATGAAATGCAGCAGCGCCGTGAAAAAGCGATTGCGGCAATCAACAAGTATTTCGGATAAGGAGGAAACCGAATATGATGAACCTTGACCAGATGAAGGAGAAGAAGGATCTTCTCCGCAATGCACTTGCAGAGGCGATCCGCACCGGAGACGAAAAGCAGATCGGTACTGCAATGGACAACTGGATGCAGTTTGTGACCGATACCGTCATGGCGGAAGCAAACGGCATGATCGAAGCGACTGACCGCAATGTGCTCGCAGCACGCGGCGTTCGCCAGCTGACCGCAGAGGAAACGAAGTTCTATGAGAGCTTCATCAAGGATGCGCGTCAGGATGCTCAGACCGTCATTAATAATATTACAAGCGCACTCCCGCAGACCGTGATCGACTCTGTAATGGAAGACATCAAAGGCGCTTACCCGCTGCTGGATATGATTGACTTCACCAATACCGGTGCTGCGATCAAGTGGGTGCTGAATGCGCAGGGCGCACAGGCGGCGGTATGGGGCGATCTGAACGAGGCGATCACCAAAGACCTTGCCGGTGCGATTCAGGTCGTTGATCTGACGCAGTGCAAGCTGAGCGCCTATATGTACGCGACGCAGGATATGCTTGCACTCGGTCCGCAGTGGGTTGACCGCTATGTCCGTGCGCTTCTTGCCGATGCGCTTGCTGCCGGCATCGAAACAGCAATCGTTGACGGCAGCGGTCTCAAACAGCCGATCGGTATGACCAGAAACTTTACCGGCAATTTCAATCAGTCCACCGGATATGCCCGCAAGTCCGCGACCGCAGTTACAACGCTCGACCCGGCAACTTACGGCGGGCTCCTTGCAACACTTGCAACGGACGGGCTTACTGGCAAGCCGCGCCCGATCTCCCGTGTTGTTCTGATTGTCAACCCGGCTGATTATTTCACGAAGATCATGCCGGCGACAACAGTCCTCACGCCGATGGGTACTTATGTCAGCAATGTACTGCCGTTCCCGACAGATGTGATCCAGTCTGTCGGCGTACCGAGCGGCAAGGCTGTTCTCGGTATCGCAAAAAAATATTTCATGGGTATCGGTACCGGAACGGGCGGCAAGCTGGAGTACAGCGATGACTTCAAGTTTCTTGACGACCTCCGCACCTACAAGATCAAGTTCTACGGTATGGGCAGACCGTATGACATCAATGCCTTTGCCTACCTTGATATCAGCAATCTTGTTCCGATCAATCCGACATTTAACGCGAATGTGTCCGGCGAGATCGAGAACACGCCGAAAACATCGTGAGGTGATATGCTGTGGCACTGGTCGATGAAGTAAAGACCTATCTTGACATCACATGGGACGATCCGCACACCAACAGAAAGGTGAACAGCACTCTGGCAAGAGCACAGGCAAAGCTCCGTGAATACGCCGGATGCACTGCGGAGGAGCTCACATTTGAAGACGGAACGGAAGAACAGCAGCTTCTTCTTGACCTCTGCCGCTACATCTACAACAACGCCAGCGAAGATTTCGAGGAAAACTACCGCGCCGATCTGATTATGCTCCGCGCGAAATACAAGACGGAGGCGATGTCTGATGAAGGCGAAGAAACGGACAGCGGCACAGGTAGCTGAAGACTGCCTTGTTTATGACAAGCCGGTTACTGTTCAGCGATATACTGCGGGATCATGGCAGGATGCAGAACATCTGCACGCTAATATCAACAAAGCGGTCGGCTCTGATATTCCGCGGTTCCTGTTCCGCTTCCGGTATTATTCGCTGTTTGATGAAATTCGGCTCCACCCGCAAATCTTTCGGCTGATCTGCTTCGGAGAAACCTATTCCGTTGCTGATTATGATGACTACAATGAGCGTCATCGGGTCATTAAACTGACCGCAGAGCGGATGAATTGCAGCACGCTGAACCTGATTTCCGAAACCAGATCGATGAACGACCGTGCGCAGTTTGTCACAGAAGAGACTGCTTCCGAAAATGTATTCTGTACGGTTTCTGAGTACACAGAAGCTGAATGGAACGGCGCGCAGCAGAGAGGTTATGATGCAGAGGTACGCCTGAATGTGTTTGCATCAGACTACGCAGGACAGCGTATCTGCAAGTGGCAAGACAACCGGTATGAAATCTACCGGCGCACAGTCGAAGGCGACATGATTGCATTGTATCTCGGCAGAAGGGTCGGTGTGTGAAATGGCAGGAGTATCACCGAATCAGCTTGCCCGTGAGCTGACGAAATCACTGACAGAATACGGGAAGCTCGCACAGCATGAAGTGCATGATATTCTGGAATCGGTCGGAGATGAGGCAAAGTCCCGCGTTGCATCGCTGAGCCCGAAGGGCAGGCGGCGCGGCTCCGGCAAATATAAGCGCGGCTGGAAGGTGAAGATCGAGGGATCCGGCAGCGGCAGCACAAGCGTCACGGTGCATAACAGGCACTATCAGTTGACACATCTGCTGGAAAAAGGTCACCGCACCCGATTGAAGCACGGCAGGTACGGCAGGCAAGCTGCTGTCGGTGCGCAGCCGCATATCGAAGAAGTAAACGCATGGGCGCAGCGTGAGCTTGAGCAGCGGATCCGTCAGGCGTTAGGAGGTGGCTGATTGTGGACATGAGAGACCTTGCCCGTGTCATTGATACGGTCGGGCTGCCGTTTATTAACGGCATCATGAAAGCCGACGACAATAAACAGATGCCTGCCTCCTACATCGCCTATCATGCAATCACGAATAACTCGATATACGCTGACGGCGAAATCGTCTATTTTGAGGCGGAGATCGCGCTCTCCCTGATTACGAAAGACCGTGACCGGGATACGGAGCGCACGGTCGAAACGGCGCTGTCAGGGGCAGGAATTGACTATGACGGCCCCGATTATGAATTTGATCCGAAACAGGATATGCATACCACCACATGGTATTTTCAGATTTCGGATGACTGAGAAAGGAGCTATCCTATGGCTGCAAAAGCAAAGCTGCCGCGTTCGATCAAGAATGTCGGCTATGCAATGATTACCAGCGTTGACAACAACACCGGCAAGCCGACATACGGCGATGTGAACTGGCTTGTCCACAACGAAGCGGGCGGCAGAGAATACACCGCAGAGCCGAAGGGCGAGGTTTCGTCCATCTATGCAGACGGCGTGGAGGTGTACTCTGAGGAGGAGAACACCGGCTATGACATCACGCTGACGCTGCTTGCCTGCATCGACGATACCGATGAGGACTGGCTGAACCGTGTTGTCGATCCGGACGGCGAGTATTCCGAAGAGTACGCCAATACCGGCGAATATCCGCACTTCGCTCTGCTGATTATCGAAGACACCACGGATGGTGTCGGTCAGACCAGAGTGTTCTACGACTGCCATGTGACGCAGCGCCCGTCTCAGAGCGGCAAGACCTCCGAGGGCGGCGCTCTGGATCCGATGTTCCCGGAGTATGCGATCAGCGCTGTGCCGCGTGAGGACTGCGGCTGCGTCGAGCGCAAGATCAAGGCAAAGGCGAAGATCAGCTCTGTGCCGGAGCCGTCTCTTGCAGGGAATCACATCCGCATCCAGAAGACGATGACCGTCACGGTCGGCTCTGTGCTGAATGTTCCGATCATCAGCAAGAATCCGTCTAATGCGGCAATCACATGGACTTCCGGCACGACAGCAAAGGCAACCGTGTCCGCAACCGGCGCTGTGACCGGTGTTGCTGCCGGTGAATCGGTCGTAACTGCGTCTATCACCGTTGACGGCCAGACCTACACGGACACCTGCACGGTGACTGTGGTCGCGGCATCGTAAGGAGGCAGCACACATGGAAATCAAAGTCAAGATTGACGACCGCGAGGTCAGATTCAAAAAGACCGGCGGCACGATGCGCCGCTATAAGTCCATGTTCGGCCGCGAGTGGTTCGCTGATCTGGACAGGATCGCCCGGATGCAGCGTAAAGCTGCTGAGGTTGCGAAGGCTGAGGGCTATGATGTTGACAAGAAAAAGCCTGACACCAAGAAGAAAACCGGCAAGAAGGACGCAGAAGAGGAGCTGTCCGATCAGCAGGTGTTTGCGCTGAGTGCAGCGCTCACGCAGTTCGATTCTGATCCGTATTACGATATGCTCTACATCATGGCAAAGGAAGCAGATCCCGACATTCCCGATAATGTGGATGACTGGCTTGACACCTTTGACGATTTCGCCTTTCTGGATGTCTGGGCCAAGGTTTCTCCGATGCTCTCGCGTGAAATGTCGGTTGACGCAAAAAACGGCTGAACGGCAGCGGCGAATCCGGCGGCGCATTGCTCGGGGCAGAAGAATTCTATCTGCATCTGATGCGCCGTGGGTTTCCGCTGCCGGAGGTTGACAACTGGGATACGGGAATGCTGTTCAATTTCTGCGCAGAGCATGACCGCATGATCCGGCAAGCCAACGGTGAAGTCGTACATGACAATTTACAGCGCTATCGGGTTCTCAAGGAAATGGAGCCTGAAATGGATCGGCGATATGCCGCCGGAGAAATCAAAGAACACAAATACCGTGAGTATAAGGCAACGCTGAAAAAGTGCGAGGATCTGCTTGGGGGGGTGACTGAGTGAGCGGTACAATCAAAGGCATTACAATCGAGCTGAGCGGCGATACCAAAGGACTCGACTCTGCGCTCAAACAGGTCACCTCTCAAAGCGTAGCGCTCGGCAAGGATCTGAAAACGGTCAATCAGCTCCTGAAGCTCGATCCCGGCAATGCTGAGCTGGTCGCGCAGAAACAGCAGATTCTTGCACAGTCGATTGAAACCACCGCAGAAAAGCTGGAAATCCTGCGCAATGCCGGGGCGCAGGTCAAGGCGCAGTTTGATGCGGGCGAGATCAGCCGGGAACAGTTTATTGCTTTCCAGAGCGAGCTCGTCCGTACCGAACAGCGAATGGACTCGCTCACATCCGCACAGTCCTCGTTTCAGGCAGAAATGGACGGCACCGCAGACAGTACAAAGTCTTTGACACAGACTGTCTCGGAGCAGGAAAAAGAGCTGTCTGCCCTGAAAGCACAGTATGTGGAGGCAGCAGCATCGCAGGGCGCGGATTCCGATGAAGCGCGGCAGCTTGCTTCGGAAATCGAATCGCTCTCCTCCGATCTGGTCGAAAACCGTCAAAGGCTATCCGAAGCGCAGGAAGCTGCGGACAGCTTTGACCGCACGATGGCACAGGCAGAATCCGGCAGCCGATCGCTGAAAGATACCATTGCGGATCAGGCGTCTGAGCTGTCCGACCTGAAAGAGCGTTATGCTGAGGTAGCAGCCGCTCAGGGTACGGATTCGGATGAAGCACAGCGCCTCGCCGGTGAAATCCAGTCTCTCAGCGGTGAACTGAGAGATAACAAAAGCAAACTCAGCGAGGCGGAGCAGGCAGCAGATGCGCTGGATCAGACCATTGATGAGCTCGGCGATTCCGAACAGGAAACGGAACAGAAAACCAGTAAGCTCGGCAGCGCTCTGAAAAACGGACTGATTGCCGGTGCAAAAGCTGCCGCTGCTGCGGTTGCAGCCGCCGGTACTGCCGTTGTCGGCACGATTGCCGGTATTGTAAGCGCTACCAGTAAAACTGCTGAATACGGCGATCATATCGACAAGACCTCGCAAAAGCTGGGAATGAGCGCAGAAGCCTATCAGGAATGGGACTTCATCATGCAGCATTCCGGCAGCAGTATCGACAGCATGACGACCTCGATGAAGAAGTTGTCCGATGCTGTTGTCAATCAATCTGACAAATCTGTTGCTGCCTTTGAAAAGCTCGGAATCTCTATGGAGGATGCTGCGAATATGTCGCAGGAGGAATTGTTCTCCGCGACAATTACGGCATTGCAGAATATGGATTCCAGCGCAGAGCGCACCGCGCTTGCGACACAGCTTCTCGGCAAGTCTGCAATGGAGCTCGGGCCGCTGCTGAATACCAGTGCGGAGGATACCGAGGCGATGCGGCAGCAGGTGCATGATCTCGGCGGCGTGATGTCTGATGAAGCAGTTAAGGCATCGGCGGCATATCAGGACAGCTTGCAGAATATGAAAACCGCAATCAGCGGCTTATCGCGCAATTTGTCCGGGCAGTTCATGCCGGCTCTGACGAACATGATGGTCGGCATTTCCGCGATTGTCAGCGGCGACAGCTCCGGAATTGAAATGCTGTCGCAAGGGCTGAAAGGCTTTACATCAACGCTCAGCAGCATCATTCCGCAGATCACGCAGACTGCCGCGCAGATTCTCCCTGTGATTGTGGATGCAATCACGGATAACCTGCCGATGATCCTCAGCTCGGCTGTCACAATCGTGGAATCTCTCGCGCAGGGCTTGCTGAACAATCTGCCGACCATTATCTCAATCGCCGGAGATATTATCTTGCAGCTAGCGGATGCGCTGCTCGGTATGCTGCCGCAGATCGTTGCGACCGGCCTGCAAGTGATTGCACAGCTCGCGATCGGCATTGCGCAGGCGCTTCCGACGCTGATCCCGACGATCGTCGATGTCATCCTGCAAATCGTGGAAACGCTGATCGACAACATTGATCTGCTGATTGACGCAAGCATTCAGCTCATCATGGGGCTTGCGCAGGGGCTTATCAATGCGCTGCCGGTGCTGATCGAGAAAATCCCGGTCATTGTTGAGAAGCTGGTGAACGCGCTGGTCGAGAATGCGCCGCTGCTGTTTGACGCGGCGATTGAGCTGATTGCCGCACTGGTGACCGGCATCCTGCAAAACCTGCCGCAGCTCCTTGCCGCTGCCGGAAAGATTGTTGTAACAATCGTGAAGGGCATCGGCCAGTATATGAGCACGATGAAGAAAAAGGCGAAGGAACTGCTTTCCAGCATTGGAGATGTCATCAAAGGCGGTTTGAAAACCGCTGTCACATGGGGCAAGAATATCGGCAGCAAGATCGCATCCGGCATCGGCAATGCAAAGAAAGCTGTGTCTGAAAAGATGCAGCGTCTCGGCGAAGCGATGTACGATGCGAATCAGAGGATGAAAGAACAGACAGCTAAGGTCTGGGAATCAGTCAAAACAAGTATTTCGCAGTCCCTGACCGCAGCGAAAAATCAGGCATCGAAGATCTGGGACGGTCTCAAAAGTGCTGTATCTTCTGCCAATTCTGCTATTGCCAATCACACGAAGAGCGCATGGGAAGGCTTGAAAAATGCCGTTTCCAATGTCCTGAACGCGCTGAAGAACACAGTCAAAAACGCTTGGGACAATATCAAGAATGCTGTATCCACAGTTGTGAATGCGCTCGGCAATCTGATTCCGGATAAATTCAACGGCATCAAGACGGCGGTCACAAACATCGTCAATGCAATCAAGAATGTGATTGAGACCGTATGGAACGCAATCAAGAGCGTGATTACCGCTGTGCAGAATGCGATCCACAGCGATACAATGACAATCTGGGAGAAAATCAAGAGTGTCATTTCGGCGGTGCTCGATGCAATCAAATCGGTTGTGTCCAGTGTCTGGAATGCAATCAAAACGGTTATCAGTACCGTAATGTCAGGCATCAGCAGTGTGATTTCCAGCGTATGGAACACGATCAAGAACACTGTTTCCAGCGTCCTGAATGCCATCAGCAATACGGTATCAAGCATCTGGAACAGCATCAAGTCTGCGGTATCCAATGCGATGAACAGCATCAGCAGCACAGTATCCAGTATATGGAACAATGTGAAGTCTGCTGTCAGCTCTGCGATCACGAACATCAAGAGCACGATTGTATCCGGCTTTGAGGCGGCAGTCAATTATATCAAATCGCTCCCTTCTCAGGCTTGGAACTGGGGCGCTGACATCATCAGCGGGATTGTAAACGGTATCCGGGCAAAGATCAGCTCCATTACGAGTGCCGTTTCGGATGTTGCAAATACGATCAAGTCACATCTGCACTTCTCTGTCCCGGACGAAGGACCGCTGACAGACTTCCCGACATGGATGCCGGACATGATGAAGGGGCTCGCGCAGGGCATTACGAAGAACATGAAGTATGTCGAGAACGCTGTCAGCGGTCTCGCAGCGGCAATGATTCCTGAATATGACCTTGCACCGGCACTCGCACAGTATGACGCAAGCCGTCTGAAGCTGCCGGATTATCCGACACGGAAGCCGGATCCGGATGATTCCCGCAGCCCGCGCGGATTCGGCGGCGGCAGCACATACAACATTACGATCAATGTCGAGCGGATGGACAGCGACACCGATGTCCGCCGCACCGCAGAGGAGCTGTCCGAGGAAATCGAGCGCCTGAAAACCGATAACAACACACGCAAAGGAGAGTGGAGCGTTTGAGAAACTGGATCGAAATTGACGGCAAAAGCAGCAGTTGTTTCGGGCTGAAAATGGATCGGCTCCCGCTCTGGACGACTGCTGCCGAAACAGTCGAGAACACCGCTCTCCCCGGCGTGCCGGTCGAAATGGATCGGCATACCGGGCAATACAAGGACTTCGATCTGACGCTGACAGGCTATCTCACAAGACCGCCGCTGGGTCATGAGCTTGCGGTGCTGAATGACTGGATTCAGAACGGCAGACAGCTTGTCATGAGCACACAGCCGCATATTTACGGCGTTATCCGCAAAGCTGGACAAATTACTCCGAAAAGAATCGGCACGCGGGCGAACGAGTTTCAGATCCCGTTCACCTTCCAGCCGTTCAAATATACAGTACAAAACCGCCCGATCACCTTTGACACTTCACCGGCATACTACCGGCTATGGAGCAACATTTACGCAGAGCCGGTTTATCGCCTGACGATCGAGGACGGCTGCATTCTTGCAATCTTCGGTGTCAACGGCATCATGCTGCAAATCGCAGCACTCGCGCTTGATACCGGCGTACTGGTCATTGATCTTCAGCGCAGGAAAATTTACAAGGAGGAAGCGAACGGCGATCTGACGATCGTGCAGAAGTATACCTCCGGCGAATTCTGGAAAATGGTGCTGACACCCGGAAACAATGTCATCACATGGCATCCCGGCATCAGCAAGGTGGAAGTGACGGTGAATGAGCGATGGCTCTGACGGTGCGCGATCCGCTCATGGTCTATCCTGCGGATGAAAATCTGTTCATTACGAACGGCCTGCGCCTACTTACGCCGACAGTCGCAGAACACACGCTCGAATTCGGGGAGGCGGGCAGCATTCATGTCGAGCACCCGCTTGACCGTGACGGTGACTGGCAGGGGCTCATTCCGGGGCATATCATCCGCGCACCCGTGCCGTTTCGGGGCGCTGTGCGCTGGCAGCCGTTCCGCATTTACCGCCGTGCCAAGAAGCGGCAGAACGGCGTGCCGCTCGTGTCCGTTGATGCAATGCATATGTTCTATGACATGAACTATGTGCTGCTCGAAGATGTCCGCCCGACCGAACTGAACGGGCAGAACGCTATTCAATGGCTGTTCGACCATCCTTATGATCCGGGCGGGCAGGCAGCGGATAAGCTGCCGCTGAAAAACTTTGAGTTCTATTCGGACATCGAAACGCTTGCAACAGCGTACTACGAGTGGAAGACCATGACCGGCGCCCTGATCGGCGAGGACAACTGCATCCTGAGCCGCTGGGGCGGAGAGCTGTTTGTGAACGGGCTGTACTTCTCAATCTGCAAGGTCATGGAGGGCAGTCTGCAAAATGCTTTTCATATTGCCTACGGTCTGAATCTGACCGATGTCGAGGAAACGCTGGACTACACAAACACATTCAGCCAGCTCGTGGCGACTGACAACTACGGCAACAAAGCGCACGCATCCATTCCGCTCGCGTATAACGGACTGCCGTTTGAGAAGACGCTGCACGCAGCATTCAGCTACTCTGACGATATGACCGGTCAGCAGCGGAGCACGCAGTTCGGCAGCGATTTCAGCAAATACATGAGCATCATTCAGGAA
>CAMOOV010000045.1 GCA_946621745.1 uncultured Ruminococcus sp.
CTGCAAACTCACCTCGACCCGCGAGCTTTTTGAAAAAAGCTCGACCAAAAACTTTATATGACATCGCCGGAAGCGAAATGAGTTTTCCCAGACCGTTCATTATGCACGAATAGAGCGGCGCAGTGCAAATGCACCCCCTGCCAGAAGCAGGATCCCCAGTGCGGTCATCAGCCATGCTGCCGGCGACTGATTACCGGTCTGCGGCAGATCGACGGCCGCACCGTTTTCGTCTGTCCCCTTCGCTGTTTCCGGATCGACAAAATAACGCCCGATCAGATCGTATTCGTCGCTGATAAACGAGATCTGCACCCTGCCGTCCGGCGTGATCTTTGCCGATGCAGTGAAATCCGTTCTGCCGGTTTTCTGCGTGAAATCCTTTGCGGCCATATCGCAGAGCTGTTCCAATGGCTTTGCATGATCGGGAAGCACCGGCGCATTTGTCAGATCGACCGCTCTCCCCATTTCGTCCGTACCCTTCAGCGTGAACGGGTCGATATGATACACAGAACCGTTCCACATATCCAGTCCGACAGCTTCATCCGTGATATCACCTGTATAGGGATCCTCCGGCCGGACACCGCTCACCTGTTCCTCATAATCCGAAGCGATCTCCAGAAGCTGTGAGGCATTGTGAAACGCTCCCTCATCCTCTGCACCGTGTTCGCTCCGGGTGAATGTGAACATAGCCGCCGACCGGAAAAAGATCTCCGTATCGCCGTCAGCACTGACCGTCACGCTGGCTTCCGTTTCGTCATCCGGAAATCTGAATACCGCATTGCCGTTTTCACCGATCGTATAGGTGAACGGCTGATCCTCAAATTCATACAGTCCGAACATAGGATTCGATTGCAGAACAAGCAGCTTGCCCGTGCTGCCGTCCTCATGGAATACGAGATAGAATCCGTTTTGCTCTGCCGCGCTGTAAATGCCCGGTTCGATCGTTTCCAGCGGCTTTGAGAATACATTGAACTGGCCGGTTCCGTACCCGCTGCCGATGCCGTTGATGAGATTGACATTGAGATTATATTCCGTCCCGCTTTCTGCTGTAATGCGGAAATTCACGGAATACGGCACGGACAGATCCATTGTGCAGTCAGAAACCTGCTCGCCGGTGCGTATCTCAAAGACAGAATACAGCAGCGGCCTGACCTCCTCGACGGAATGGAACGGGAGATCCTCCAGCACCCTGACCCCTCTGTTTCGCCAGAATGTCATTTTGCCGGAATACCCGGAGCCTTCTTCAACATAGTGGACTGTGCCGGTATCCTCGAAGAACAGCTCGCGCACGATCGTTTCATCGTCCGATGTCAGCGTGAGCTTCCGGTCGATCAGCGTATAATGATATGTACGGATCTTCGCATCTGCATAGGAAACCGTGCGGGCGGTATCGCCGTAATACTCGATCAGCCCGTGATACGGATCATTCCAGACACCCTCCTGCATCGACAGCTCCGCGCCGCCCTCGGATGCATATTCCGCAAAATTATATGCCTTGTCGATCACGACGAAGGAGTAATCCGTCAGGTCGGTCACATCATATTCAAAGCTGTAATTGCCGGCGATATCCGGATACAGCGGGATCATATCAGAGAAATTATAAAGCGGATTTTCCGAAAGATCGGTCTTTGCAAGCTGACGCAGGAAATACGGGAGCTGCTTTTCCGGCTGCGCATCCGATGCCCAGAAAGCACCGCCGCGCAGCGCACGGTAAAGCCGCAGCAGATCCATCGCGCTGTAATCCTCCGCAGGCTGTTCTTCGGGATTCTCCGGCGCTTTGCGGTTTCCGAAGATGAATACGCAGTCCGCCTCGCCGTTATCGGAGATATGCGCGGTCAGGAGTTTTCTGTTATCGCGGATCTCCTGCTGCCAGTAAACCTCCGGCGCAGTCTTGTCCGCGCGGAATTGCAGATCAAAGGACTGCGGATGCGTTTCCGCATCGGGATAGTCGATCCAGTAATCCGCATGGAGCGTGTATGTACCCTCACCGAAATCTTCTGTTTCATGATTGAACGCGATCGCGCTGAGCGGTGCGGAATCGGGATTCTGCTCTGAGCTGATACTCGGCGGCGGCAGATATTTCGTATCCTGCAAAAGCGCATTCCCGTTCTCATCCGTGATGCGGTACTCCATTCTCGCCTGCCGCAAATGCTCAAAATTCACGCCGAGAAAGCGGTCTGCCACGGAATCTCCGTTCGGAGAATACCAGATCTCATCCGTACCGTTTTCCAGCTGCCACAGTTCATCCTCTGAAGCGTACTGCTCCGCCAGCGCGAGAAGCCGGTACCAGTCGGTATCATATTCGATCTCCGGTATTTCGTCAGCGGGAATGCGCGCAAGGATCGAGCGGATCAGCGGGAACGCATCCTTGAGCGGCATTCCGGGCGGCACAATGGAATTGCCGAGCTGAATGCGCGGGCTCAGACGGTCTTTGCGCAGGATCGGGATCTCCGCCCAGTCACCGTAATAGCCGCAGAGCGGGATCGAAATATCCGCGCAGTTCTCCGCACCGGAGAGCAGCAGAAATCCGTCAAGGAAAAAGCCGTTCCGGTAGATCTCCGAGACTGCGGCAGTTTTGTCTGCATCGAGCGTAACACGGAGCGTCACCGTCTGCGACTGTCCCGCGCCGATCTCCGTCAGCGCAGACAGATCGGCGCTGCACGGGATCGCCTGCCTGCCGCTGATAACATACGACTTCTTATCCGCGTCATAGACCGCATCATCCGTTGTCAGCAGAAGCTGTGCATCGGTAAAGCGGATATCCGCATCACAGAGATTTGTCAGTGTCACATCAAAATCAAAGCTGTCTCCGATCCGGTCATAGAGATTGATCTTTGCGTCGCCCTCCGGCCCCGTCAGCACGGCAAATGTCTCCGCCGCACGCTTGACCGAGACCTGTCCGGCGCCCTGCTGCCGCGGGGAGACATACAGTCCCTCCTCCGTATACGGCACCGCCGAATTCATCAGCAGACTGCGGACATATTTCGTCAGGTCAATGCCGCTGACATCGACATTCTGCGACTGAAGGTATTCCCGAATGACTGCCGCACAGCCCGCAGTATAGGGCGATGCCATAGATGTACCGGACATGACCTCCGTCCCGCCGCCGTATGCAGCCGATTCCACCGAGCCGCCGATGCCGGTGATATCCGGACGGAGATCCAGCGAATGCGCCGTGCCCCATGAGGTGTAGAAGCTCATTTTGTTTTCGGAGCTTTCCTCAACGGTCGCACCGGGATTGACAAGGATTTTATCAGCAGCATTTTTGAGCATTTCATACTGCTCCGGCGTGATGAAGCCCGTCGGAACAGACAGCCCGTCACAGAAACAGCCCGCGCTGCCCTCCTCTGCAATGCTGTCCGCAATCAGCAGTCCCACCGCATTGCAGTTCTTTGCGGCAAGCGCCGCAGAATTGACAGAGAGCAGCGTCCGGCCGATCACCATGATCTTTCCGCTGAGATCCTTTTCGGCATATGCAGAAACATCATTTGCGCGCAGCTCGCCGCAGTCCGCATACTCATATGCGCCGATCTGCAAATGATCCGTCAGATAATCAGGCTCGCCGGAGCGCTTTACGCTCGGCACAAAGCGGAACGGCTCTCCTGCAAATTCCAGCACTGCATGACGGTAGACCGTGCTGTTATCCGCAGAAGCAACAACGAATGCGCAGCTTTCCGCATTCGTTTTATTGTCGATCGTGGAAACATCGGGATCATCCGGATGATTTGTCCGGTGCAGCGAACGCGTACCGTTATCGGCATTGCCCGCGGAAATGCAGACCGATATTCCGGCGTTGTCTGCCGCAGTCAGCACATCCGCAAAAATATTGTCCTGAAATGTCTCATAGAAGCTGCCCCAGCTCATATTGATAACATCCGCGCCGAGCACAACGGCATCCTCCAGAGCCAGCAGCGCCGCCTCGCCGTCAATCCTGAATCCGGCAGTACCGACGCCCATGAAAATGAGCTGCGCATCCCTCGCGATGCCGGAGACCGTCCGGCCTTCATCGGTCACAAATGCATTGCCCGCTGCGATGCCGCTGACATGGGTTCCGTGATAGTTCTCGGGATCGGCAAGCCCCTCATACGGATCGTCAATATAGTCGATCGCATAGGGCAGTTTGCTGCTGTGATACGCAAGATCGGGATCGGGCGACATATGCAGCATTCCGCTGTCAATGACTGCGGCGATATCGTCCTTTGAGAGCTTCGTGCCGGTCTCATCGGGCAGCGCAGAAAACATCGGATGATCCGCGCACAGCTCGGAGTCGATCACCGCAATGACCTGTCCCTCGCCGGTGCAGCCGTACTGCGCCTGCATCTGCGGCAGACCGCTCAGCGCAGGCGCATTCGACATCTGCGGCACCTGTATTTCCGGCAGCGGCTCGGCGGCCGCGACCTCCGGCATTTCCCGCACACGGTCAAGCAGCGCCGCCGGCAGGCAGCAGCTGAATCCGTTCATCAGCACATCATATCCGGCACCGACTGTCAGCGCCGGATAGATTTTGCGGATCTTTGCCTGCACAGCCGCCTGCATCTCCGCGATCAGGCCGGACTGCTCCGCCGCCTCCGCCGAGGCAATGCCGTCTCTGCCGAACTGTCCGAGCAGACCGTCACCGTTTAGCCGGACGATGACACTGACCGGTTCGTCCGCCGATACCGACTGCTCCTGCACGGAAACAGCAGCCGCCGGCATTGCCGGAATCAGCTGACCGCACAGTAACAGTGAAGCTGTCAGGCAGGCAGCCCTGCGAAAATGATGTTTCAAATCAACCACCCTTTCTATAAATAACAGATGATCCCCCGGAGTTTTATCTATATTGTGCAAATCAATATTGACATTATAGCACAGATGTCTGCAAAACGCAATCGCTCCGGAATGATTCTGCGGTTCCGGCAGTGATCACGAATCACAGCAGCGCAGATTTGTGCAGCCGTAACAATACAACTCACGATTTTTCGTCAAATGAACAAAAAGTTGTCTGTCCGCACTGACAGGACACAGCTGTGCGTCCGCATTGGTGATAGTGCAGCTTACACAATAATGTTGAAAAATATTTGTTTAAGTTGAAATAACACTTTTTGCATATTTATCATTGCAAACAATCCGAAAATATGTTATAATAACAAAGAACAGTATCCTGTATTATCAGATATTGTTGATTTTCAACCGCATGACTTGCGGTGACTGTTTTTGTATCGAAAGGAGTATTTACTATGGGATTGATTGCAGCAGCACTCGGTGCAGCAAGCAGCACACTGAAGGATCAGTGGCTTGAATATTTCTACTGTGAGTCGCTGCCCAGCGATGTTCTGATGGTCAAGGGCCATAAGCGCACCAAGGGCAACAACAAGGGCGATGACAACATCATCACGAACGGCTCGATCGTTGCGGTCGCTGACGGCCAGTGCATGATCATCGTCGAGCAGGGCCGGATCATGGAGATCTGCGCAGAGCCGGGCGAATACAAGTATGACATCGGCTCCGAGCCGAGCATCTTCTCCGGTCAGGGACTCGGCGGTCTCGGCCACGGCATCGTCGAGAGCTTCAAGACCTTCGGCAGAAGATTCAAGCAGGGCGGCGATACCGGCAAGGATCAGCGCGTCTATTACTTCAACACCAAGCCGACAATGGGCAATCTTTTCGGTACACAGAATCCGATCCCGTTCCGCGTTGTTGACAACAATATCGGCCTTGACATTGATGTTGCCGTCCGCTGCAACGGCCAGTATATGTATCAGATCACTGACCCGATCCTGTTCTATGTGAATGTCGCGGGCAATGTGCATGAAGAATTCTCCAAGCAGACCGACAGCGGCAGAGATCTCGATCAGCAGATGAGAAGCGAATTCCTGAATGCACTTCAGCCGGCATTCGCGAAGATCTCCGAGCTGGGCATCCGCTACAGCGCACTCCCCGGCCACACACAGGAGCTGACCGATGCACTGAATGCTGCTCTGAAAGAGGACTGGCTCGCAACGCGCGGCATCACGCTGACCAAGGTCACGATCAACTCTGCAACGATCTCCAAGGAAGACGAGCAGATGATCAAGGAGGCACAGCGCGCCGCGATCAACCGCAATCCGAATATGGCGGCTGCTACGCTCGTGAGCGCACAGGCACAGGCGATGCAGGATGCTGCAAAGAACCCCAACGGTGCGATGAATGCTTTCATGGGCATGAACATGGCACAGGGCATGGGCGGCGGAATGAATCCGTCACAGCTCTTTGCAATGGGACAGCAGCAGCAGGCTGCTCCCGCACCCGCAGCACCGGCTCCGGCAGCACCGGCAGCGGCAGGCTGGACCTGCTCCTGCGGTACGGTCAACACCGGCAAATTCTGCCAGAACTGCGGCTCTGCACAGCCCGCTCCGGCTGAAGGCTGGACCTGCTCCTGCGGCACGGTCAATCAGGGCAAGTTCTGCCAGAACTGCGGCAGCAAGAAGCCCGCTGATGCACCGCTCTATAAGTGCGACAAGTGCGGCTGGGTTCCGGAGGATCCGAAGAATCCGCCGAAATTCTGCCCTGAGTGCGGCGATGTGTTTGATGACAATGATGCACAGTAATTCGTAATGCGAAAGCCGGGCGGGCGGATTGCCTGTCCGGCTTTTTTGCAGTATACGGAAACAAATGCAGAAAGGATGCGATTATGCCTGATCTGATAGAATACAAATGCCCGTGCTGCATGGGCAAGATCGAATTTGACAGCACATCACAGAAAATGAAATGCCCGTTCTGCGGCTCTGAGTTCGATCTCGAAACACTCCGCTCCTATGATGAGGCACTCACCGAAACAAGCGGCGAATCAAACATGGAATGGGAGGAGTCGGCCGGCTCCGAATGGGAACAGGGCGAAGCGGAAAATCTCCGCGTTTACAAATGCCAGTCCTGCGGCGGCGAGGTCGTCGCGGATCAGACCACTGCCGCCTCGAAATGCCCGTATTGCGACAATCCGGTCATCATGACGGGACAGTTCAGCGGCGATCTGAAGCCGGATCTCGTGATCCCATTCAAGCTGAACAAGGAGCAGGCAAAGGCTGCACTGCTCAAGCATATGGAGGGCAAGCCGCTTCTCCCGAAGATCTTCAAAAGTCAGAACCATATCGACGAGATCAAGGGCGTTTATGTTCCGGTCTGGCTCTATGACTGCGATGTCGATGCGCAGATCCGCTACAAGGCGCAGAAAAAGCGCACATGGAGCGATCAGAATTTCCGCTATACCGAGATCAACAACTATTCGGTCATCCGCTGCGGCGCCTTGTCTTTTGAAAATGTGCCGGTTGACGGCTCGACGAAAATGGACGATACCATGATGGAAGCGCTGGAGCCGTTCGACTGCAAGCAGGCCGTCGCATTTCAGACCGCGTATCTCTCCGGCTATCTCGCGGATAAATACGATGTGGATTCCGAGACAAGCATCACGCGTGCGAATGAGCGCATCCGCCAGAGCACGCTCGACGAATTCCGGAAAACCGTGCAGGGCTATGAAACCGTGAATGTCGAGAACGACAGCATCCGCCTGCACAGCGGCAAGGCGAAATATGCGCTCTATCCGGTCTGGCTGCTCAATACATCATGGAACGGAAACCGCTATACCTTCGCCATGAACGGACAGTCCGGCAAATTCGTCGGCGATCTGCCGTCGGATAAGGGCAAGGCATGGGGCATTTTCTTCGCGGTCACGGTCGCTGTCACGATCCTCAGCTACCTGATCGGTATGCTGATCAAGTGAAAGGAGCCGGTTATGCAAATCATTGTACCAATCATCATCGGACTGATCGTCGGCGGTCTTGTGCTTACCGGCCTGCTCGGTCAGCTCAAATCCGTCATCAAGCAGCACAGCGCGGCGGATTATGTCAAAAAGGGCAGCTTGCAGCTCAGCCGGAAAGAGGATATCTTCCTCTACAAAAATACTGAACGCACTGCCATTCAGCGAAACAATACAAGATAACACAAAGCTCCGTATACAGGCCGTATACGGAGCTTATCTTATTTGCGTCTTTTTTGCTGATAGTACCATTTCCGGATCCGGTAATAGATACCCGAAAAGAAATCCTTTCCGAAGAACAGCACCAGATTCAGAACCGATACCAGCAGCAACAGCTTTGTTTCAAGTCCGCCGGCAATGAACATCACCAGCAGCAGTATGCCGTCTGCCAGCCCGATCCATTTGATCTTGATCGGAATGAAGAAAAACAGATACACCTCGAATTCCGGAAACAGGATCGCAAATGCAAGGAACATCGAAAGATTCAGATAGACATTCGTTGCATAGCCGGTGCAGAATCCGACAATGACCGTGCCGATTATGCCGATCAGATAATAGATGTTGAATTTGAAGCTGCCCCACTGATTTTCCAGCGCCGTGCCGATCAGCCATACAAAATAAAACTCGAAGACGGCAAAGAGAATGCCCGTTGCAGGCGGCAGGAAAACAAATGAGATCACGCGCCAGATCTGTCCCTGCTTGATCTGTTCAAGATCAAACGCGAACAGTGAGCTGACCGTGTTTGTCATATTCGGATTGAACTGCGTCAGAATATCAAAGCAGAAGATCACGACCATGCCGACCAGAATGATCGACATCAGATGCGGGATCGCAAAGCGTCCGAATTTGCGCTCCAGCTTCGTCAGCAGCTGATTCAGCATATCACGCC
The DNA here is from genome assembly GCA_946621745.1 of uncultured Ruminococcus sp. Classification (GTDB taxonomy): domain Bacteria; phylum Bacillota; class Clostridia; order Oscillospirales; family Ruminococcaceae; genus Firm-04. Next base: position 8,655 of record CAMOOV010000045.1, read on the forward strand.
TCGGCGAGCAGATGCTTCATATCATAGAGCATCGGCGCCTTGCCGACAAGGAACATCGCCGCATTGACGGAGCCCTCTGCGAAAACGCGCTTCGAGGATGCCGTATGCTTCAGCGAGATGCACTCATCCGGGCCGGCAAAGAGTACCTCATGCTCGCCGACGATCGTGCCGCCGCGGATCGAATGCATACCAATCTCATTGACCTCACGCTTTTTGCGGACGCTGTGGCGGTCATAGACCAGATGTTTCGGCGGATCGGATTCCTCGCAGATCGCGTTTGCGAGCATGATCGCCGTTCCGGAGGGCGCGTCGATCTTCTGATTATGATGCTTTTCGATGATCTCAATATCAAACTGTGTCCCCAGCACCGCAGCTGCCTTCTTCGAAAGCGCCATCAGGAGCTGAATGCCGATCGACATATTAAAGGACGAAAACAGCGCAACCTGCTCTGCGGCCTGCCGGATCTGCGCAAGCTGCGCATCGGAATAGCCGGTCGTTGCGAGGACGACGGGCGTTCCGGTTGACTTCGCATAGCTGAGCAGGGAATCCAGACAGCTCGGATGGCTGTAATCAATGATAACATCCGGTTTCTCCTGCATATCCTGAAAGCTCGTATAAACCGGGAAGCCGAGCGAATCGTCCTGCCGGAGATCAATGCCGCAGCAGACCGTGCAGTCGCTGCGCTCTGCGATGCTGGCTGCGACATTTCTGCCCATTTTACCGAGCGCACCGCTGATCGCAATTCGGATCATATTTTTACCTCTTTTCTTTCTGATATCGGGATGCCGCCCGAAGCACGGACGGCATCATTCATTTTTTACAGCAGTCCCTGATTCTTCATTTCTGCAATCAGAGCAGCCTTTGTATTCTCTGCCATTTCATAGAGCGGCATTCTGCACGGGCCGGCGGCAAATCCGAGCTGATTGACAGCCTCCTTGACCGGAATCGGATTCGTCTCGCTGAACAGCGCATGGATCAGGCGGAGATACTTGAGCTGCATCGCAGCAGCGGTCTTGTAATCTCCGGCGAGTGCCGCAGCTGTCATATCGTGCGTCTCCTGCGGTGCGATATTCGACAGCACCGAGATCACGCCCTTTGCGCCGAGGCTCATCATCGGGACGATCTGGTCATCATTGCCGCTGTAAACCGTCAGCTTGTCGCCGCAGCGCTCGATCAGATTCGCGGTATAGGTGATATTGCCGACTGCATCCTTCATTGCAACGATATTGTCAATCTCAGCGAGCTTTGCAGCCGTTTCAACATCAATGCTCAGGCCGGTTCTCGACGGCACATTGTAGAGGATGATCGGCAGCTTTGTGCTTTCGGCGATCATCTTGTAATGCTGATACAGGCCGCGCTGCGTAGTCTTGTTGTAATACGGAGTGACGAGCAGCAGTGCATCCGCACCGTCGCGCTCTGCATCCTGCGAGAGCATGATCGCAGTCTGGGTGGAGTTGCTGCCGGTGCCGGCAATGACCGGAACGCGGTGCGCGGTCACTTCCACTGCAAAGCGGATGACCTTGCTATGCTCCTCCTCGGAGAGCGTCGAGCTTTCGCCGGTCGTTCCGGCGATGACAAGTGCATCTGTGCCGTGCTCGATCTGATAGTCGATCAGTCTCCTGAGCTCATCATAATTCACGGAGCCGTCTGCATGGAATGGTGTCACAAGCGCAACGGCAGCACCGGTAAAAATCGTAGGCTTCATTCACAAACCATCCTTTCTGTAATGTATCAAATAGAATATGCGGGGAACTGTGCAGCAAGCCACCGGCGGAGCAATGCGGTCTCATCCTCGGTCAATCCGAGGATCTCCGCATCCTCGCTCTGCTCCCTGCATTTGACGATCAGCAGATCGCCGTAAACCGGACATCCGGTGTGATAAAAGCAGGTGCCGATGAAATTGGCAGGCAGCGCTTTATCGCCGCCGCGTGCGTCGATCAAATAGCAAAGCACGCAGTTCTGCTCCATGCCCTCCGGCATCACCGGTATGCGCATCCGCTCGGTGACATCCGTATCCAGCAGTGCGGCCGCCTCTTCCGGCGGGATCTGCGTGCCGCTGAGTTCCAGCGTTTCGGCACCGCCTGCTGCCGGGATCCGAAGAATATAATGCATCTGTCACACTCCCCTGCGGTTAAATTGTCCGGATAAAATTCCGCACGATCGTCGAAGCATGAACCGATTCCCCGACGGAATACAGCTCTCTGCCGACGCCGAAGCGGAAGATCGGCAGATTGTTTTCAGGATCCAGCTCATTGACCGCATCCATGACAGCATCATAATACGCTTCATTGACCGGGATGAAGATGCGTTCCGTCACATCCTGATCGTTCAGCACCATTGTGACTGTCACGGCACGCTTCGAGCCGGTCACGGCAATATAGCGGTCAAGATCAGAGAGCAGAAACGCCCGGTATTCCGCGACAGTCTCCTTTGCACCGCAGGCAATCAGCAGCTCGCTGAGCGCGTGCGCCTCCAGATCGGTCGCATCGTCGTGCAGCGCAAGCAGGTAATTATGCGGCTTCAGGCCGTAGGTATGCTCCTGCAAAAAGCGCCGCAGCGGGCCGCGCTGCCGGTTGTATTCCTGAAAATAGGCCGAAACATAAGGAAAGGGCGTAACAGCAGCAGGCTCATATGTATCGAAAATCAGCGAGCCGTAAATTCTGCTTTCACTGAACACCTCGACCGCGGAAATCACGATCGTATCCTCCATCGGACATACAAACACATGACGCATCCGTTCCGCCTCCTTTCCTCATGATATGATCGTGCTGATTATCTGTCAAAATAGCCCTTTGCCGCGAGCAGCTCAGCAAGCTCGACTGCACCGCCGGCAGCGCCGCGCAGCGTATTGTGAGACAGGCAGACGAACTTGTAATCGAACAGCGTATCCTCACGCAGTCTGCCGACGGAAACCGCCATGCCGCCCTCCAGATTTCTGTCGAGCTTTGCCTGCGGACGGTCCGGCTCCTCGAAGTAGTGGATGAACTGCTTCGGGGCGTGCGGGAGATCAAGCTCCTGCGGGATGCCCTTGAATTCTGCCCATGCTGCGCGGATCTCCTCCACAGTCGGCTTATTCTCAAACTTCACGAATACAGCAGCCGTGTGACCGTCCGAGACCGGAACACGCAGGCACTGTGTCGTGATGAGCGGGCTCTTTGCCTTGACGATCTCGCCGTTTTCGATCGTACCCCAGATCTTCAGCGGCTCCTGCTCGGATTTCTCCTCCTCGCCGCCGATATACGGAATGAGGTTGTCGATCATTTCCGGCCAGCGCTCAAAGGTCTTGCCGGCACCGGAGATTGCCTGATAGGTGCAGGCGAGAACCTGCTGAATGCCGAATTTGCGGAGCGGATGCAGCGCCGGAACATAGCTCTGGATCGAGCAGTTCGACTTGACTGCGATAAAGCCGCGCTTTGTGCCGAGACGCGCCTTCTGGGATGCAATGATCTCCAGATGCTCCGGATTCAGCTCCGGAATGATCATCGGGACATCCGGCGTAAAGCGGTGTGCGGAATTGTTGGAGACGATCGGGCACTCTGCCTTTGCATATGCCTCCTCCAGCGCACGGAGCGCATCCTTCTTCATATCGACTGCACAGAAGCAGAAATCGACCTGCGCAGCGATCTTCTCGATATCCTCGCCTGCGTCATAGATCACGAGATCTGCAAACTTCTCCGGCATCGGCTGATCCTTGAATGCCCATCTTGCACCGACAGCCTCACGGTAGGTCTTGCCGGCAGAGCGGGAAGATGCCGCCATGACAGTGACCTTGAACCACGGATGATCCGCGAGCAGCAGCGCAAAACGCTGACCGACCATGCCGGTCGCTCCGATGATTCCGACTTTGAATTCTTTCATGATAAAGTCCTCCTTGTACGATAATCGTTCAGGCAGAAAAAAATCCGCCGGTAATGGCGGACAATGAGCTGGTGAACGGATCCGGCTGCACGGATATACGCAGTCAGAAACCCGGTCAGCACTCCGCAGCTGCTCCTTACTGAAACAGGCTGCGACAGTCACGCACCTGTTCGGTACGCGCCCAGCATTTCCGCTGCCCTGCGGAAAAACTTCGGCGGTCTTGCCTTTTTTACCGGAATCTGATGCTGTGCAGCCTTTGTTCACATCACGGGTGGGCACCCTCATCCGGCAGGACTCATCAAGCCCGCGCCTCTGTCCGTGTTCTTATTCTATCATATCATGCGCGATTTGTCAAGCCCTATTTTTGAAAATTTGTTTTTCTCTCTAAAACATTTGTGCGCGGAGTGTGAACATTTCGTGATAATGCTTGACATAGGCATTAAAATATGTTAGAATGGCATTGACAGACAGATTCCGGGGCATAATAAGGAAAATGAAAAAAGGAGCGTGAACTGCATGAAGATCCGGTTCAATGAAGACGAAAAGGTCGTTGCCCGCATTCGTGAAGGACTGCAAAAGAAAGAGGGCTATTGTCCCTGCCGACTGCAGCGCACGGAGGAAAACCGATGTATGTGCGAAGAGTTCCGCAATCAGATCGCTGATCCGGAATTCGAGGGCTATTGCCACTGCCGTCTCTACTACAAGGAAAAATAAGGAGGATCTGACAATGGATATCGTTCATGTCGAAAACGAAAAGGATTTTGCACCGGAGGTTCTGAACGCATCCGGCAAGGTTCTCGTGGATTTCTGGGCATCATGGTGCGGGCCGTGCATGATGATGGCTCCGGTTCTGGAGGATATGGCTAAGGCCTATCCCGATCTCAAAATCGTCAAGGTAAATGTCGATGCGGTGCAGGAGCCGGCCGTCAAGCTCGGCATCAACAGTATTCCCGCATTTATTCTCTTTGAGGACGGCAAGGCGATCAAAAAAACAGTCGGCGCGATGCCGATGGAAACGCTGGCAAAGCAGCTCGGTCTGTAAGGATTCACACAGAAGAGTCTGCAAGCCGGCGGCAGCGATCATAAACAATAAGGCTGCGTGACCTTTACGGCTGCGCAGCCTTTCCTTTTCACCGGGCAGCGGTTTGGGTGAAGTCAGAAGCATCTTATCTGCATTCCGACAATCAGCTTACGGCACAGATCTCCGCCGGCTCACCATTTCCGTCAAAGGTAATGTCGATCTCAGATGTGAAGATGTAATTCTGATCGCCGCGTGCGTCCAGCGTTTCGTGCATAATCCGATCGGAAACGACAGGCTGTACACTGACAGTTTTTCCGCGCACCTCAACCTGAACCGGTGCAAATACATCAAGCATCTTCGGATTCAGATAGATCTTGAGCGTGCCCTTTTCAGCATCACACTCCCTGATCTGCACCGAATTGGAATCCCGGTCATAGGATGCATCGACGGTGACATCGGTGAGTTCTTCATCGCGGTCGAGCCAATAAAATGCATAGGAGCTGCGCTGCTCCGCATATATTTCCGTCTCCCAGACCACACGCTGCGGGAGCGGATCACGGGTATTCCTTCTCAGCCAGCTAACGGCATCCGTGCAGCATTTCGTTTGCTTTGCAGAGCTGCGATTCTTTGCCCATTTCGCGACCTCTGCGCCGGTGATCACGCTCTGCTCCTGATCTCCCCAATCTGACCATCCCTGGTTATGCGTACCGCGGACATGAATATAAGTATCATGCGGGAATCCGCCCCCAAAGCGGTTCGCATATTCATACAGCAGTGCATCATATTCTGCAACTGCGGTGTTCCTGTCCCATGCACTGTCATTCTCACCCATTTGCAGGCAAATCGGAAGATTATACATATTGCCGATCTTCAGAACATGGGGATAGCCTGCGGACATATTCACGGCTGCAAAGCGGTCTGCCATATGCGGTGCAATCGCATATACACCGTCGCCGCCAGAGGAAAAACCGAGCAGATAAACACGGTTGATATCGCCCTGATACAGTGCCGCAGCCGTCTCAATGATCTCATCATAAAAAACATAGGACTCAGGCTGATAATGCTCATCCCATGAGACTGTGATGCCGTAAGGGACAATATATATTCCCGTACTGATCTGCCAGCGGTAATGTTTCTTCATCGAGTCATACTGCTCATCCGCCACTGCTTTGTCACCCACACCGCCGCCGCGCAGCGCAATATAGATCGGATAGCCGTCTTTCGGCGGTGTACCGATTACCTCAAATGAAAACTTCATCGTCTTGCTGCCCGCCTTCATAGAGCCGGCCTTGACAGCATCCTTCCGTTCACTGATCGACTGCACATATTCGTCATACATGGCATTTGCCGCTTCCTCGATTTCGGCAATGCTGCTGTAATCATGTGCAGGCTGTTCGACTGCGATTTTGCCGCATCCCGACAGGATGCACGCAGCATTCACTGCTGCAAACAAAAAAGAAATAGTTCGCATCTTTTTCATTTGTTTACCCCCGATTCGTTGTGGAAATGAGTTTAGGCAATACCGCACAGAGCTGGCGGTGCAGGATACTTACGGTCAAATATAT
>CAMOOV010000046.1 GCA_946621745.1 uncultured Ruminococcus sp.
GCGATACCGGCTGGGCGCCGCAGATCCCGCTGCGGCAGACGATTGCCGATACGCTCGCATACTGGCGGCAGACAATAAAGGAGAATGCACGGGCATGATACAAAAGCTGCGTGAGCTTTACAGCTACCGCGAGATGACCGCAAGCCTTGTCCGCAAGGATCTCAAGGGGCGCTACAAGGGCAGTGTGCTGGGATTTCTCTGGACATTTCTCAATCCCCTGCTGCAATTACTGATCTATACGGCGGTCTTTTCGGTGATCCTGAAAAGCGGCATCCCGCATTATTCGCTGCATCTGTTTGCGGCGCTCGTTCCGTGGATCTATTTTGCATCCGCACTGACGACCGGCACAAAGCTCATTCTCGATCAGAAAAACATGATCAAAAAAATCTATTTTCCGCGTGAGGTTCTGCCGCTCGCCTATACGGTCAGCGGCTTCTGCAATATGCTGTTTTCGTTTCTCGCAGTTCTGCCGGTGATCGCATTTATGGAAAACGGTCTCCGGCTTTCGGTGCTGCCGTGGCTGATCCCGGTCATGGCGATCCAGATTCTGCTGGTGCTGGGAATGAATCTCATCACCTCGTCCGTGACGGTCTATTTCCGCGATCTGGAGCATATCATGGGCGTTGTCAGCATGGCGTGGATGTATCTTTCGCCGGTCGTCTACGGCATTGATTTCGTACCGGAAGGCTGGCGGCGCTGGTATCTGCTCAATCCCGTCACGCCGCTGCTGCTCTCCTACCGCCGCATTCTCTATGAGCAGGCCGCACCGGAGCCGCTGATGCTCCTGCGGGCGCTTCTGATGAGCCTTGCGGTGCTGGTGATCGGTGCATGGACATTTTCGCGGCTCCAGCGGCGCTTTGCGGAGGAGCTGTGATATGGAGCGCATTCTCAGAAAAGTCCGGCGATATCTCCCGCAGATCGCATTCTGCATGGCGGCGCTCTGGCTCTTTTATCAGATTTATCCGATCATCTTTGCGCAGCATGACGACCTGCGGAATTATACGCTCGTGCGGCGCGGCATCGTCTTTTCGGATGCGTGGCGTTCTGCGAAAACCGGCCGCATCTCGCATCTCTGGAATCATCTGCTGCTCGCGGTGCCGTTCCTGCTGAACAAGGTCTGGTTCTATAAGCTGGTGCAGTTTTCGGCGCTGCTCTTTGACCTCTGGGCTGGCTGGCGCTTGATCAAAACGCATCTTGATCGGCAGCTCGCGGGGCTTGCGGCGGTGCTGACCGTTTCGTTCGCCTGCATCACGGCCTATCACAATCTGCTGATCGCCTATGCATTCTGTCATCAGATCGCGCTGGGCTTCTGTCTGCTCGGCATCCATTATTTTCTGTGCGGACAAAAAGCACCCAGCCGCAGGAATACTCTGCTGAGCTGCATATTCCTGCTGATCTCGGTGATGATATATGAAGCCTTCGCCGCGATGCTCCTGCTGTATCTCGCGGCGGCGCTGACCGATCCGCGCAGCGCAGAAAAAACGCCGCTGCGCCGTCTGCGCGGAATTCTCCCGCAGATCTGCACGGTACTCTGCTACTGCGTGATCTATTTCGGCTGGCAGATGATCTTCCCGACAGCGTATGACGGGCTCTCGCTGACCTTCCGCGAACCATTTCTCAGTCTCTATGCGCTCGGCAAATTCTCCGCCGCATCCTTCCCGCTTTCGGAGCTGATGCGCCTTGCGAAGGAATCCCCGCTGACCGTGCAGGACACCGCCGGTCTGCTGCTGCATCCGATGCCGTGGATCACTGCCGCACTGTCCTCGGCCGCCTTTTATCAGGCGCTCCCGCGGATCCGGCTGCGCGGGCAGGCACTCCGGCGCGTGCTGCTGCTCACGGGACTCAGCGTACCGCTGCCCTGCCTGCTGATCTCGTTCAGCACGAAATATCTCGACTGGTTCCGGCGCGGCGCAGAGGGCTATCTGCCGTCCTTTTACAGCTTTTGCTTTCTTGTCGTATTTCTGATCCTTGCGGCGGCGGCGCTCCGGCAGACCGCTCCGACCAAACGCCGCAGAAGGCTCGTGCGCGGCATTCTGACCGGCATTGTTTTCTGCATCACGCTCTCGGCAAGCATCGTCAATGCGCACTGGCGGCCGCATTATGCAGCGCTTTCACTGCGTTACCGCAATTTCGATCAGGCGGTCTCGGAGATTCTGCCGGACTGCACCGCCCCCGCGCAGCTCTATGCGCCCGATCACGAGGGCATCCACGGTCTCGCCGATTTCACAGAGGATTATCTGAAAATCTACACCGACACGCCGGTTTCTTTTGTGCATGAGAAATCCGATCTGCTGCCCGGTCTGCCGGTTCTCTGCATCCGTGCGCCGGAGGATTATGCGTTCACGCTGACGGCTGTCACGGACAGCTCACTGCAAACGGATACGCTGATTTTCCGCACACTTGTACCGCAGGCATTTCAGGTAACGGTCTGCGACACCGACGGCAATGCGGTCACATTCGACAATGTCCGGAACGGAGACCGCCTCACACTTCCGGAAGGAAAAATATATAATTCGGCTGTCCGGCCTATATATGAGCCGGCGAAAAATGCGAACTGAATGCCGCAGGAGGATATCATGTCTGCGATCGAAATACACGATCTGAAAAAATCATTCCGGCTCTACACCGACCGCGGCAGCTCGCTCAAGGAAAAGCTGCTCTCGAAGCAGCGCCGGCATTACGAAACGCGCACCGTGCTGGACGGCATCTCGCTGACGGCTGCCCCCGGCGAGGTGATCGGGCTGATCGGCAAAAACGGCAGCGGCAAATCCACCCTGCTCAAGCTAATGAGCCGCATCCTCTTTCCGGACAGCGGCAGCGTCACGATGCACGGCAGAGTTTCCTCGCTGATCGAGCTGGGCGCCGGATTCCACCCCGATATGACCGGCCGGGAGAACATCTTCACAAATGCCGCGATCTTCGGGCTGACGCATCAGGAGATCACCGAACGCCTTGATGCGATCATCGCGTTCTCCGAGCTGGAGGAATTCATCGACAATCCCGTCCGGACATATTCCTCCGGAATGTATATGCGCCTTGCCTTTTCGGTCGCGATCCATGTCGGCGCGGACATCCTGCTGATCGACGAGATCCTCGCGGTCGGCGATGCGGCATTTCAGGCAAAATGCTTTGAGCGGCTCATGGAGATCAAGGCGGAGGGCGTGACCATTGTCATCGTCTCGCACAGTATGGCGCAGCTCGAACGCATCTGCGACCGGACAATCTGGCTCGACAGCGGCAGGATCCGCATGGACGGCGCACCGAATACCGTGCATCCGCTCTATCTCGAAGAAATGGGCAAACGGCAGCAGCTCAGTACCGCTGCAAAGCCGAAAACCGCGCAGCCGGAGATCCCCGCAGATTCGCCTGCAAAATGGACGCGCATCACCCTGCGGAATGAACAGGACGAGGAGATCACCGCGCTGCGCACCGGCGAGCCGGTCATCCTGCAAATGGAATACGAGGCCGATCCGAAACGCGCAGCGGAGGCGCTGATCGGGCTTGCGCTCTACCGCGCCGACAATGCCCTCTGCTACGGAACGAATACACAGCGCGAACGGCTGAAACCGGTCACACTCAGGGAAAAGGGCGTGATCCGCTGCCGGTTTTCTGCGATGCAGCTCGTCGCGGGGACATACTGGTTCGATGTCGGACTGCGGCGCATGGATATGTTCGCGTATGATTATGCGGCACAGGCCGTGCGGTTCACGGTCTATGACCCGATCGACGAGACCGGCATTGCGCGGCAGCCGCATGAATGGGAATTCCTGTGAGGACACAGAAAGGATGAAAAAAATGAAGCAGAAAGACGAAGATCAGTATGTCGATGCGGTCTATGACCTGTCGGAATCCTTCCGCGTCGAGCCCTATCCGGAGGGCAGCTGGAAGCTGATGAAGCGGCTCGGCCGCAAGCTGACATACTGGTATATCGAGCCGATCGGTCAGGCACAGAATGACTTCAATCTCGCCGCCGCCGATGCGATCGCCGATTTGCAGGCGCAGGCTGCGGCGCTGCGCGAGGAGCTGATGCAGCTCCGCACCGATGCGGCAGAGCAGATCAAGGCGACTGCCCGCGAAACACAGCAGCTGCTGCGCGAGGAACAGCGCCGCGCTGTTGCGGCGGTGCAGTCGGAGCAAAAGGCCGCGCTCCGCGCTGCTGCGGACAAGGTTGACCGGAGCCTCAGCATTGCGGCGCCGGAAAGCCGTGCGGATGCAGGCATCCATGCGCTGCCGCTGATGAAGCTGCCGGTCATCGGAACGGATGCGCTGTTTTCGTCGTTCCGTGCCGTGCAGAATGCTGCGGGCGGTGCCGAGACCGAGCAGGCACTCTCCGATCTCGGAAAGGAATACAAAAAGCTGCTGGCGGAATCGGTCGCGACGCTGAGTGATCCCGCTGCCTGCAAACCGATCGCACTGGTCTGCAATCAGTTCGGCGCGGCAGAGGGCATGGAGGCGATCCGCAATGAGATCTGGGATCTCTATCTGCTTCTGCGGAAGGCGAGCCGCTATCCCGCCTGCATCGTCTCGATCGAGCCGGCCGGCACCGAGCCTGCCGAACGCGGCGATGTGCATTATATCCCCGAAGACCGGCTGTCCGACTGGATGACGCATTATGATCCGGCACTGCTGATCTTCTGTGAAAGCACGACCGCGATCCTCACGGCGGGCGAAAACTGTATGCTGCTGCGCAATGCGGTTCTGCGACTCAGCGGACAGAATCCCGCACAGGCGCTCGGCGGCAGCAAAATGCAGGAGCTTCTGCATCTCTGCGATCTCGGCGTACAGCATTACTGCACGGCCTCGCAGCACGCCGCTGATATCATGGAGCATCACGGCTTCCGCAGACCGGCGGTCATGTATCCCTATATCGACCTGCAAAAGCCGCAGCTCTCGCGCAGACCGCGCGTCTTTGATCCGCAGCATATCACGGTCGGCTTCGCATCCTCACCGATGGGGCCGGAGCAGTCCGATTCGCGGGGGATCCCGGCGCTCTGCGAGGTCGTCCGCACGAATCCGGATCTGCATTTTCTGGTGCTGTGGCGCGATGCGGATGCCGTCCCGGTGCCGGATGATCTGACCAATGCGCCGAACTGCGAGGTGCGGCTCGGCCGGAGCGATATGGCAGCATTTTACAGCGAGATCGACTGCGTGCTGATCCCCTTTGCAGATGAGAATTACAATCACGCCTGTGCCATGTCCGCACTGGAGGGAATGCTGACCGGCATTCCGGCGGTCGCGACTCCGGCAGCTGGCATCTCGGAGCTGATCGCGCAGTGCGGCATCGGCATCACGGCATCGGGCTGCGATGCAGCGGCACTGACTGCGGCGCTGCGAACGCTGCCGGATTGCTATGCGGATATGCAGGCGGGCTGGCGCACGGAGCGGCTGCGTGAGCTGGTCTCCGGCAGGGATTTCGTGCAGTATGCGGAAAGCTGCATTGCGGAGGCCGTGCCGGAGGGCGTCGTGACGCTCTATGAATGGGATCGCCAGCTCAAGCTGGAAAACCGGCATCTTGTCCGCGGCGCGGCGGCGCTCCGTGCCTATTATCAGCGGCAGGATGTTGCGGAGGAATATATGGATGAGCGGTTCTCGGCCTATCCGCAGAACTGCTTCGATCTCATGGAGCGGCAGAGCGTTTCCGTCCTGCTGAATCATTATTTGCAGGGGCGGCACGATGCAAATTTGCTGGATCTCGCCAGCGGCACCGGACGGATTTTACAGGAGCAGCTGCAATTCGGAAGCTGCACCGCCTGCGATGCGTCACCGGCCATGCTGCGCAGTCTGCGGGAGCGCTTCGGCAGCGGCAAGGTCTCGCTCGAACAGCTTGACATTCTCAGCGACGAGATCCCCGGCTGCTATGATGCCGTGACGATTTTCCGGTTCATCCGGCATTATGATTATGCCGTGCGGCAGAAGCTCTGGAAGAAGCTGCGCGGTCTGATCGGTGAAAACGGCGTTCTGCTGTTTGATGTGCCGAATGTCCGCTTCGAGATCCCGCACCGCATCCGGAACGGCTGGGGCAAATATCATATTTATGATGTATTCTGGAGCCGCCGCAGTATCGAAAAGGAGCTGCTCGATAACGGCTTGCAGCTCGCGGCGCTCGTGCCGGTCGGACAGGGGCTTTATTCGATGCCGCGCGCCTATCGCGATGAGCCGATGACATGGACGGCTGCCGCCCGCCGGATGACAGTGCGCACGGAACAGCATCTGTAATCAGAACCGCCTGAATGCATATAAGCGCATTCAGGCGGTTCATTCGGGATGCATACATTTTTATGCGGATTCTGGCAAAGGTCGGACAGGGTTTGAATAAAAATAAGGAATCGCTTCGCAATGCTATTTAGGAATGAGGACCTCTATCGCAGGTCCCCAAGCCCGCCGAGCTCTTGAACGCTGGGGGAGTTTCGCTCTCTGCGGAGAGCGACGAGGGGCGCTGCCCCTCGCCAGCCCGAAAACTAAAAAGCGCATAAATGCGTAAATTTCAAGCATCTACGAACCTTTTATCACAGCAGCTTCTGAAAAATTATTCCGTATTCAGAAAGATTTTTCTGTATTTTGCAGCATTTTTCAGGCCAAGTTCCCAGGCAGGTTCCCATGACGAGTTCCCACGACTTGCATACACCAGCCCTCACTGTCATGCGGAAATCTGCGTAAGTACAACGATTTCAAACAATAATAACTATTCTGCATCCAGTCGAAACAGTTCCCACAAAAAAGCCGCGCTGACAGAAGACCAGTTAGCGCGGTTTTCTATGTTTATGTAACGAGCTTCAAAATTGCAGTTCCATCGTCCGCAAATTGCCCCCGGTGCCGAAGCATCGGGGGCGGCAGTTATGGAGTGGAAGAAAGTCTGTGAAGTCCGGATATCAAATCAGGTAAAAGAAATGTAGTATGCTGTCCAGCAGTCTGTCCCGATTATTCCGGTGTAACCTGACGCTCCGCCGACAACATATTTATCATTTATCCTCTCCAAACAGCAGCGAACTCCTCAATGTCATCAGGAATTTCATTTCCGACAAGTTTATTTGTAGAATAAATTAAAATGCACTGCGCGTCAAGCACATTAAACGGAATATCTGCATGAAGTTCAGGTTCAAGAGATTTGGTTGTACCGCCATTGATGGATGCCAGCTGTTCCTGTTCTTCTGTCAGATGATAATACAAATAATCCGATTCATCCTTGTGCTGCTCGTAATCGACGCATCCCTCTACTTTGCCGCAGAAAAATACAGTGAACTGCTCCAGAACCAACTGCGCATCCGCGACGGTAATCTCGCCGTCCATATTGACATCGCCCTTTTTGTAGGTCTCTGCCGCAGAGACGGGCGCGGCCATTGTGCTGCCGAGCATCAAAGCTGCGGCAAGCGCGGCAAACAGCTTCTTTTTCATATGAATACCTCCTGTTTTGGGGGCTTGCCAGCGCCCCCGGTGCTGAAGCATCGGGGGCGGGCTTTCTCAGAATGAATGAATTCTCTGGCAGCATCAAGTTATTTCAGCTTGGTAATGATCTGCTGGATCTCGGTGACATCGTCCATTGTGAGTGCGCCGTCGCCGTTTGCATCTGCGTTTGCTTTGCCCTCTGCGGTCAGAACGGCATCCTGATCCTCGGAGCAGTAGCGGGCGAGCAGTACGGAATCCGTGACATCAACCGTTCCGCTGCAATCCACATCACCGTTGCCTTTTGTTATTTCATCCTTTGAAGAATCTAAAACATCTAAAGCCACTCTACCGTAAGTAAGAAAGATTTCAGAAGTAACATCAGACTCTTTCACATACTGATTAAACAACCGGAAAAAGAGCGACGGAGATCCGTTTTGAGTTAAAACAGGCCCAACAAAAATGCTTTCCTCCCCCTCATATGATACGCGCAAACGCACCACAACCCTTATCATTTCCTCAGGTGTAAAGTATTCTGCCTGAATTGTATCCGCAATCGCCCGAACGGTTTCCAGATCGCGTTTCAGCACATCCTCATCCGCATTTGCCGGCATCGTTAATGACAGCAGCGCAGTCGCTGCTGCCAGAAGAAATGCGAATACCTTCTTCATAGAAATCATCCTTTCTTAATATGGAATATAGGGATTTGTGTATGCATCATAAAATCGAATGCGTTTCCGGCCAGAACCACGCATCTTCCTCCGCATAGTGTGTCATCCCTCCTTTCGTCCCTGCTTATCTATTCAATGCCCTGAACAGTGCCAGTTTTCGGATGTTTTCCAAACTTTGTATACATACACAAAAACCGTGCCCTGATTTTGTGCAAATCGGACACGGCAGTCAGGTGAAAAAAGAGAGCAGAATATGATGTGCAGTGTCATATTCCAGATTTACAAATGCAAAGGTATAAATGAACGGTTCTTCGCAGCATTGCGCGCGAAAGATATTATCCTCCCATGAGATGATGACATTTCTTCCGCTGATCCTTTCGATGTGGATATTATAATCATCAGACGGTAATCCGGTAGAAGTAAGTTCATACATTTGCGGATCCGGAATATAATTATAGCTCACCATGATATCTTTGGATAAGCCTTTTCTATAAAAAAACGAAAGATGCTTGAGTCCTGATCTCGGATCGGTATTTTCATCTATACGCGCCAGCTTCATTCCTTCCGGAAGATAGGAGGGCGCAAGATCTGTCGGAATGCCGTAGTCCCTGCATTTCTGAAGAATGCCGTAAGGATCCTGCTCTGAGCCGCTGAGTGAGATTTCTTCGTAGTTTTCCAGATCGCGGGGGTGAATTTCAATACCGCCCGGTACGATCGCATAAACGAACTCAAAAGGCTCCGCGCCCCAGACATGAACTGTATAGGCATTCACGCCGAAAAACAGTGCTGCACAGGCACAGACAGGAATCAGAGGACGCAGCCACGGGCTGATACGCAGCTTTTTCGCTTTTTTCGGAATGTATGCTTCGATTTTTTCGATTCCTTTTTGTTCCTGCTCAGAAATGTCTGTTGATGATGTGATTTCGTAAATTGCTTCTGTCAGCTGGCTGATCAGATCGTAATTTCGTTTTCTTGCCGGCTTTTTGCTTTCCTGCTCCAGCAAAGCCTGCATTTCTGCCAGCATCTCTTTATCAGCGTTTTTGTCAGACATAGAGCGCACCTCCTTTCGGTTTTTCCGTTGCTTATATATTCAATGACTGTAACATGGCAACTTTTCCAGCCCGCGCACAATCTTTGTTTGAATTACCGAAATACCGTTCATTCATATCGGTGCGGCTGTTTATTTTGACGACCGCACTTTTACTTTTATCCGCTCAATTTCCCTGTACAGTTCATATATCGTCATTCCATGCTTCTGTGCAAGCTCATTTCTGCTGCCGAACGGTGCATTATAATATTCTGAAAGCAATTCGTATTCCTGATCTGTCAGACATTCAAACAGCGAATCACGAAACAATGCAGAAATACCGCCGTCGTCCGACAACTCCACATCGTCAATCGGAACCTGATTCTTTCTTCTCTTTTCCATTCGCCAATAATGCTTTATGACACGGTCAGCGGTTTTATACAGCCATACCCTCATATTGCCGGCAAGATTCAATGTGTCTCTCTTTCTCACCAGGACAAAGAATACTTCCTGCGTACAGTCCTGCGCGGCGTTTTCGTCATAATTCAGTTTCGCGTAGCAGTAACGATATATATCCTGATAATACTTTTCTGCAAGGACAACACACAGATCGTCGTCACGCAAAACCGATCGCCTCCCTTGCCGCAATAACTTTTTAAGTCATTATATCAGAAAACAAATAGGATGTCAATTTATAATTCCCTATTTAAATATATATGACACGAGAAAGGCAATTTTCCGACAAAAACAGAAAATTCGTCCATTTGCATAAAACAGGCTGTACCTTCTTGTGCGGATCTACAAATGGTTGCTGAAAGTCGTTTTGATTCGTGCGGCTTTGGAAGAAATGAGATTCACAGAACGCAGCTCCGGGATGGAATCGTAGTTTTTTACCTGTTTAGTTGCTCGGTATAAGTCACGGCGCTGGTTACAGCTTTGTTATATAATAGGCAAATTATTTTTCAAGCAGGGTTTGGGCAATGCCCAAGGATGCCGCGGAGCGCCCAAGTCAGTATCGCTCGACCTGAAACGTGCGTGCAATACGGATATTGGGTAATGTATCGGTAGGTTTCTGTAAGCGGCAGTATGAGCGTTTATCCGTTACTGACTGAATAGAAAAGGGAACAGTGAAACAATGAATATTACAGAAGTAGTCCGGGCTAACCGTTGTTTTCCTTTTTCAAACCGGTTCAAAGAATGGAATACTGCTCACAAAACGGTCTCAATGTGCTTTCACGCAATTCGGACAAATCATAGCAGAAAAGACGATGTGCATAATTCTGCGCATCGTTCTTTTTACCTCTTGACAATCGAACGGATGTTTGCTATAATAGAGCGAGAACATATGTTCTCGGCCTAAATTCGTAATTTGAGTTTGATTGCAGCCATATTATCTCGTTGAAAATGATTTGGTTTTGTTCCGCTCTCTTTCTGCCATGCATGACCAGATCTGCTCCAAACAATCACGCTCAATTATAACATAGTAATTAACTATGCTATAAAAATATTTCGCTTTTCATGAGCCGCATTTTCAAAAAAACGTTTCAAAATGAACGAGAAGTATCATACAGTCACCAGCCCATATCACAAAGAACGCTGTGAAAATTGTGTGAAATCGCTCAAAAAGTGCCCCAACAGATAGATGCTACCCAATATCCGTTTCGACAACCCGATTCGGGTTATCAAAACAGGAGCATTTCACATTCGTTTCATTTCCTGGGCAAAGTCTGCGACCTTGACAGCAGGCACATGACAGTTTCCGAAAAAATATTTTCACTCTGTCAAACTTCTTGCTCCGCAATCGGGACATTTCCCGAACCTCTTTTATCGGGAACATTCTGCAGGATAAGCGATATGAGCAACAAACCGGTGGCAAGAGTATTATTCTTGCCACCGGACACTTTATTTATAAGTATACTTATATTCAACATAGGAATCAAGCGTGCCGTAGCTTTCAATGTCCGGCAAGGTCATCTTCGGCGGTTGGACCGTCTTCTTTGTACTGCTTCCGGAACCGGAAGCACTTCCCGATTTTGAATTGATCTTTTGTCCGGTCATCAGATACTTTTTCTCGGTCAGGATATTGTCATACTCATCAAATGTATATCTGGTCTCATACTGTTTTCCGTCTTCCGATATCGTGGTATATGCAATAGTACCGTCATTATTATAGGTATCTTGTATACTAGCGGAAGAATGAAATTCACTGCAAGATAAATACCTTTTAACACACTTTTCGCCTTTATAAGAAAACGTTTCATAAAACGAACCCGAGCTTTCACCATTCAGCGACTTAACATATGAAAGATCTTTAATGGATTTATCAATCCCATAAAGCGTCTTATCGCCTGGATTTGTAACATCTTCATATACATAAACGACCTCTGAAAGCAGAGCATTGCCGCCCGATTTGCTGTATCGTTTTGTGGAAGTAATCCAGCCCTCATCGTCGTATTCATCAACCGAATAGTAATTTCCTGCCTCTTCTTCCGCTGTATTTCCGAAGCCGAAGCCGTATTTGTAAAAGCCCTCTTTTTTCTCGATGTCATACATAAGCTGCTGTGCATCTTTATTGTCGGTGAATGTTCTGGTTGACTTGACCAGCTTTCCGCTGCCGTCGTACTCATATTGTACCGTGGTCATATAAACAATCGTATTGGTATTGGCAGTCGTCCAAAGAATATAGGATTCTAACTGTCCGTTATCATTGTAGGAATAATCCTCCCGGTAAAGGCAGTCTCCGCTTACATTGAAATGCTTCTTTTCATAGCTTTTGATCGGCTTTTTCTCCTTCTGCTCCACAGCCTCTGTCACAGTCTCCGTTGTGCTCCCGGATACTTCAGTAACCGTGCTTTCAGAAGAAGAACCGGAAGTTTCGGAGGACGGGCTCCCGCCCGAACCGCATGAAGCAAGCGCTCCGATACAAGAAAGCGAAAGCGCGAATGCAGTAATCCTTTTTTTTATCATTTTCCCCTCCAGATGCTTCAATTTTAACTTTTCCATATTATACAATGAAATGAAAAGAGAATTGTGATAAGCACATGAATAGAAAGTGAAAAGCATTCTCTCTGAAGTTGATGAATCGCGGACTTTTTGGTAATGAATAAGTATTGTTTTGCGGATGTTATTATGGAATTACTAACTGTTTGAAGGAAATGGTGTATACTGATAGCGAGGGCTATGGTGTATGCCTTGAGAAAAGGAGTATATACTATGGCAAATGCAAAACAAATGCCCTCCGGAAACTGGAGGGTTCAGGTCTATCTCGGAGTCAACAAGGAGGGTAAAAAAGAAAAGAAATCCATCACCGCACCGACAAGATGGGAAGCAGAGAAGCTTGCGGCAGAGTTCATCAGGGATATACAGACAGCAAAGAGCAGATTCACGGTTGCTCAGGCTGTGCGAGGATATATTGACAGCAAGAAGAACGTACTCTCGCCGTCCACGGTCTACGGCTATGAAAACATCCTCAAAAACCGGCTGCAAACGCTGATGCCCCTGGACATTCACGAGATTGACAGTTTCGTGATGCAGCGGGCGATCAACGAGGAGGCGGCGACGAAAACGCGCAAGACGATCGCAGAAGCCAAGAATCTGATCGGAGCCGCTCTGAAAATGTATGGTGTCAATCCGCAGTGGAATGTGACGCTGCCGCCGAAGGTACCGAAAGTGAACGAGCTGCCGACTGCTGAGCAAGTGATCCGGATGATTCGTGGTACAGAGATTGAGCTGCCGTGCCTGCTTGCGATGTGGCTCTCGCTTCGCATGAGTGAGGTTCGCGGCTTGCAGTTCGGCGACATCAAAGACGGCGTACTGACGATTCAGCGCAGCAAGCTGTATCTTGGTACACAGGATGTGATCCGGGATCTGAACAAGACCTTCAACTCGACGCGGCGTCTTGTTGTTCCGGCGTACATTCAATCGCTGATTGACAGGATTCCGCACCAGTCTGAGACTGACTTCATCATTCCGCTGGGATACAAGTACATCAAGAATCATCTGACGAGACTCGCCAAAGCAAACGGCTATCAGCTTACTTTTCATCAGCTGCGGCATATCTACGCACCAAAAAGAAACCTAATTATATGCCCGTTCACCTCGAACGGACATTTGCTGTTAAATGGTCGTGCATTCATCAACGGTGATGATCTGCATCTTTCCAAACGGCTTTTTCCCCTTGATGTAATGCAGCCGGAATCCGAACGGAACACAGTGCAGATATACATCGAGCCGGCAATCATCATAAACAACCATTTCACGGACAACCTCGCCGTAGACCTCGGTGCTGTCAATGTCCATGTCCTCGGTCGCCTTAATCTGCGCGATGTATTCACGAATCGCATCGAGTTGCCGGTCATGCGTATTCCGCATATTCTTTCCGTTTTCGATCTGCGTAGTCAGCTCCCGGATTTCAGCATCATACTGCTCAACTTGCCGCTTCAAATCTTCTTTGGAGATGATACCCTCCAGCATCAGATCCACAGCGTTCTGCTTTTTTGCATAGGTCTTCTCAATCTTTGCTTTCAGCGGTGCTGCATCGACCTTCTTGGCGTGCTTCTGAATCTCACGGATATCAGCCAGCAACTGCTTTTCAATCTGCGCGCGTTCCTCGCGGACATACGCCAGCACATATCGGACGCAGGTTTTCAGAATGTTCTCCACCATGAAGATGTTGTCACAGCCGACCGGTTTGCCGTATGCGCTGATGCGGTGCTCGGTTCCGTATACCGCCCTGTTGGAGCAATGCAGCATCGGATTATTCGTATTCTTGCCGCCGGTCTTGGAATAATGTGTACCGCATTTGCCGCAGACGACCTTATTGCTGAACCAGTATTTGCAGGAATACTTCATGCCCTCTTTTGCGCGCTTCCCGCGTTCATCGAGTAATTCCTGGGCTGCCTGAAACAACTCCCTTGGAATAATGCCCTCGTGATGATCAGCGATAGAAATGAGAGGGGTATCCGGGTTTTCATTCTGATTCCAGACTACATGTTTTGTCAGGAAATCGGTGGAGCACTTTTTCCATTGCGTCAGATCGCCACAGTATTTGTCGTTTCGCAGAATCCGAATCAGAGAATCCTGACGGAACACCCCGCCTCTGACAGAGCGAATCCCGTCGCGGTTCAGCCCCTTAGCAATCGTATAGGCCCCCTTGCGCTCATAGACATATTCATGGAAGATGCGGCGGACGATCTCAGCTTCCTCCGGCACAATTCGCAGCACCCCATTCTCTTTGCGGTAACCGAGAAGTTTGCTGTAACCGAGAACATATCCGTTCTCCATTTTTCGGCGGACGCCCCATTTGACACGCTCTGAGATTTTTCGGCTTTCCTCCTGGGCGATACTCGCCATGATAGTCAGGCGGAGCTCGCCGTCTTTGTCATCAGTGTCGATGCCGTCATTCGTAAAGATGACATTGACTTTGAGTTGGGAAAGCCTGCGCGTGTAGTTCAAGGTGTCAACCGTGTTCCTTGCGAATCGGCTGACCTCCTTGGTCAGAATCGTGTCGATTTTTCCTTTCTCACAGTCCGAGATCATACGGTTAAATCCTTCGCGCTTTTTTACCGAGGTTCCCGTAATGCCTTCGTCGTAGTAGACCTCGACAAGCTCCCAGCCCTCATGCTGCCGGATATGATCGGTGAAGTATTCGATCTGTGCGGCGAGCGAATGGAGCTGATCTGCCATGTCTGTACTGACTCTTGCGTAAGCCGCAACTCTTTTCTTCTGATACATTGTACCTCCTTCCCGATAATCTCGGGATTACAAATCCCGCTTGCATTTACATTATACACTTTAAAGCATGAAATGTCAATAGAGATTTATTATTTCCGTAAAATTCAGAAGTAAACGCAAAATTAGGGGGCAAAAGTAGCGTTTACTTTCGGAAAAAGAACATTTTTTTACTTGGTTTTGTTGCATTTACTTCTGAACAAAATAGTTACAAGTGACCGAGCGTTTATG
>CAMOOV010000047.1 GCA_946621745.1 uncultured Ruminococcus sp.
ATCACGGCAAAAAGACAAGCAGATATCTTCAAGAGATAGTTGGGACATCAATAGATGTGAACAGACATATGACGGAAGGAGGGAACACGCATGCCCCTGAATGCACAGGCGCTCACCGCAGAGCTGCTCACGCAGTCGCTCAGCGCAGAAGCGGAAGGCTTTACCCTGACCAAGCCGCTCGGTGTCACGACGGTTTCCGTCAGGGAGGACGGCGAGCCGCTGCCCGGTTCGCTCCGTGCGGCACCGGAGATCGAACAGAACGCCGCTGCTGTGCGAATCCTTGCAAAAAATTATCCCGAACTGAAGATCACCTATCCGCAGACGGTGATCTCCGAAAGCGAGGAATCAAAGCCCGATCAGAAACCGTATACCGTCCGCAGAATCCGCACCGATGCACGCATTGAGGTGCCGTCGGAATTCGTCCGGCAGCATAACGGCAGCGATTATCAGGAGCTGGTGCAGAAGGATTCCGCCGCACAGCTCGAAGCTCTCACCGCGCAGATCTGCAAAAAGATCCGCCGGCATGAGCTCCGCACAGCCGAGCTTTTCAGCGATACAGCGGAAAATCTGACCGTGACCTTCCGCATCACGGAGGACGCAGTCTCATCTGATATCTGGATGATCCCGCTCTCCCGCTTCGGATTCTATCCGCTGCTCTGGGATACGGAGATCTGCGGCATGGCAGTGCTGCTCTCCAAACGCCTGACGGAAGTCATCCCCGCAGAGCGCGGCGCGCAGGAGCGCATCGGTGTCACCCGTGACGATGCATCACAGAGCTGCTCCGTCACGATCCATTATTCTCTGAAACAGGACTGAACCTTTATGATATCTTTTGTATCTGCATCTCCGGCAGAGACGCTCGCATTTGCAAAGCGGATCGGCGCGGCACTCCGCCCCGGCACCTGCGTTGCATTCTTCGGCGGTCTCGGCGCCGGAAAAACAACATTTACCCGCGGACTTGCGCAGGGACTCGGCCTGCCGGATACCGTCAGCTCGCCGACCTTTGCGCTGGTCAATGAATATCACGCAGAAGGGTGCGTTTCGGTCTATCATTTTGATATGTACCGCGTCACATCCGCCGATGCACTGGAAAGCACCGGCTTCTGGGATTATCCGCTGGAGGATTCGGTCTTTGTGATCGAATGGGCGGAGATTATCGAGGACGAGCTGCCCGCTCCCCTGCTGAAAATCACGATCAGCGGAAACGGCGACAGCCCCAGAACCATAACGATCGAAGGAGATGAGCTGCTTGCTGATTTTAGCGATTGACACATCCGGAAAGACCTGCTCCTGCGCAGTTACGGAGGACGGTGTCCTGCTCGGATACCGGATGATCTATACCCAGCGGGCGCATTCGCAGATCCTCATGCCGAATGTCAAAGAACTGCTTTCGGATACCGGAAAGCGCGTGCAGGATGTTGACCTCTTTGCCGCTGCGAACGGCCCCGGCTCCTATACCGGCCTGCGCATCGGCATAGCGGCGGTACAGGCGCTCGCATTTGCCGGCGGAAAGCAGTGTGCCGGCATCTCCACACTGGAGGGGCTCGCGTGGAATCTCTCCGCGAAAAACGGCGTGATCTGCGCCTGTCTCGCGGCGCGGAAAAATCTCTGCTACTGCGCATTTTTCCGCAGTGACGGTCTCCGCGTCACGCGCCTGACCGAAGATCAGGTACTGGAAGCCGGTGATATTGCCGCACAGATCGAAGCCTATCATGAACAGGTCACGGTCGCCGGCGACGGCATGGGCATTCTGCGGCAGATCAGCGAGGATTTTATCCCCGCACCGATGCATCTGCGCGACCAGTCCGCCTGCGGCATCGCAATGGCGGCGATGCAGACCGAGCCCGTTCCGCCGGAAGCACTGACCGTCAGCTATTTGCAGGCGGTCAAGATCGGCTGATAGCAGGAGGAATCACGCATGAAAAAGCGATATCTCACGCTGCTGCTCACGGCAGTTCTGCTGACCGGCTGTGTGCGGCAGGAAAACGGCAACCGTCTCGAAGCGGCGCAGAAGCTCTTCGGTCTCGACTATGAGGCGGCGGAAGCCTCCGCGCCGGAGAATGACCGGACACAGGAAAGCGCACCGTCCGGCAGCAATGCCGATACGCAAAAGCAGCAGAACAGCGAGCCCGATCCGCGGAAATCCATCTTCGGGCAGCAGCAGCCGAAGCAGACCGCTCCGCCGATCACATTCGACTATTCCTCATGCTATTCGCTGCGAGTGGACAGCACCGGACTTGTCCGGCGGTCGGCCGGCGCATATGATTCCGATATGCTCACATGGGTGATCGAAGCGAACGGCACGATCCAGCTTGAACGCAATGCCGAGGATGAAATGACCTACCGGCCGATGAATTACGGCGGCGGCACTGTCCGTGTCTGGCTGAAGGCATGGATCGACGGCGGCTATGAAATTGTCAGCAATACCGTTGAGATCGGTGCGGAGGACGGTGCGGCGCAGTATGACGGCGCCGACGGCTTTGAACGCGACCGCATCTCCCTGCAAAAGCAGCATCTCAAAAGTCTGGTGAGGAATATCGGCGACTGCGAATACAAGCTCGGCTTCGTGATCGACCCTGACCACGACGGCGACAGCAACGGCATCGCGTTCTATGCAGGCACAGATCCGGACGGCGAGCTGGAACAGATCATTTTCGACAATGACCGGGACGATCTGCATTTCAACCGTTCCGATTATCTGGAGGAAGGGATCGACTGCACGCTCGGCATCTGGATCGACCCGCATTCCGGCATGGACTATATCGTCAGGCTGGATGCATCCGGCAAAGCATTTGACTGTGTCACAGATCAGGAGATCCCCGATTTTGATGAAAATGTCAATTATTTCTCGTTCAACGGCACGGAGAAACATGACCGCGATCATTTTGCCGTATCGCATCAGGGCATTCTCGAAATGGAAAACGCATAAACAGGAGGAAATCAATATGGTAGCAATCGGAAGTGACCACGCAGCAGCCTCGCTGCGGCAGACCGTCAAACAGTATCTGGAGGATCAGGAGATCCCGTATATCGACTGCGGCACAGACGAATCGCCGAGCGATTATCCGGAGATCGCAAAAATCGTCTGCGGAAAGATCCAGTCCGGCGAAGCGGATACCGGCATTCTGCTCTGCGGCACCGGCATCGGCATGAGCATGGCAGCGAACAAGATGAAGGGCATCCGCGCAGCAGTCTGCACGGAGACATACAGCGCAAAGTATACACGCCTGCACAATGATGCAAATGTGCTGTGCATGGGTGCACGCGTCGTCGGCGAGGGGCTGGCCCGCGAGATCCTTGACACATTCCTGTTTACGGAATTTGAGGGCGGCAGGCATCAGCGGCGCATTGACATGATCGCTGAGCTGGAAAAATAAAGAAAGCCGCGTTCCGATCGGTGTTCAGCAAACCGGCGTTCCCTGCCGGTCTGCTCACATAAATATATAATGAAAGAGGTTATCATCATGAAAGCGAAAAGGGGAACCGCGCTGGTGTCAGCCAGCGTGCTGTGCATGAGCGCACTCTCGCTGCCCGCCGGCACATCCGCCGCAAGCGAGGTCATCAAGGTCGAATTTGAGAGCGGCAAGCTCACAGACTGCGAAAATCCGCCGATCACATGGGAACAGATCGACGAGGACGGCTTCGGCAATGTCTGTGATATGTCCGGCTGGTCGGGCGAAAGCTATGTCTACATCGACCGCAAGGACGCACAGGTCACCGTCACCGTTAACATGGAAAAGGAGGGCTATTACGCGCTGGAGCTTTGCTATATCCAGTGCTTCGGCAATCCCGAAAAGCCTGACAAGACACAGTATCTGCTCGTCAACGGCGAATCGCAGGGCGAGGTGCTGTTCCCGTTCAATTCCGGCAAGGGCTGGCAGATGCTCCCCGCAGGATATGTGCATCTGAACAAGGGCGAAAATACGATCACCGTCAAGAGCTACTGGGGCTACACCTTCCTCGATTATCTGACGATCTCCGATGCACCGGCCTATCTGACGAATTTCGAGCCGGACGCTGCCCCCTGCAATCCGAATGCATCCCCCGAAGCGCGGAAGCTCTATGCCTATATGCGGGAGAACTACGGCAATCACATCCTCTCCGGCCAGCAGGAATACTGCGGCTCGCATAACTACAACAAAAATGCGTTTGAATCGCAGGGACTCCCGATCGACTATCTCGTGGACAACGAGGCCGAGTTTGAGTACATTCAGGAAACGACCGGCAAGCAGCCCGCGATCCGCGGCATCGACTTCCTGTTCTACAACACGACCTCGCCCTATTTTGACGATGCGCCGGAGCGCGTGATCGCATGGTACAAGGACAAGGGCGGCATCCCGACCGTCACCTATCACTGGAATGTCCCGACCGAAAAGGGCAGCTCCGAATGCGCATTCTATGTGGAATCCGCCGCGAACGGCAGCGCCTTCACGACATTCAGCGCGAAGAATGCCGTCACGGAAGGCACATGGGAGCATGAGCAGATCGACAAGGATATTGCGCTGCTCGCCGAACAGCTCGGCAAGGCGCGTGATGCCGGTGTGCCGATCCTGTTCCGCCCGCTGCATGAAGCCGAGGGCGCGTGGTTCTGGTGGGGCGCGGACGGTCCCGAGGCCTGCAAGGAGCTTTATATCTATCTCTGGGATCAGCTCACGAACAAGTACAAGCTGAACAATCTGCTCTGGATCTGGACGGCATCGACCTCTGCTCATGCATCTGAATGGTATCCGGGCGACAAGTATGTCGATTTTCAGGGCATCGACAAATACAATGCGATCAACAACAACGACCCGAATCCGAGTGCGATCGCAGCATCCTTCTATACGATGGTCGGACAGACCGAGGGAAAGAAAATGGTCGTCATGAGCGAGAATGACACGATCCCCTCCCTCGACAATCTGCTGAAGGACAAGGCCGCATGGCTCTATTTCTGCCCGTGGTATCAGCGCTATCTCACCGGCCTGAACGATCCGGCGGAGCTGAAAAAGATCTACACCAGCGACTACTGCATCACGCTCGACGAGCTGCCCGACTGGGATACCTACGATCCGGAGCTGCCCGAAAATCCGCAGCCGGAAACCGGTACAACGACCACAACAGACAGTGCCAGTCAGGGCTCCGGCGAAAAGCTCTTACCCGGCGATGTGGACTGCAGCGGTACCGTTGATGTTACTGATGTTGTCCTGCTGTCTCGCTATCTTGCGGAGGACGGGGAAGCCGTAATCAGCAATACCGGCAAACAGAATGCAGAGGTTGACGGTACAGCCGGCCTCAGCAATGATGACAGCACGCTGATTCTCAAATTCATTGCAAAGCTCATCCCGAAGCTCTGATTTTTCCGTGATTATCACCAAAATCCGACCGGATGCCGCCCTGAGAATCGTTGCAGGGCGGCATCCGGCTGCTCTTGACAAAATGCACGAAATTTGATATAATAATAGAGCCGCTTGCTGATCGGTTGAAGCCGTACTATGTCCCGACGCGGGTCATGCGCACCGTTCGCAGCGAGTTTATGGAAAAGGCAGGTGCCAGTAATACCATGTATGCAGTCATTTTGACAGGCGGCAAGCAGCTGAAGGTCGAGGAGGGCAACATCATCCGTGTTGAGAAGCTCGCGGTCGAGGCAGGCGATACCGTTACCTTCGATCAGGTCGCAGCAGTCGGCGACGAGAGCGGTCTGACGATCGGCGCTCCCCTCGTGGACGGCGCAAAGGTCACAGCGAAGGTTCTTGCAAACGGCAAGGGCAAGAAGATCCGTGTCTTCACCTACAAGCCGAAGTGCGGTCAGAAGCGTGCAATCGGCCACAGACAGCCGTTCACCAAGGTCCGCATCGAATCCATCAGCAAATAAGCACAGATGAAGCTGAATGCGGTTTTTGAGCAGCAGGACGGGCTATATGTCAGTGCTGCGGTCAGCGGCCATGCGGAGTATGAGAGCGGCAGCGAGGACGGCATGATCCTCTGCGCGGCGGTCTCCTCTGCAATGCAGCTTACCTGCAATACCCTCACCGAATGCTTCGGTGCAGCGGTCAGCATCATAGAAAATCCGGCATCGGATGCTCAGAACCTGCTCTACTTCCGGCTCGATTCGCCGGACTCTGTGCAATCGGAACTCCTGCACGGGCTGCTCATTCATTTGCAGGTACTCGCGGAGGATTATGACGGCATGATGACCGTTAAAATCCGGCGTGTCTGAAGCAGCCGCCATTTCATAAAACGGAGGTGCAATCCACTATGTTGCGTATCAGTATGCAGTTCTTCGCTCATAAGAAGGGCGTTGGTTCTACCAAGAACGGCCGTGATTCCGAAGCAAAGCGCCTTGGCGTCAAGCGCGGCGACGGTCAGTATGTTCTCGCAGGCAATATTCTCGTGCGTCAGCGCGGCACACATATCCATCCGGGCAACAATGTCGGCATTGGTTCGGATGATACACTGTTCGCAAAGATCGACGGTCAGGTTCGCTTCGAGCGTCTCGGCCGCGACAGAAAGCGCGTCAGTGTTTATGCTGTCGAGCAGTAAGTAAACAATAGGCACCGTGCCGGAGCAGTTCGGTGCGGTGCTGTTTATGCGGTTCGCCGTATCCCCCTTGCTGCCGGCAGGGGGGCTTTTTTATGAGAAGAGGTGCGTAAATGTCAATGTTCGTCGATCAGGTAAGGATCCATATTGAAGCAGGCAGAGGCGGTGACGGCGCTGTCAGCTTCCACCGCGAGAAATATGTCGCGGCCGGCGGGCCGGACGGCGGTGACGGCGGCAAGGGCGGCGATGTCATCTTTGTTGCGGACGATCATTTCTCCTCGCTGATCGCATTCCGGTATCAGCGGAAATATATCGCCGAAAACGGTCAGCCCGGCGCTGCAAAGCGCTGCACCGGCAAAAGCGCACCGGATCTCGTTATCAAGGTGCCGCGCGGAACCGTCATCCGTGAAGCGCAGTCCGGCAGAGTCATGGCCGATATCTCCGGCGATGAACCTGTCATTATCGCTAAGGGCGGCAAGGGCGGCAAGGGCAATCAGCATTTCGCCAGCTCCACCAGACAGGTCCCGCGCTTCGCAAAGCCCGGCTATGACGGTGAAAAATTCGATCTCATTCTGGAGCTGAAGCTGCTCGCGGATGTCGGACTCGTCGGCTTCCCGAATGTCGGAAAGTCTACGCTGATCTCCGTCGTTTCCGCAGCAAAGCCGAAGATCGCAAATTATCATTTCACAACGCTGGAGCCGGTGCTGGGCGTTGTCAAGCTCGATGATGAACGCTCCTTTGTCATGGCGGATATTCCAGGCCTGATCGAAGGCGCGGCGGAGGGTGCCGGCCTCGGACACTCGTTCCTGCGCCATGTGGAGCGCTGCCGCCTGATCGTCCATGTGCTGGATGTTTCCGGCTGTGAGGACCGCGATCCGATCGAGGATTTCGAGAAGATCAACCGCGAGCTTGCGAATTTCTCCGAGGATCTCAGCCATTGCCCGCAGATCGTCGCCGCGAACAAGGCCGATCTCGCATCCGAGGAACAGATCGAGCGTCTGCACGCCTATATCGCCGAAAAGGAGCTGCCGTTCTATGTCATCTCCGCGGCGGCGGCGCAGGGTACCAAACCGCTGCTCGACGAGATCTCCCGCGTGCTCGATACGCTCCCGCCGGTCAAGCGGTTTGAGCCGGAGGCCGTACCGGAGCCCGCTCCGGAGGAGAAGAAGCGCTTCACGGTCGAGATCGACGAAAACGGCGTCTATCAGGTCGATGCGCCGTTCATGGAGCCGATCATGCGCACGGTCAATCCCGATGACTGGTCGTCGCTCCAGTATTTCGAGCGTGTTCTCATCAGCAGCGGCATCATTGCAAAGCTCGAAGAAATGGGTGCAAAGGAGGGCGTGACCGTTTCGATCAACGGTTTTGAGTTCGATTATGTTGACTGATCCTTTACAGACACCGCTCTCCCCTGACGCGGCCAAGCAGTACAGTCCGCTCGCACTCGCTTTTCTCGGTGACAGCGTCTATGAGGTCATGGTGCGCGAGATGCTGCTGCGGGAGGGAAACCGTCCCGCCAGAGAGCTGCATTCGCAGGCCGTCGCGCACGTCCGCGCTGCATATCAGGCCGCTGCGGCCGGCAGGATCGCGGAAATGCTGACACCGGAGGAAGCGGATATTCTCCGACGCGGACGCAATGCAAACGGCATCAGCGTACCGAAGCACGCAACACCGGCAGACTACCGGAAAGCAACAGGCTTTGAATGCCTGTTCGGATATTTATATCTCTGCGGACAGACCGAACGGCTCCACGCGCTCTTTGCGGTGATCTGGGCGGAAGGCTCGCAGGAAACCGAATCAGCAGAATAGGAGGTAAACCATATGTCCGGACATTCCAAATGGAACAATATCAAGCGGAAAAAGGAAGCGACCGATGCCGTAAAGGCGAAGATCTTTACAAAGATCGGCCGTGAAATGATGGTCGTCATCAAAGAGGGCGGCCCCGATCCGAACAATAACAGCAAGCTGCGCGACCTCATCGCAAAGGCAAAAGCGAACAATGTCCCGAACGACAACATTGACCGTCTCATCAAAAAGGCCGCAGGCGACAGCGATAAAAACAGCTATGAATCCCTCACCTACGAGGGCTACGGTCCGAACGGCGTTGCGGTCATCGTTGAATGCCTGACCGACAACAAGAACCGTACTGCCGGCAATATCCGCCATTACTTCGACAAGTTCGGCGGCAATCTCGGCACGACCGGCTGCGTTTCCTATCTGTTCTCGACCAAGGGCATCGTTGTCATTGAGCATGAGGGCGAGCTGGATGAGGACACCGTCATGGAGGATGTCATGGAGCTGGGCGGCGATGATATGACCTACTCCGAGGACAGCATTGAGATCGTCTGCGATCCGGCAGCCGTCAGCGCACTGCGCGAGGGGCTGACCGCAAAGGGCTATCTCGTTGCATCGGCGGAGGCTGAGGAAGTCCCCAGCACCTATGTAACGCTGACCGACGAGGAAGCTCTGCGCAAGATGGGACTGCTGCTCGAACATCTTGAGGATGACGATGATGTGCAGAATGTCTGGCACAACTGGGATATGCCTGAGGAATAATCACAGAATCAACAGCGCTGCGGGAGCATCAGACCCCGCAGCGCTTCTTTGTTATTCATAGTTTCCGGCAAGCACATTCTCCCACGGAACGCTCTGCCCGCCGACCGCATTCAGCACACTGTAAACCAGAATATGCTGTGCATCCGCAGCCGTGACCGCTCCGCTGAGGTCAACGTCTGCGGCTTTATTCTGCGCATCCGTAAAGGCCGGATCGCTGCCGGAAACGATCGCTGCCGCTTCCGTCAGCGTCATCTGCGCATCTGCCGCCGTCACAGTGCCGCTCTCGTCCGCATCGCCGAGCCGCGGCGTATCTATATGCTCAAACATATCGTTGATGCCCGTATCCGGCCCGACGGTCGAGCGGTACAGACCGTAGATGCACGGGCTGTAGACGCCGATCTGTGAGGCCGCCGTGATCGGCGCACCCGCATAACCCCTCGCCCACTGCGTGAACCAGGTATACTGCTGCGAATTGTGGCAGGCGTAGCCCTCCATGCTCACCTGATACGCCGTCTTTCCGCCGTAATAATCCAGCGGGATATCATAGTTCATCACAAGGCGGTTCTGTCCCCAGAGATGAATATAGGTTTTCGGCACATCCCATGCGCCGTACTGCGCGGCAGAATCCGGATAGTTTGCCGGATCGCCGGAAAGATTCACTGCATTCATCAGCGAATCAGAATTGACACGGTGCTGACCGTGACCGTATTCGCCGTTGATATCGTGGCCGACGGCGATCTCCGGCCGGAAGCGCCGCAGCATCGCGACCTGATAGCCGATCACGGAATCATAGGATATGCCGGCGTATGCGAGATTCTGTTTCGCCGCAGGGAGCGTTTCCGAATACTGATCCGGAAACGGCCCCATGACCGGATAATTTCGCAGACCGACCTTCCAGAGCGCATTCAGCAGCTCATGCATCCGGATCGGCTCGCTGTAATGATTTGCAAAATAGATGACCTCTATCTTTTTGCCGCGTGCCAGCGCATCGGGGATCAGTCCGAGGAAGAACAGATGCTCGTCGTCATTATGCGTGGAAAAGAGCGCAATATCAGCCTTTTCGTGACAGGGCTGCCAGACCTGCACATCGTCCGGCAGCTCGCCCTCACCGAAGACGCGCAGCTCCGCTACATCTGTCGGCGCGGAGAAAGTGACTGTGACCCTGTTCGCCCCAAGCTCCGACACATCGGCGAAATCATGCTGATAGCCCTGCTGTCCGAATTCCAGTGTGCGGTCATCCGCCGTAACAGTCCAGCCGCCGGAGGGCTTCTGGAATTTCATCGAAATGCCGGCAATCGGCTGATCGCAGGCGATCGTGACGGTATGCCCCGCCGCGAAGCAGAAATAGGTGTTTTCGTTGTTATCGCGCATCAGGTAGGTGTTGAACGGATAGAGCGTATCAAGCAACTCTGCGGACTGCGTCAGCTCCGTGACATCCGCGGAGACCTTCACCGCCGGATATGCCCCAAGAATGCCCGCAGCCGTCACTGCCGCAAGCAGAAAGGAAAGTGTTTTATTCTGTTTCATGTGTTTATCCTCGATTGATTTTTGATATAGTTTTTGTAAAATCGCTGCTGTTATTCTTCGGGCATCCGGAAAAGAATGCATATGACCGAATCATTCATTTTTCGATCGTTTCGACCTCACCGTCACGGAAATGATAATACGCCTTGAACATTTCAGCGTATTCTCCGCCGCCGTTGTCATGCCGCCATACCGCGGCCTTCTCCCATATTATTTCGTCCTGCAAATCAGAAGCCGAATGACACTCAACCAGCGTGACCTCTGTCGTTTTGCCGAGCTTAGAAACATCCAGCGCACTGACCTTTTCTCTGTCAAGACCGTATGCGGAAACATATATGCAGATATTGTCACAGCCCGCGAACAACTCCTCATAGCTGCGGATATCCGCCGGAACGCCGCAGCGGATGAAGCTGCCGTATGTTGTCTCAACAGCGATATCCTGACAGTCCAGCTGTTCCCTGAAATATGCGGCGAGTCTGTCATCCACATCCTTCTGCATAAAATTATCGCAGTTGACATCCGGTTCCTTCGGACTGATATACGCCTTGAATTCGCGGCCGTCATGCGCCATTGTCACATAGCCCGCATCCTTCTTATGCGAGTTCCATTCCAGCTCGCCGACATGACGAAACTCAAAGCCGGTGATTTCAGGTGAGAAGCCGTATTTTTCTTTGATGTAGGTTTTTGCGGCAGACACGATCTTCCGCTCAGCGCTTCTCTCACCGCATCCCGGAAGAAATCCGCAGCAAAGGACAGCCAGCGCGATCATTGCACCTGCTTTCAGAAATCCGTTCATAGTCTGTTACCTCATTTCTCATGCTATCGTTTATGTCAGATCAAAATGCCGGCGCAGTGATCCAGTTCATGCTGAATGATCTGCGCGGCATAGCCCTCAAAGCGGCGCTTCTGCGGCTGCATGGCCATATTCAGCCAGCGCACCGTGATCACGCGGAAGCGCTTTGTCCTGCGCGTACCGGGCAGCGACAGACAGCCCTCCTCCGTTTCATATTCGCCGGAGGACGCGAGAATGCGCGGATTCAGCATGACGAGCGGCATCTGCATTCCGGGCAGCAATACGGCGATGATACGCTTCGGTACGCCGATCATATTCGCCGCCATGCCGACACAGCGGTGCGCATTGGCCTGAAGCGTATCCTGCAGATCGGCAGCAATTTGCAAATCTGAATTCGACGCATCCGCCGCAGGCTGCGAAAGCAAGACCTTGTCTTTACAGATCGGACGGATCACAGCACTCCCCTCCCCTCCAGATAACTGAGCAGTCCTTCAATGCCGCATACGATATCCGAATAGGCTTTCCCGAAATCGCCGGTAAACCACGGATCCGAAACATCGCGCGGCGCAGCAGTGAAATCCAGAAGCCGAAAGACCTTGTTCTCCGGATCGCTGCCGATGATGCGACGGATATTGCGCAGGTTCAGACTGTCCATGCAGATGATATAATCGTATGCCGCATAGTCGGATTTTTTCAGCTGCACGGCGCGGTGATCGCTGCACGGGATCCCATGCGCTTTCAGCACGGCGCGCGCCGGCGGATAAACCGGATTGCCCGTATCGCCCCGGATCTCCTCCGTGCTGGTCGCGCTGGACGCAATCACAAAGCGATCTGCAATGCCGCGCTGCCGCAGCGTTTCCTTCATTATCATTTCTGCCATCGGCGAGCGGCAGATGTTGCCGTGGCAAACAAACATAACTTTTATCATAGGTCTAAACCTCCGTGATTTGCCGTGTTTTGCCGCGATTTGCCTTTGTATACTTTGACGAACGGGTGTATTGATTCTGTCAAAATTCGGGGCTAACTCGGCAAATTGCGGCAAATCTTAGCATTCTAAGGACATCGTTAGTAGTAAAAATGGTAGTAAACACAGGGTGTTTTACTACTAAGGAATTGGCGCATATCGCGGAAACAGCGGGTAG
Organism: uncultured Ruminococcus sp.; assembly: GCA_946621745.1. Classification (GTDB taxonomy): domain Bacteria; phylum Bacillota; class Clostridia; order Oscillospirales; family Ruminococcaceae; genus Firm-04. The sequence goes on from CAMOOV010000047.1 coordinate 12,532, forward strand.
TAGTAAAGCGATTACTACTACGTTTACTACTGCGCTTACTACCAAGATCACAGTATGATACTACTAAAGCGCCGGTATATACCTTTTCATTATACCATAATCCTTCCAATTCATCAAGTCAAAATGGGCAAAAAAATAGCGGCTCACCGAAGTGAGCCGCAGCCGGAAGCATATCATACTGCTTCATCCTTTGTTCTGTTCATTTCCTGACGGGCGTTCTGGAGTTCCTCCATGCGGTGAAGCTCCGCAGCAGCATCCTCCAGCCCCAGATGCGTATAAACGTCAAGCGTGACACCGATCTCGCTGTGTCCCATCAGATATTGCAGAGTTTTCGGGTTCATGCCTGCCTTTGCCTGATTGCTGCAGTAGGTATGGCGGCAGATGTGAGGCGTGATGTTCGGCATCTGCACACGGTAAATCTCGTTGTACTTGCTGACCATGCGGTTGAAGCGGTGTTCCCAGTGCAGCGCGACCAGCGGCATACCGTTCTCATCGAAGTACAGGAAGCCGCAGTAGCCGTCCACGAACGGTTCCCGTCGAGGTTTCTCTCTGTCCTCGATGATCGCCTGAAAGCACCGGGCGACCTCCTCGGTGATCGGGATCTGTCGCTTACCTGCATTCGTCTTGGTGGTCTGAATCACATACTCCATGTCTGAAGTGCGCTGAAGCTGGTGGTCGATGTTGACCACCCTGTTCTGCAAGTCAATGTCTTTCAGCGTCAGACCGCAGAATTCCGAAATACGCATCCCGGTATGGAACAGGATGAATACCGCCTCGTAGTATTTGCAGTAGGTGTTATCGTCGTGTACGAATTTCAGGAACTTGCGCATCTGTTCTTTGGTGATAGCCTCTCTGGTCTTGCTGTCGTTGACGACCACACCGGCAAGCTGGAAGCCGAAAGGGTTCTTAACGAGAATGTCATCATCGACTGCCATCTGAAATGCCGGTCGCAGAACACCGCGCACGGTCTTGACGGAACTGTAGCCCCTGCCGTCGCTCTGCATCTTGATCAGAAACAGCTTTGCATCCGAGGTCTTGATGGTTCCGATCTTTCTGCCGCTGAACTCCTCCTTTTTCAGAAGGTTCACCACGAAGTTGTAATTCGTTTTCGTCTGCGGCTTTACAGCGGTTCTGGTTCTGAGATAGCGCTCAACAAGCTCCATCACGGTCATGTTTTTCTTCTGCGGATCGAGCATCGCATCAAGGTCATAGCCGATCTGCTTCTCCATCTCACGCAGGGAAAGACACGGTTTCTTTCCCTGTGGAAGCGTGTCTGTCGGTTCCAGCTTCCAGCTATAAACGAAGTGCGGCTTCCCGTCTACATAATACTTGAACTGATACTTGCCGTCCGCCCTGATGGACTCCCCAGCGCGAAGAATACGACGCTTGGGATCCCGGCGGATGTTTCCTCTGATACCCATTAATTTTTCCTCCTTAACTCAGGGTGTTCGCACAGATACTCCTGAAAGACTGTGCGGTTGATCATTTTACGCTTCCCGACTATCACAATCATCGGGCGGGTGTTCTGTTTACGCAGCCATTCGCCGAATTTCCGTCTGCTCAGGACGAAAAGAACGATCGTCTCTTCAGGCGTCAGGAAATCCTTATTCTCCGGTGTTGCTCTCTGCATCCTGTGTCCCTCCTTTCTTTGCAAGCGCTGTGAAGTACTGCTCCATCAGCGGGCGGATAACAAGGTAGCGGTTACCGTTGTACAGCGCAAAGTCGCCTTCGTTGTCTTCTGCCAGTCTGCGGATTTTCTTCTCTCCCATGCCGAAGTATAAAGCAGCCTCTTTGACTGAGAGAATAAACTTCTCCGGGATTTTCAGTTCGTCCATGCTGATCGCCTCCAGTAATATATTTGCCTCTCCGGGCTTAGTATCATATATTACTCTATTTCGGAGAAAAAGCAACTACTTACGGCACTTTAACGTCAAATCAGATGGTAGAAGTTTCGAGGAGAAACTGCTCGAATTTTGTTCTAATAATCAAATAGCGGTTTCCGTTGATGACAGCGAAATCACCTGTGTGTTCTTCCGCCAGCCGACGCAGCTTCTTTTCGCCAATGCTGAAATAATTTGACGCCTCTTTGATCGTCAGCATATACTTATCGCCGACCGGGACGACAGGCTCTTTGGTCTCTTCCACAGTGATACCTCCATTCACCATTTCCTTTTCTTTGTCAGTAATCTTGCGCTTTATCATGAATCTCACCTCCTACTGATAGCCGGAAAAGTCAACCCCTTCACTACCAATAGGACACTTTTGCAGCTTTTGAGTACCAAAAAAGCGCCTGCCGAGAAAATTTCCCGACAGGCGCTCTGTATCATGCCTTATTCAGTTTGCCGCTGTACTTCTTCCCGTCAACCGTGACCTCGACCGTGATGCCGTCCTCCGCCGCAGGAGCAGGCGGATTCGGCAGCACCGGCTCAGCGCCGTAGCCGTTCAGCCCCTTGCTCTTGATGATGGTCGGGAAGTCC
>CAMOOV010000048.1 GCA_946621745.1 uncultured Ruminococcus sp.
CAGCGCCGTAACAGCGACGAGACTGGTATGCTCCGCGAAACGGCGCCGGAGGGAAACGGCTGTCGGCCCTGCCGACTCCGGTTTGTATGAAAAAGAGAGGACGGAACTATATGGTGATTCACACATACGGCCACGGCCGCACATACGAAATGGAAGCGCTTCTGAAGCTGTTCCGTCCGGCGGAAAAATTCACATTTTCAACGGAACCGGAGCCGCCCGCAGAGGGCGAATATTTTTCTGCGGTGCTGCTGCCGGAAACGGACGGGCAGCGTCTTTCGTGCGCGGTGAAGATCGGCGGAGAATCGCGCAGCAGCGGGAAAATTCTCCTCGCAGATATCCCCAATAACATCCTCGACCGCGAGATCTCCGGCCTGAGCTATCCGCTGTTCTGCGAGCTGACGGACATCCAGCCTGCATGGGGAATGCTGACGGGCATCCGGCCGGTCAATCTGCTCCGGAAATTCTCGGAGCGCACCGGCAGCATCGAACAGGCAAAGGACGACTTCCGGAATATCTGGCGCGTCACCGAAGAAAAAACGCAGCTCGCCGCAGAGATCCTCGAAGTGCAGCAGCCGATCCTCAATGCCGCACCGAAGGACAGCGTTGCGATCTATGTCTCGATCCCGTTCTGCCCGACGCGCTGCAAATACTGCTCATTCGTCAGCAATTCCGTCTCGCAGATGGGCAGGCTGGTCGATGATTATTATGTCTGTCTCGCAAAGGAGATCGGTCTTGTCGGCAGAATCGTTGAGGAATACGGCCTGACCGTTGACAGTATCTATATCGGCGGCGGCACTCCGACCGCGATCGACCTGTATCAGCCGCTCGACTGGCTGCACGCGAATTTCGTCTGCGGTCAGCCGCTCCGCGAATACACGATCGAAGCGGGCAGACCGGATACGATCACGCGGGAGAGCATCGGCTTTTTCCGGCAGTTCGGCGTGACGCGCATCTCGGTCAATCCGCAGAGCTTTCAGGATGATGTGCTGAAAGCGGCGGGGCGGCCGCATACCGCGCAGGATGCCGTGGATAAATTTTATCTGGCGCGAGAGCTGGGCTTTGATAATATCAATATGGATTTTATTGCGGGGCTGCCCGCCGATACCGTGGAGGGCTTCCGGGAGAGCATTGACCGCGCAGTCGGGCTCGATCCGGAGAGTATCACGGTGCATTGCCTGTCGCTGAAAAAGGCGGCGGACTTCTATCAGAGCCTTTCGATGCCGGATGCGGAGGCCGTCGCGGAAATGGTCGATTATGCGCAGAAAACGCTGACGGCGGCGGGCTACCGGCCGTACTATCTCTACCGGCAGAAGAACATGGCGGCGAATCTCGAAAACGTCGGCTACGCAAAGCCGGGATTCGAGAGCGCCTATAATGTCATGATGATGGACGATTCGCAGACGATTCTCGGCATCGGCGCGGGGGCATCGACGAAGGTGCTCGGCGGCAGACGCGGCATTGAGCGCCTGACCGAATGCAAGTATCCTTATGACTATCTTGCGCGGTTCGATGAGCTGATGCAGGAAAAGGAGCGGCAGCTGCGGGCATTGCTCGGCGGCGCGCAGTGACGAAAGGCGGGGGCAATGCTGGATGTGATTCTGACAGCAGTTCGGCGGAGACTCGCGGAGCTTCCGGCGGAATACGGCGGAGGGATTGCCGCAGAGATCCGGACGGATACTGCTGAACGGCTCTGGGTGCTGCTGGAATCGTCGCGGTATTTCGGGGAGATCGAGATTTCACCGCCGGATTTCCGCCCGTACCGCTATGCGGCGTTTCAGCTGCTGGATAAGGAATCGGATTCACAGCAGGCGCCTGCATTTGTGTACTATGACCGCGAGGGCGATTCGGCAGACGATGTGCTGGCCGGACTGAACCGCGGATTTGCGAAAATGGTTTCTGATGAGGCATATCAGATCTGAAAGGAAAACGAGATGATTCAATACATCGACATCGGGCTGAATCTGTTTTGCAGGCAGTTCCGCGATCCCGACCGCATCATTGCGGATGCGGCGGCAGTGGGCGTTTCCTGCATCCTGACCGGCTCGGATATGAAGGAAAGCGAAAGCGTCAGCGCCTATGTGAAAACGCATGACTGCTTCGGTACCTGCGGCATTCATCCGCACAATGCCGACAGCGCAAAGCCCGCTGACTTTATGCGCATCCGCGAGATCGTGACGCAAAATCCGAAGATTGTTGCGGTAGGGGAGTGCGGGCTGGATTACGACAGAATGTTCTCGTCAAAGGAGAATCAGCTCCGCTGCTTTGAGCAGCAGGTGCAGATCGCGGAGGAGCTGGGAAAGCCGCTCTTTCTGCATGAGCGCGCAGCCGCAGAGGACTTTGCTGCATTGATGCGGGAGCATCCGGCACAGTGCCGGCGTTCGGTCGTTCACTGCTTCACCGGTGATGCAGAGACGCTGCAAACCTATCTCGGTCTCGGCTGCTGTATCGGCATTACCGGCTGGATCTGTGATGACCGGCGCAGCGATGCACTGCGGGATGCGGTCAGGCTGCTGCCGCCGGAGCGTGTCATGCTCGAAACAGACGCGCCCTATCTGACCCCGCGCAATGTCAGGGGACTGCGGAATATCAATGTCCCGCAGAATATCCGGTATGTCGCGGCGGAGCTTGCAAAGCATATGCAGATCAGCGAATCTGCACTGACAGCGCAGGCGCTCGAAAATACGAAGCGCTTTTTCGGCATCTGATACAGCGGACGAGTGCATTTTATCGCACAAATGTACTTTACAACCGGAGCGGATTGTGATATAATAGTACTGTATGAGAATAAAAACATGAGAGGCGGCAAAAGATATGGGGAACAAACAAAAGACACGCAGGCCGTATGCAGAGCGGCGGGAACCGTATCTGCTCGTGTTTCTTGTGAGCTTCGTGATACTGATGATCGTGATATTGCCGGTGATGATCTTCACGGGCGGTTATTTTATCTATTACGGTGATTTCAATTCGCAGCAGCTCCCGTTTTATTATCTGGCACATGAGGCCGTGCAGAACGGCGCATTCGGCTGGAACTGGATGACCGATCTCGGCGCGAATTTCATCGGTTCCTATTCGTTCTATCTGCTGGGCAGTCCGTTTTTCTGGCTGACGGTTCCGTTTCCGCAGGAATGGGTGCTGTATATGATCCCGTATCTGCTCGGACTCAAGCACGCCGTTGCCGCACTGACCGCCTATGCCTATATCCGGCGCTTTGTCCGGAGCAAGCCCGCATCCTTTATCGGTGCGCTGCTCTATGCATTCTCCGGCTTCCAGCTCTATAATATTTTCTTTAACCATTTCCATGATGTGACTGCATTTTTCCCGCTGCTGCTGATCGCAATGGAGCAGCGCGTCAATGAGAACCGCCGCGGCGTATTCGCGCTGGCGGTCGCGTTCATGGGCATCCTGAACTATTACTTCTTCACGGGGCAGGCCGTCTTTGCGGTTCTCTACTTTATTGTCCGCTGCACGAACAAGGATTTCCACGCCGATGTGCGGAAATTCTTCAGCATTGCGCTCGAAGCCGTGATCGGCGTGATGATCGCCGCCTTTATGCTGCTGCCCTCCGCGCTGGCAATACTGGATAATTACCGGATCAAGACACGGCTTTACGGCAATGATCTCGTTGCCTATTCCGACAGAGTCCGCGTCTGGCATATCATCCAGAGCTTCTTCATGCTGCCGGATGTGCCGGCGAGACCGAATCTGTTCCGGACGGATTACGGCAAGTGGGCGTCGATCGGCGGCTATCTGCCGATGTTCTCCATGGCGGGCGTGATCTCGTTCATGACACAGAAGCGCAAGCACTGGGCAACGCGCCTGACTGCGGTCTGCATCGTCTGCGCGGTCATTCCGGTGCTGAATTCGATGTTCTACACCTTCAACGGCTCCTACTATGCCCGCTGGTTCTATATGCCGATTCTCATTATGGCGATGATGACGGCCTATGCGCTTGACAACCGGGAGATCAAATGGGACAGCGGCATTATCACCTGTGCGGTGATGCTGCTCGGCTTCGGCGCGATCTCGCTTCTGCCGCGCAAGGAGGATGACGGCACGATCGTCTGGTTTGATTTCGCGAAGTATTCGTGGTATCACTGGCTTTCGCTGGCACTCTGCGCCGTGATGCTCTATTTTGCGATCCTGGTGCTGCAAATGCGGAAGAAGGGACAGAACCGTCTGTTCCGGAGCTATTCCGTTGCGCTGACGGTCACCTCCTGCCTCTGCTCGGCCTGTACAATCGTCTATTTCGGCATCGGGCTCGGCGTCTACCCGACAACCTATGTCAATACGATGATAAAGGGCGGAGCGGAGATTCAGCTGGAGGACGAGGAAAATCAGTTTTACCGCGTGGATATTTCGCAGGATTACGACAATTATCCGATGATGTGGGGGTATTCCAATATGCGTTGTTTCCACAGCATCGTCCCGACCTCGATCATGGATTTTTATGATGCTGTCGGAATCACACGCGATGTGGCATCCCGTCCGGAGACGAAAAACTTTGCGCTGCGCGAGCTGTTCAGCGTCAAGTATTATTTCGACAAGGTGAACGGCGAGGACACCGCGGAATATACCTACATGATCTCGGATATGCCGACCTTCAAATACAAGGAAAAAGCGAACGGCTTTTACATTTACGAGAATGAAGCCTATATCCCGATGGGCATTGCGTATGATACGGTCGTCAGCATGGAGGACATCAAGGATCTGACAGGTCTGGAAAAGCAGAAGCTCATGCTCCGTGCGCTCATTATGACACCGGAGCAGGTCGATGCCTGCAAGGACAAAATGACAAAGATGACCGATCAGAGTGAAATGGAAATGGGCGATAAGGAGTTTGCGGATTATGCGCGGACACGCACGGCGGATGCCTGTGAGCTGTTTGATTACGATTCCTACGGCTTCCGTGCTTCGATCACGCTGGATGCGCCGAAAATGGTCTTTTTCAGTGTGCCCTATGAGAGCGGCTGGACGGCGACGGTCAACGGTCAGCCGGCGCAGATCGAAAAGGTCAATTACGGTTTTATGGCGGTCGCCTGTGAGGAGGGTGCCAATGAGATCCGCTTCAGCTATGCGACACCCGGTCTGCGCGAGGGGCTGATCATCTCGGTCTGCGGTGCAGGTGCGCTGCTCCTGTATCTGCTCTGGATGTGTGTCATCCGCCGCGGCGATAAGGTGAAATGGGCAAAGCAGAAGCATTATTACGATTATGCAGACGGCAGCTTCTCTGAGCATCAGCGCTATATGCAGCATTCTGTCATGCGCAACGGTACGGCGATGCCCTATGAGCCGCCTGCACCCGTGTACGATGACGGGCCGGAGTCCGATGCGGAATCTGAGGATCCGGCGGAATGGGCGCCTGAGCCGGAAACAGATGCAGGCGAAGATGCGGAGAACGATGTGCCGGAGAGCGGTCGGCAGCAGAATGCAGACGATATCCTGCGTGAGCTGCTCGGCGAATCCGCACAGACCGGCGGCAGCCGCTTTGCGGAGCCGGATGAGGAGGAACCAGACGATGGAAACGGAGAATAAGGCAAAGCATCTGGAGGAGCGGCAGCTCCGCTCTGAGGAGATCTATCACGGACGGATCCTGCATATCACGCGGGATACCGTCCTGCTGGAAAACGGCAGGGAGGCGCTGCGCGAGGTCGTGCATCATCCCGGCGGCGCCTGCGTCGTGCCGGTCACGGATGACGGCGATGTGCTGCTGGTGCGGCAGTTCCGGTATCCGCACGGCGCGGAAACACTGGAGCTTCCGGCAGGCAAGCTGGAATACGGCGAGGATCCGCTGAGCTGCGCGGTGCGGGAGCTGAAGGAGGAGGTCGGCGGCGAGGCCGATCAGCTGGAACCGCTCGGCTTTCTCTATCCGACACCGGCCTATGACAAGGAAGTCATCTATATGTATCTGGCACGCAGCATCCGGCAGGACAGCGGGCAGTCGCTCGATGCGGATGAATTTCTGGATATTGTCCGGATGCCGCTGGCGCAGGCCGTGGAAATGGTCATGGAGAATCGCCTGCCCGATGCGAAAACACAGATCGCGCTCCTGAAAGCGGCGCGTATTCTCGGCAAATAAGCGGACAAAAAGCCGTCCGCGCACAGATGTACACGGACGGCTTTGTATTCCCTATTTCCTGTTTCGGCGTCGGAATCTTATGTGGTCTCCGGATCTGCCGCTTCGTCTGCCGGCGCTTCTGCCGGAGCAGATGCTTCTTCCGCAGCAGGCTCCACTGCTTCGGTCGTTTCGGCTTCTGCTTCCATCAGCGCAAGCTGTTCCTGATACGCATCGAGGATCTGCTGCTCCAGATACTGTCTGGCCTGTGCGGAGATCGGATGCACGATATCGCGGAAAATCCCGCCCTCGTCCTTCCGGCTCGGCATGGCAACGAACAGTCTGCTTTCACCCTGCACGACCTTGATGTCATGCACAGCGAGCATCTGATCGAGCGTAATGGAGACGATCGCGCGCAGTCTGCCGTCTGTCATCATTTTGCGGATCTTGAGATCTGTAATTTCCATTTGTAACCATTCCTTCCTTGCATGGGTGTCGCTGACAACAGAAGCTGCGGTGCAGGTTGACAGCGATCTGAAATATTGCTGTGTAATATTACGGCAAGTGCCGGCAGCGGCCGGAGCAAGCGGCTGCATGGAATCACTGCACCGTCTTGGCTATATCATATCACAGAAATGTGTTGATTTTGTGAATATTTCATGTGAATATGCGCGATACGGTGAATAAAAATAAATTTTTTGCTGATTTATACGGATTATTCACATAAATATGATATAATATACACAGAGCCCGAAGAACATTTGATTGATGAAAGGAAAATGTGTCTATGAGCAGCATTTTAGAGGGTAAAAAGCATATCCATATGATCGGCATCGGCGGCAGCGGAATGTATCCGCTGGCACAGGTGCTTCATGCGAAAGGGTATTACCTGACCGGCTCGGATAACAACGAGACCGATACGCTCGCGGCGGTGCGCGCACTGGGAATCCCGGTGCAGCTCGGTCAGCGTGCGGAGAATATCGAGGGTGCCGATCTGGTCGTCTATTCGGCGGCGATCGCAAAGACCAATCCGGAGCGCGCCGCAGCGGAGGCTGCCGGCATCGAAATGATGGAGCGCAGCGAGCTGCTCGGACTTGTATCGGAGTGGTATTCGGACGCAGTCTGCATCGCCGGTACGCACGGCAAGACCACCACGACCTCCATGCTCGCGCAGATCCTGTTTACGGCCGGCATCGACCTTTCCGCAGTGATCGGCGGCAAGCTGCCCGCGATCGGCGGCAGCGGCAGAGCCGGCAGCAGCGAGGTATTCGTCTGCGAGGCCTGCGAATATGTCGATACCTTCCTGCATCTTTCGCCGGATATCGCCGTGATCCTGAATATCGACGAGGATCATATGGAATATTTCAAGACGCTGGAGAACCTGAAGGCCTCCTTTACAAAGTTTGCGCAGAAATCCAGCAGATATGTACTCTATAACGGCGACGACAAGAATTCCTGCGATGCCTGCGCATCCGTCACCGGCAAGGAAATGATCCGCTTCGGCACCGGCGCGGACTGTGAGTGGCGCGTCACTGATATCCAGCATACCGCGCAGCAGACCACGGAATTCAAGGTCTGGCATGACGGCGAATGCCTCGGCACGGCTGTTTTGCAGATCCCCGGAATGCACAATGTCCTCAATGCGCTGGCGGCAATCGCTTCGGCGCATCTGGTCGGCCTGAACTTTGCACAGTGTCAGGCGGGACTGCTCGCGTTCCACGGTGCAAAACGCCGCTTTGATGTCCACGCGCACTGCGGCGGCATCACCGTCGCCGATGACTACGGTCATCACCCCGCAGAGATCGCGGCAACGCTCCGTGCGGCAAAGGCGATGCCCTACCGCCGTGTCATTGCGGTGCATCAGCCATTCACCTATTCGCGGACGGAGCGCCTGACCGACGATTTTGCCGAGGCGCTGAAAATTGCGGATATCGTCGCCCTGACCGATATCATGGGCGGCAGAGAGACCAATACGACCGGCTTCTTTACGCGGATGCTGGCCGAGAAGATTCCCGGCTGCATCTGGTTTCCGCAGGACGAGACCGAGCCGGAAAACGACAAGCGGAAATATCAGAATTTCGATGACATCTGTGACGCGGTCTGCCGCGTTGCCGAGCCGGGCGACCTCATTATCACACTCGGCTGCGGCGATGTCAACAAGCTCTCCAAGCAGATCGCAGATACCTTGCAGTCACGCGAGCATCTTTGATGCGCAGAAGGGGGATGGATCCAAATGCTGAACGAAAAAGCAAATCAGATCTACCGTTATATCCGCGACCGGATCGGTGAGGGCTATGCCCCGACCGTCAGAGAAATATGCCGGGAGCTGAACATCCGCTCGACCTCGACCGTCCACCGCTATATCAATCTGCTGGTGGAGGAGGGACTGCTGGATAAAATGGACAATCAGAACCGTGCGATCCGTCTGCACGGCTTCAGCGCCTGCAATGTTCCGCTGGTCGGTACGGTCACGGCGGGTGTCCCGATCACCGCGATCGAAAATATTGAAAATTATCTGAGCTATGTGCCGGAGCGTCATTATGCCGGTGAGCTGTTCGCACTGCGCGTCCGCGGCGAGAGCATGATCAATGCCGGTATCCTCAGCGGGGATATCGTCATTGTGGAGCAGTGCGAGACCGCCGAGAACGGCGAGATCGTTGTCGCGCTCGTAGACGGCGAGGATGCGACGGTCAAGCGCTTCTATAAGGAGAACGGCGGATACCGTCTCCAGCCGGAAAATGATACAATGGAGCCGATCTACCTCAATGAGGTGGCCGTGCTGGGCAGAGTCGTGGCGCTGCTGCGCTATATGGACTGAGCCGCAGGAAACAGGAAGGGAGAACCGAAATGGTCAATCGAGTAAAAGTTGTGCTTTGCGGAAAGGAATATATCCTGCGCACGGAGGATGCACCGAGCTATGTCTATCAGCTCGCGAAGAGCCTCGAAAAAAGCATCAAGGAGAACATGGAAAAGAATCCCAGCATCTCCTCGCATTCCGCAGTCATGATGGTCGCGCTCTCCACAATGGATGAGCTGACAAAGGCCAATAACAGCATTGAAGTGATCCGTTCGCAGGTCAAGGAATATGTTGATGAAGCAGGCAAGGCGAGACTGGAACGGGATGCCGCGCTGCGCGAGATCGACGTACTGAAAGCGAAGATCGAGCAGCTGGAAAATCTCAGCAAGCTGAAATCGCTCCGCGAGACCGCAAAGGCGGATGAGCAGGCGGCGAGAGCACAGGAGAAGAAGCAGGAGACTGCTGCGCCAAAGCCGCTGCCGGCAGCTGAGGATGCAGAAGCCGCTCAGCTGACCTTCACCGAGACGCCGGACGAATGAGCCGCAGACCGGAGCTGCTCGCGCCCGCCGGCGGCATGGAATCGCTGACCGCGGCACTGCGCTGCGGCGCGGATGCAGTCTATGCCGGTGCAAAGCAGTTTTCAGCGCGGGCGGGTGCAGAGAATTTTGATGCAGCGGGACTAAAGGATGCAGCGGCGCTCTGTCATCTCTACGGCGCAAAGCTGTATCTCGCGATCAATACGCTGCTGTTTGACAGCGAATTTCCCGCGCTGGACAGATTGCTGGAAACGGCAGCCGAGGCCGGCGCGGACGGATGCATTGTGCAGGATTTCGGCGCGGCGGCGTATATTTCCAAACGCCTGCCGACGCTCCGGCTGCACGCATCCACGCAAATGACGATCCATACGCCCGCCGGCGTGCGCTATGCAAAGCAGGCGGGCTTTTGCCGTGCAGTCGCGGCGCGGGAGCTTTCCGCGGAGCAGCTCCGGGCGGTCTGCGATGAGGCAAAGCGCTGCGGCATGGAGATCGAAATGTTCGTCCACGGCGCACACTGTATGTCCGTCTCCGGACAGTGCTGGATGTCGGCAGCGATGGGCGGCCGAAGCGCGAACCGCGGATGCTGTGCGCAGCCCTGCCGTCTGCCCTTTACCGCAGATGCAGCGCAGCGGGAGGCTTGTGCGCTGTCGCTGAAGGATATGTCGCTTGCGGAGCAGCTCCCGCTGATCGAAGCGATCGGCGTGGATTCGCTCAAGATCGAGGGGCGGATGAAGCGGCCGGAATATGTCGCGGCGGCGGTCACGGCGTTCCGCCGCGCTCTGAACGGCGAAAGGCCGGATATGGCCGAATTGCAGGCCGTCTTTTCGCGCAGCGGCTTCACGGACGGCTATTTCAACGGAAAGCGGCAGGATATGTTCGGGACGCGGCGCAAAGAGGATGTGACTGCGGCGCAGTCCGTTCTGAGCGGGATCCGCGCACGCTTTCAGAAGCCGCGCAAGGCGGCCGCACTGGATGCGCATTTTGTATTGCGGGCGGGACAGCCGGTCACGCTGACCGTTTCGGACGGCGAACGCTCTGTCACCGTCAGCGGCGACTGTCCGCAGCAGGCGAACAGTCGCCCAACCGATCTGCCGATGCTCGAAAAGCAATTCGCGAAGCTGGGCGATACGATCTACACGGCAGGGGCGGTCACGGCGGAGCTGGATGACGGCATGATACTGCCGGCATCGGCGCTGAATGCACTCCGGCGCGATGCCGCTGCCGCAATGGACGGTGCGCGCATCCGCAGCAATACGCCGGCGCATCAGCTTGGAGAGCTCCCCGCTCTGCCGTCAGCGCCGGAACCGGCGGGAATGCCGCAGTTTCGTTTGCAGATCCGGCGGCTCGCACAGCTGGATGCGGTCGGGGACTATGCCGCACGGCTGGATGCGCTGCTGCTGCCGCTCGGACTTGCCGCAGAGTACGCAGCCGGCCGGCAGCCGATCCCGCCGGAACGGGTGATGCTGCTGGCACCGCGCTTCTGCGTGGATGAACCGAAACTTGCGCATCTGCTGAAAAAAGCGTATGATCTCGGCTATCGGCAGCTCGCCTGTCAGCATATCGGAGATGTGCAGCTCGGCAAGGAGCTTGGCTTTGCGCTGCACGGTACGCTCGGTCTGCATATTTCCAATTCCTATGCAGCGGCGGCGATGCGGGATGCCGGGCTGCTTGACGGACTCTGTACGCCGGAGACGCCCGCGCTGCCCGCGCAAATGCTGCCGCTCGGCGTATTCGCATACGGGCGGCTTCCGCTGATGCTGACGCGGAACTGTCCGGTCAGGGCGCAGGTCGGCTGCGGAAAATGCCGCCATACGCTGACCGACCGGCGGGGTGCTGCGGTCTATACGGACTGCACGCGCTGTCTGGAAAAGCCGGACTATGCGGAGCTGTTCAATGCCGTGCCGGTCTGGACAGCGGATAAGCCGCAGCTTTATGCGGATGCGGCATATGCGCTGCTTGCGATGACTGACGAAACGCCGGAGCGCGTGCGGGAGATTCTTGCTGCATATCTGGACGGGGAAATCACGGCTGCACCGCAGAAATTTTCACGCGGACTTTCGGTCAGCCGAAACGGCAATCACAGCTGACCAATCAGGCCTGCACCGGAAGCGAACGGTGCAGGCCTGCTGTTATACGGAATCATGCTTGCAGGGCGGCGCATCGTACAGCGGGTTGACGGCGGTATGCATATCGTCGCGGATCATCCGGACCGTGAGCAAGGAGCGGCTGCTTGGCATTTCCGGAGAGGGCTTTCAACATCCCATAATTCCGGCTGCGGCAGATATCCTCCGTCAGACAGGCCGCCGGTACAGGCGATGCACTCCGGATGAAACGCCGGTGCGCCGTGTGAATATTGACAGAATGTATGATAATTCATGCTGTGTTTCATCATATATCGTTGCATTTGTCAATCTGCTGTTTCAGCGGATATCTTATTTCTGTATCCATTGCATTTTTAGAGGGAATATGGTAAAATAGAACTGAAATGTGCCGGGAAAGGAGAACCCGAATGGTCGTTACATATTACACTGTACTGCTTGTGCTGTCAATGGTATTTGCAGCTATCTATGCATTCATATGGCATAAGCATTTCGACATGACATTTACGGTTGTTTTTATGCTTGTCCCGATTGTCTGTCTCGGATATGTGCAGCTTGCCTGCGCAGAGAGTCTCGGTGCAGCGGTGTCTGCGCTGAAGATCGTCTATATCGGCGGCAGCTTTCTGCCGTATTTCATCATGATGAATGTGCTGAATCTCTGCAAGATTCATGTGCCGCGGAAGGTCAGACGGCTGGTCTTTCTGTTTTCGATGCTGCTTTACTGCGCTGTGCTGACGATCGGACGGAGACCGTATTTCTATAAGGAGATCTCCTTCGAGATCATTGAGGGCGCAGGCGTTCTGCACCGCACCTACGGCGTTCTGCACCAGCTCTATTTTGCCGTTATCAGCCTGTTCTTTGCGCTGAGTACCTTTGCGATCATCTATGCTTATTTTGCCAGGAAGCCGGTCTCACGCCGGACCGTGATCCTGCTGTTCATCCCGGATGTCGTATCCATGCTGACCTATTTCATCGGCAAGCAGCTCACCGACCGTTTTGATCTGATTCCGGCGGCGTATGTCTTCGGTGAGATCATGTTCCTGCTGATCGTCAGCCGCGTCAATCTCTATGATCTGAATGATACCGTCATTGATTCAATGGTGCAGAACGGCGGCACGGGCTTTATTTCCGTGGATCTGAAGCAGCGCTATATCGGCAGCAACGGCACCGCGAAAAAGATCCTGCCGGGACTGAATGCATTCTCTGTCGATGCGCCGATTCCGACGGACAATGCGGCCGGACAGACGGTCTCTGGCTGGCTCAAGCGCTTCACCGAGAATGAGAATATGCATGAATTTGTCTATACGGTGCGCGCGGAGGAGGATCCCGATGACGAGGACAGTCAGACCTATTATGATGTAAAGCTGAGCCGGCTCTATGACGAAAAAAAGCACCGTGGCTATCTGATTACGCTGACCGATGATACGCAGAACCGAAAATATATTCATCTGCTCGACCGCTACAGCGTGGAGCTTCAGGATAAGGTTGCGGAGAAAACACGGCATATTGTCGAGATGCATGACAATCTCATCATGAGCCTTGCAACAATGGTAGAAAGCCGCGACAATTCGACCGGCGGTCATATCCGCCGCACGAGCGAGGGAGTCCGCATCCTGATCGGAGAGATGCAGCAGGATCCGGATATGGAGCTTTCCGATGAATTCTGCCGGAAACTGATCAAGGCGGCGCCGATGCACGATCTCGGCAAGATCGCTGTCGATGATGCGATTCTCCGGAAGCCCGGCCGCTTTACCGATGCGGAATTTGCAGAGATGCAGAAGCACGCCGCTGAGGGCGCAAAGGTAATCCATGAGATTCTCAAAAAGACCGACGATGATGCATTCCATGTTCTCGCGGAGAATGTCGCGCACTATCACCATGAGCGCTGGGACGGCTCCGGCTATCCCGATCATCTGAAAGGAGAGCAGATTCCGCTGGAGGCACGGATCATGGCCGTTGCGGATGTGTATGACGCACTGGTCAGCAAGCGTGTCTACAAGGACAGTATGTCATTCGGAGAAGCCGATGCGATCATCATGCGCGGCATGGGAACGCAGTTTGATCCGTCGCTGGAGAAGTACTATGTCAGCGCCCGCCCGAAGCTGGAAGCATATTACAGCAGCCTCATTGCCGGGGAAGCTCCAGGGGGGAACTGACAGCAGAAAGTGCCCGTATCAGCTTTGCGCAGCAATATGTCAAGAACCCGCAGCCCTGTGCTGCGGGTTTCAGCTTTTGTCAGGTGACTGCTCCGCATATGGATAGGGCGGTGTGACAGGCAAAATCCGCTCTACGGAGCGTGGATTGACGAAGTACGCATCTTCGTGTATAATAAAAATACAATTCTGACGGAGGCTATGACTCAGGTAATCTGACCGGTGAGAAAAAGGATTCCGCAGAAAATGAAAAGCTGCTGAGTAAACCGAGGCGGAGAATGGTGTGAAAACGGCTGCAATTTATAAATTTGCCGTGTTTTCCGTTGAGCGTGCTGCGAAGCAATAAAACGGAAACGGGTGCAGACGGGCTGTTGGTGCGAACTCTGACACCGACCTTCAATCCTGCTTTGGAATATTGGCCGGATGCGAAGTGTCTGCGTGTCATGATTGACCGCGATGACCTCACCGTCCAGAGTTTTTATTCCGATGCGTGCATCCCGGATATATCCGAATGCGGGAATCCCGATAAAAAATGTAACGATCAGAATGCAGGAGACATAATGATTCACCTCAAAAGCATAAGTTTATTCTATTATATCCGCTCAATCTGTCAACCGAAGGGAGGTGATACAATGGATCCTGTCAAAACCGGCAGACTCATCCGGAAGCTCAGGACTGCACACGCCATGACGCAGAAGCAGCTCGCTGAACGCATCCATGTCGGAGGCAAGGCAGTCTCAAAATGGGAAAACGGAAAGGGCTGCCCCGATATTTCGCTGCTGAATGCGCTGGCCGAGGTATTCGGTACGGACATCAGCATTTTGCTCAGCGGTGAAATCAGAAAAAATGAAAGTGAGAACGGAAATATGAGAAAAGTAAGGTTTTATGTATGCGGCTGCTGCGGGAATATCATTGCTGCATCATCCGAGGCTGCTGTCACCTGCTGCGGCAGCAAGCTCTCCTCGCCGGAGCTGCGCAAAGCCGCAGAAGATGAAATGCTGACCGTTACGGATATGGACGGAGAATGGTATATCACCTCTGCGCATCCCATGACCAAGGAGCATTTTATATCCTTTGCAGCTTATGTCAATGACAGCGCAATCATGATATTCCGGCAATACCCCGAATGGGATATGCAAATCACGCTCCCGGTGCAGCGTGCGGGCAGATTGATTTGGTATTGCCGCGAATGCGGACTGCTGTATCAGGATATCTCTCCGAACCGCAAATAGCACAAAAACGGCTCCGTATCAGGCGGAGCCGTTTTGTCATATGAGAACCTGTCCACATAGGGATTCATGCACGTCTTTTCGTCAAATTTTGCCAGTGA
>CAMOOV010000049.1 GCA_946621745.1 uncultured Ruminococcus sp.
GTGCTCCGGGCCGATGCCGGGATAATCCAGTCCCGCCGAGATCGAATAGACCGGCGCGATCTGGCCGTATTCATCCTGACAGAAATAGGATTTCATGCCGTGGAAAATGCCGAGCTTTCCGGTGTTGATCGTTGCAGCGGTCTCAAAGGTGTCGATGCCTCTGCCCGCCGCTTCACAGCCGATCAGCCGCACATCCGCATCCGGAATGAAGTGGTAGAAGGTGCCGATTGCATTGGAGCCGCCGCCGACGCAGGCAATGACCGCATCGGGCAGTCTGCCCTCTTTTTCGAGAATCTGTGCGCGGATCTCCTTTGAGATGACCGCCTGAAAATCGCGGACGATCGTCGGGAACGGATGCGGCCCCATGACCGAGCCGAGACAGTAATGCGTATCTGCAATGCGGCTTGTCCATTCGCGCATCGCTTCGGAAACGGCATCCTTCAGTGTTGCCGTGCCGGATGTGACCGGAATGACCTCCGCGCCGAGCAGCCGCATTCTGTAGACATTGAGCGCCTGCCGCTTTGTATCCTCCTCGCCCATGAATACGACGCATTCCATGCCCATGAGCGCGGCTGCGGTCGCCGTCGCAACGCCGTGCTGACCGGCGCCGGTCTCCGCGATGAGGCGCGTCTTGCCCATTTTCTTCGCGAGCAGCGCCTGACCGAGCACATTGTTGATCTTATGCGCGCCGGTGTGGTTGAGATCCTCGCGCTTGAGATAGATCTTTGCGCCGCCGAGATCGGCGGTCATTTTCGATGCATAATAGAGCAGGGACGGGCGGTTTGCATATTCATTGAACAGCGTTTCCAGCTCCGCATTGAAGGCCGGATCGTTCTTATAGAATTCATACGCCTGTTCCAGCTCGATGACGGCATTCATCAGTGTTTCGGGGATATACTGCCCGCCGTGAATGCCGAAGCGTCCTTTCGGATTTGTCATATTGTACCTCCTGTAAACTGTTTTCCGTGCAGCCGGACAATGATGCACAGCAGCACTGTGAACAGAATGCCTGCTGCCGTGCCAAAACAAAAATCGGTAAAATTCATCAGCATATGGATGAAGATTGCAATGGGGATCAGCTTTTTGCAGTTCTCGTAATGCACCGCCCGCGCGATCAGCACGGAGAGTGCCATGTGAAAGGCGAGATTTGCGGTGCTGCCGAGGATGATATCGGCGGCGGTCAGAAAGCCCTGATGCATGAGCGCATCCAGATGCTCCGCGGAGCCGTTTCCGTGCAGCGCATCTGCCAGCAGTACGAACTGATTTCTCGCGGTCATGATGACCTCGGTGCCGCCGTGTCCGATTCCGTAACAGAGCGCATCGGTCACGCTGTCATACTGCGGGATCGCGTGCCGCATCGTCAGATACCGCCCCAGCTCCTCACAGGCCGCGCCGATCAGCCAGACCGTCAGCCATTTGCCGGTCAGTGTCTCCGCGCCCTGCACAAGGATGCTGCGCAGCAGCGCCCGCGGGATCAGGATCAGCATCACCATGACAGCGCCGGCAAGAACCGGCATCGCCCTGCCGCCCTGCCGCTTCCGCAAATAGAAAAATACGGCAAAGGGGATCGCTGCGGTCAGCAGACCGCGCAGGAAAAAGCCCGTGAGCTGAAGCGCTGAAAACATCGTCAATCTGTCCCTTCACATTGTCTGACCGCTGCTGCGAATGCACGCATCTTCGCGATATCCTTCTGTCCGTCCGTTTCAATGCCGGAGCTTGTGTCCACGCCGTAGGGGTGATACTGTGCGATCACCGCAGCGGCATTTTCCGGCGTCAGGCCGCCCGCGAGAAAATACGGCCTTGTGCATCCCGCAAGCAGCGTATGATCGAAGCTGCTGCCCGTTCCGGTTCCGGCATCCAGTAGCACGATATCCGCATCGGAGCGCATGGCCTGCTGCACATCCGCCGCTGTCCGGATCGTATACGCTTTTATGATCGGCAGCGTGCAGACCATGCGCAGATTCCGGATATAGGCGGCATCCTCATCGCCGTGGAGCTGCACGAGCTGAATGATCTCGCGCTCGGAAAAGGCCGCGATTTCCGCGATCTGCGCATTGACGAATACGCCGACCGCCGGAATGCTGCCCGCGAGCGCTTTGCGGATCGCCTTTGCGGTCTCCCGCGTGACGGAGCGCCGGAAGCCCGCCGAGAGGATCATCCCCGCGAGATCGGGACGGACTGCATTGCAGGCAGCGGCATCCTCCGGCCGCATCAGCCCGCAGAGCTTGATTTTTGTCATTGTGATTCACCCTTCAGATACCGCAGCATTGCGGCTTTGTCATCGGCGCGCATCAGTGTTTCGCCGATCAGCACGGCATCCGCGCCGGCATCCCGCGCCGACTGAATATCCGACGGTGTGCGCATTCCGCTTTCGACGACGAACAGTGCATCCGCAGGCGCATATTTCCGCAGACTGCCTGCCCGCTGCGGATCAACGGAAAAATCATGCAGATTGCGGTTATTGACGCCGATGATCCGCGCACCCGCTTCTGCGGCGGCCTCGATCTCTTTTTCGTCATGTGCTTCGACCAGCGCCGAAAGCCCGACCGATTCCGCAATATTATGATACTCCGTCAGCGCCGGTTTGTCAAGAATCGCACAGATCAGCAGCACCGCCGATGCGCCGAGCAGCTTTGCTTCATAGATCATATAGGGATCGACCGTGAAATCCTTCCGCAGGCAGGGGATCGTGACCGCTGCGGCGATCTCCGCAAGATAACGGTCGCTGCCGAGAAATCGCTCCGGCTCGGTCAGTACGGAGATGCAGTCCGCTCCGGCATTTTCATATTCCTGCGCGATTTTGAGATACGGGAAATCCGGTGCGATCAGCCCTTTCGAGGGCGATGCTTTTTTGCATTCGCAGATGAACGCGATATCATCGGTATGCAGCGCGTTCTCAAAGCGGAAGCTGCCCTTCGGCATGGCCTCCGCATCGCGCCGGACGGATTCCGGAGAGCGCAGGCGTTTGGCGCGTTCGGTGCGGGCGGCTGCGGAGTCCGCCAGAATTTGCAAAATATCCTGCATCGCGCTCACCGGTTCGATGCCGCTGCAAAGGCTTCGAGCTTTTCGAGTGCCGCGCCGCTGTCGATCAGCTCTGCCGCGAGTTTCACGCCCTCCGCAATCGACGGCGCCTTGTCAGCGATGTAAAGCGCCGCGCCTGCGTTCATGAGAACGGCCGTGCGTTTGCCGCCCTGCTCCCTGCCGGACAGCACGGCGCGGGTGATTGCCGCATTCTGCTCCGGAGAACCGCCGAGCAGCTCCGTGCGGTCGCAGCGCTCCAGACCGAAATCCTCCGGCGAAACGGTATAGGTCTTGGACTGCTCCACATCGAATTCGCAGACCAGCGTTTCCGCGCAGGCGGAGATCTCATCGAGCCGGTCGAGGCCGTAGACGACCATGCCGCGCTTGACGCCGAGCCGCATCAGCACCTCCGCGATCGGATTGACCAGCGACGCGTCATAAACGCCGATGACCGTCCGCTTTGCATTGGCGGGATTCGTCAGCGGGCCGAGGATATTGAACACGGTGCGCACGCCCAGCTCTTTGCGGATCGCGCCGACAAAGCGCATCGAGGTGTGATAGAGCTGCGCAAAGAGGAAGCACATCCCGACTTCACTGAGCATTGCGGCTGCCTTTTCCGGCGGCTGCTGGATATTGACGCCGAGCGCTTCGAGACAGTCCGCCGTTCCGCATTTCGAGGATGCAGCGCGGTTGCCGTGCTTTGCGAGGACGGCGCCGCCCGCCGCAGCGACAAATGCGGATGTCGTGGAGATGTTGAAGCTGTTGGCATTGTCGCCGCCCGTGCCGACGATCTCCAGCACATCGAGATCATGCTCCACATGGAGCGCGTGCTCGCGCATCGCCGCCGCACAGCCGGTGATCTCGTCAATGGTCTCGGCCTTTGTGCTTTTGGTCGAGAGCGCCGCGAGAAATGCGGCATTCTGTGTCGGCGTTGTTTCGCCGTTCATGATCTCGTTCATAACGGCATAGGCCTCTGCGTAGGTCAGGTCTTTTTTATCCACGATCTTTTTGATTGCTTCAGCGATCATTTTCGGTTCCTCCTCACGACGGGGCGCGCCCGCATCCTGTATTTCAGCGATTTTCGGTTTCTGTGTGACCGGCTGAGCTGTCAGAGCTTCGGAGTCAGAATGAAGAAAATTGCGGAGCATCTGCATTCCGTCCGGTGTCAGGATAGATTCCGGATGGAATTGCAGACCATAGACCGGATATTCCCGATGCTGCACGGCCATGATCTCGCCGTCCTCTGTGCGGGCGGTGATGCGCAGGCAGTCCGGCACGGTGTCGGGATCGGCCGCGAGGGAATGATACCGCGCAGCCGGAACGGTCTCCGGCAGACCGCGGAACAGCGCACAGTCCGGCGAGAGAATGATCTCGGACTGCTTGCCGTGCATGAGCTGCTTTGCATGGATGATCTTTGCGCCGTATGCGGCACAGATCGCCTGATGACCGAGACAGACGCCGAGGATCGGGATGCGGCTGCCGAGCTTCTGCACGGTCTCGATGATGATGCCGGCATCCTCCGGCCTTCCGGGGCCGGGCGAGAGAATGATGTGCGAGGGGGCAAGTGCCTCGACCTCCGCGACGGTCATCGCGTCGTTCCGGATCACGCGGATCTCATCGGTCAGCGTGCCGAGATACTGATACAGATTATAGGAAAAGCTGTCGTAATTATCAATCAGCAGGATCATTGAGCGCCTCCTGTTCCTTCAGCGCACGGACGACCGCCGCTGCCTTGTTCATGCATTCCTGATATTCCTTTTCCGGCACGGAATCCGCGACGATTCCCGCACCGCTGCAAACATAGACCGTATCGCCCTTGCGGTAGGCGAGGCGGATCGCGATGCAGGCATCCAGATCGCCCTGGAAGGAGAGATAGCCGACCGCGCCGCCGTAGATGCCGCGCTTTGTGCCCTCCAGCTGACCGATCAGCTGACAGGCACGGATCTTCGGCGCACCGGAAAGCGTTCCGGCGGGCAGCACCGCAGCGACCGCATCCAGCGCATCATATTCCGGCCGGATCTCGCCGCGCACCGTCGAGCCGATGTGCATGACATGAGAATAGCGCTCGATCGAATGGAGCTTTTCGACCGTGACCGAACCGAAACGGCTGATCTTTCCGAGATCGTTTCTGCCGAGATCGACGAGCATATTGTGTTCGGCAAGCTCCTTTTCATCCGCGAGCAGATCGGCTTCGAGCGCCTTGTCCTCGACATCTGTCTTTCCGCGCGGTCTGGTTCCGGCGAGCGGGAAGGTATGCAGCACGCCGTCCTCCAGCCGGACGAGCGTTTCCGGCGAAGCGCCCGCCGTTTCGATATCCGTGCCGGAGAAATAGAACATATACGGCGACGGATTCAGCGTCCGCAGCATCCGGTAGGTGTTGAGCAGCGAGCCCTCAAACGGTGCCGAGAAGCGGTTTGCAAGGACGATCTGGAAGATATCGCCCTCATGGATATAATGCTTTGCCTTTTCGACCATTTCGCAGTATTCCGCGGGCTGAAAGAGCGGCGTCAGCTCACCGGTCATGCGGCTGACCGGCTCCTTTGCGGGCTTGCCGCTGCGGATCAGCTCTGCCATCTGCCGGAGCGCGAGCGCAGCGCGGTGATACTCTGTTTCCGGCTGACTGAGCTGCATATTGGCGATCAGAATGATCTTCTGCCGGAAGTGGTCGAAGGCGATCACCTTGTCAAAGAGCATCAGATCGAGATCCTGAAAATGTGCATCGTCCGCGGCTGCCGTGCGGATGCTCGGTTCCTGATAGCCGAGATAATCGAATGCGAAATAGCCGACGAATCCGCCGGTAAAGGGCGGGAGCTGCGGCAGCTTCGGACTGCGGTATCTGCGCAGCAGCGAACGCAGAACTGCTGCGGGATCATCGGTCTGCGTTTCGGCATCGCCGATCCGGAGCTTTCCGTTCCGGCAGGAAACGCCGAGCTTCGGATCATAGCCGAGGAAGGTATAGCGCCCGTGCGATTCGGGGCCGGAGACCGATTCGAGCAGATAGCAGTGTGCGGAAATGCGTCTGAGCTTCCGCAGAACGCCGAGCGGGGTGATGTCATCGCAGAGCAGCTCGCAGCTCAGCGGCAGCAGGTCATAGCTTCCGTCTGCGGCAAAGCGCCGCACCTCGTCAAGAGTGAATGATGCTTGCATATTTACCTCCGTTCCGGTCGGGAGGACATAAAAAACGCCCGTCCCTGAACCTGATTGCAGTTCAAGGACGAGCGCATTACACTCGCGGTGCCACCTTGATTCGCGGATACAAGATCCACGCACTTTTGAGCAGGATACCAGCATATCCCCGACAGATCACGGCTGTCCGACCGTCGCAGTTTTACCGGCAATGCCGACTGCGCCCTCAGCGGGCCATTTGCGAAGCTGTGTTCCCGTCCGGCTCTCAGCTGCCCGGACTCTCTGTAGGGTCATACAACGCGTTATCTCCGCTTCAACGGTTTGTGATGTTGCTATCACTATACAACATTTTGCGGCATTTGTCAATAGCAATTTATAAATATTTATTATTTAACATTAATGTGCATTCCGGCACCGGTTCTAATCCCCGCAGCAGCGGCATAGAATATAACAAAACCAGAGCGGCGCTGCCGCAGAAACCGGAGGAATGATATGATACCGATCAACGACTGGAGCCTTCAGCGCACGACTGTGCTGACACCGCTGCATCTGCCGGAGCTGACACAGGAACAGAGTGTGGAGCTCGATTATGTGCTGCCGGATTACTATCCGGATTTTTTCCGCCTGCTGCACTGTACGGCCGAAGCCGCCGTGACCGAGCAGACCGTCACGGACGGCGCCGTGCAGTATGCGCTGCGCGTGACGCTTCATGTGCTGTACTGCGGCGAACAGACGGAGACCGTGCAGTCCGTGACGCAGACGCTCGATTACCGCGGTGCGCTGCCGCTGCCGCCGGAGGCCGCCGATGCCGACCGTTTGCAGATCCGGCTCACCGGCGAGCCGTCCTATCTCAACTGCCGTGCGGTCAGTCCGCGGCGCATTGATCTGCGCGGCGCTGTCCGAATCCGTGGGGTGCTTTGCGGCGAACGGCGGCGCGAGGTGCTGCAAAGCGCCGAGGGGCTCCATACGCAGACACGCAGCACGCCGGTGCGGTTCGTCTCGGAGCTGATGCGCACGGAGAAAGCGTTCCTGCTCTCCGATGATATCCGGCTGCCGGATGCACAGCCGCCGCTGCTCTCCGTCCTGCGGATGCAGACCGCGCTGACCGTTGCGGAAACGCGCGTGGTTGCGGGCAAGCTCGTCATCAAGGGCGAAGCGAATGTCTCCCTGCTGTATACGGCATCAAACGGCATTGAGCATCTGGATGCGACTTTGCCGTTCAGTCAGATCGCGGAGCTGGATGCGCTTTCCGATGAAATGCCCGCGATCGTGACGGCGGTGCTTACGGAGCAGACGCTCACGCCCGAAGCCGAGCATGACGGCGATATCCGACTGCTGCACTGCGATCTCGGCATCGTCCTGCAATGCGCGGTCATCCGTACATCGTCTGCCGAGCTGCTGACCGATATCTATTCGACGGTGCATCCCTCCGAGCCGATCCGCGCAGAGATCCCGCTGCTGACTGCGCCGATGCAGATTTCCGAGCATAATCAGCAGAAGATCATGCTGACAAAGCCCGATGCGGTCATCACAAAAGTCTACGCGGCATGGGCGGAGCCGAGACAGGTGCAGTCCGCCGCGGATGCATCCGGCGGAACGGTCATCAGCGGCGAGCTGCAATGCTGTGTGCTGGCGGCCGATGCGGAGGATCATCCGATGATGCTGGAGGAACGCAGGCCGTTCACATGGGAGCTGCCGCAGCTTTCTCCGGCGCAGGCCTTGCCGCCGCTGCGCGTTCAGAGCTGTACCTATATGCTCTCCGGCTCGGATACGGTTACGCTTCAGCCGGAGCTGCTGCTCAGCGGAACGGTCATGCAGGCGCAGAAAATGCCGCTGCTGACTGATATCCTGATTGATCCGGAGGCGACGCTGCCGCAGCGGGCGCAGTATGCACTGCGGCTTTATTTTGCGCAGCCGAATGAATCGGTCTGGGAGATCGCCAAGCGCTACCACACCGCAGAATCCGCGATCCGCGAGGAAAATCAGCTCGCGGCCGATACCCTGACCGAGCCGCAGATGCTGCTCATCCCCGCAGTCACATAATACCCCTTTCGCTGAAACGGTCAACCGATTTTGGAGGAGCATATATGAATGATATTTATGCGGATATTGCCCGCAGAACCGGCGGTGATATCTATATCGGCGTTGTCGGGCCGGTACGGACGGGAAAATCGACGCTCATCAAGCGCTTCATGGAAACGCTCGTGATTCCGAATATTCCGGATGATGCAAGGCGCGAACGGGCAACCGATGAGCTGCCGCAAAGTGCGGGCGGCAAGACGATCATGACGACCGAGCCGAAATTCGTGCCGGAGACCGCCGTTGAGATCGAGCTTTCGGAGGGTGTGCGCTGCGCCGTCCGCATGATCGACTGCGTCGGATATATCGTGCCGAGCAGTCTCGGATACATCGAATCGGAAGCGCCGCGCATGGTGAAAACGCCGTGGTTCGATGAAGCCGTGCCGTTCAATATGGCAGCGGAGATCGGCACGCAGAAGGTCATCACGGAGCACGCGACCGTCGGGCTTGTCGTCACGACGGACGGCTCCGTGACCGATATCCCGCGCAGCGAATATGCCGCCGCAGAGGAACGCGTGATCTCCGAATTGCAGGCGCTCGGCAAGCCTTTCGTGATCCTGCTCAACTGCGTGACGCCGGAATCTGCCGAAGCGCAGGCGCTTGCTGCGGAAATGGAGACGCGGTATCATGCGCCGGTCATCGCGGTCAGCTGTCTGTCACTCGATGAGGAAACGATCCGCACGATCCTCTCGCGCCTGCTGGATATGTTCCCGATCCGCGAGATCAGCGTCGAAACAGCCGGATGGCTCCCGGCGCTCCGCAGCGGTCACTGGCTGAAAACTGCGGTGTTCGATGCCGTGCGGCAGGCGGCGCAGGGGCTTTCGGTCATACAGGATGTCCGTTCCCTGCCGGAGCAGCTCCGCGAATGCGAATATATACAGGAATGCGCCGTCCGGCAGATCGAACTCGGCACGGGCAATGTCATCCTGCGGCTCGCACTGGATCCGGCACTGTTCTACCGTGTGCTGGGTGAGGAAACCGGCATCGAGATCCAGGGCGAAAACGAGCTGTTTCCGGTGCTGCTGGAGCTGGCGCAGATCCGGCGGGAATATGAGCGCGTGCGGCCGGCGCTGGAGGAAGCCGAGGCGACCGGCTACGGCATCATCATGCCGGAAGCGGAGGAGCTGACGCTCGAAGAACCGGAGATGATCCGGCAGGGCGGGCGTTACGGTGTGCGGCTGCGCGCATCGGCACCGTCGCTGCATATCATGAAGGCCGGCATCCAGACGACCGTCAGTCCGATTGTCGGCAGCGAGAAGCAGAGCGAGGAGCTTGTGCTGTATCTGCTCCGCGAATTCGAGGAGAATCCCGCGCAGATCTGGGAATCCAATATCTTCGGGAAATCGCTGCATGAGCTGGTCAATGAGGGGCTGCATACGAAGCTCAGCAAGATGCCGCCGGAGGCACGCCTGAAATTGCAGGAGACGCTGGAGCGTGTCATCAATGAGGGATGCAGCGGACTGATCTGTTTTATTCTGTAACAAAAGCCGCCGGTGTTTTCCTGCACACCGGCGGCTGTCTTATTTCGGATTATCAGCTGTAAACGCATACAAAGCCGCATGAAAGAATCATTCATGCAGATGCAGCACATTGAGCAGCAGGATCCAGCTCATGCCGTAATAGGTCACGACCGCGACAAGGTCATTGATCGTTGTGATGAGCGGGCCGGATGCGACTGCCGGATCAATTTTGATCTTTTTGAAGAACAGCGGGATCAGCGTGCCGACCGCGCTGGAAATCAGCATCGCAATGACCAGCGAAAGGCCGATGCAGCCGGAGACTGCGAACGAAAAGCCCGCGGTACGCTGCTTGATGAACATGATATATCCGCCGACCAGTACGAACGACAGAATGCCGAGCAGCAGACCGTTGCAGAGACCGACGCGCATTTCCTTGAACACCAGTCCCATTTTCTGCCGGAAGGTCAGCGTCTCGTCCATGAGCACGCGGATGGTCACGGCGAGGGACTGTGTGCCGACATTACCGGCCATATCGAGGATCAGCGACTGAAACGCCATGATGAGCGTGAGCTGCGAGATCACCTGCTCGAAAATGCCGACGACACTCGAAACGATCAGGCCGAGACCGAGCAGGATCAGCAGCCAAGGCAGACGCTTCCGCATACTGCGGCCGAGCGGCTCCTGCAAATCCTCCTCTGCGGTCAGACCGGCGAATTTCGCGTAGTCTTCGCCCATTTCGTCATCGACAACCTCGATCAGACTGGCCGCCGTGATGACGCCGAGCATCTGGTTGCTGTTGTCGAGGACGGGAATGGAATCCTCGGAATAATCCTTCAGCTTTTCGATACAGTCGTCGATCGCCTCATGCGCATAGACATAGGGGAACGAGGTCGAGATCAGGCTTTCAAGCGGAACGCTGTTGCGCGCCGTGATGAGCTCCTTTAAGTCGATCGCGCCGTAATACGCGCCGGATTCATCCACGACAAAAAGCGTGGAGATATTGTCATTTTCCTCCGCCTGCCGCACAAGCTCGTTCATGGCCTGCTTGACGGAAAGATTTTCGCGGATGATGATGCAGTTCGTTGTCATCTTGCTGCCGATCTCGTCATCATCGAAGGATGCGATCATGCGGATCTCCTTCCGCAGTGCATCGGGCAGCATTTCGATGAGCAGCGTGCGGCGTTCGCGGTCGATCTCGTGAAGGACATTCGCCGCAGTATCGGTTTCCAGATCGGCGATGACAGCCGCTGCTTTCGGGAGATCCATTTCCCGCAGATAGGCGCCCGCTGCGGGTTCTTCAAGATGCTCGAAGATCTCCGCGAGCATTTCCGCTCCGCAGACACGGTAGAGCTTTTTGCGCTCCGGCTGCGAGAGCTGTTCCATGATATCGGCAATATCGCTGCCGTGATAGTCAGTCAGCATCGTCTGCATCGCCCGCGGGGAGAAATTTCCGCGGATGATGCTGATGATCTCGTTTCCGTAATCAGGCTTGACTGCAACGGCGGTCTCCTCACTCATTACAGCATCCTGCCGGGTTTCTGTCGCCATAAGTGTATCCTCCGTTTTTTCATGAAATCTGCTGCGATCTCATGACAGCAACGGACAAACGGATAAAAAACCCCCGTCTGCAATGCAAACAGGGGATCATCAGAGGATACGGTCAGAGCAGCGAGAAGCAATGCGGCGAACCGGTCAGTCCGCGCATTCCGATGCTCCGCCGTATCTGCGGTAATCGTCCGTTTGCACCACAACTGTCACTGTTTGCCACATTTCTCACCTCACAATATGATTGGTTTTGCAACATATTTATTATAACACATCTAACCGAAAAAGTCAAGCCGGCAGGAAGCATAAGAACGAAAACAAATATGCAAAAAATAAGCTGCAAAAATCGCGCTTTCATGACAACGAAAGCAGATAACCGCGCAGTACCCGGCTCCGGTTTGAGATCAGGCACCGGAACGGCCGGTTTTATTTTACGCTATCCCTTGCACTGACCTCGTGCTTCAAAAAGAAGTTCAAGCGTCTGTTTGAAAGGGCATAACAGCAGGAGAAGCAGTCGGCGCATAGGTCGGCTGCTTTCTTGTTCTTGATGTCCCAACTATCTCTTGAGGCAATACCGCACAGAGCTGGCGGTGCAGGATACTTACGGTCAAATATATTTGACCCGTCAGATTTTTCGTCAGATTGTATGAAAATGACGCCGCCGGGCTGGTGCCCGGCAAGGAGTATTCGTGCAAGATGACGGAAGATATGCAGGCAGCTTGCGTGCCATGCTCTGCCGGCTCCGCACACTTGCAATTTTATGCAGAATGTGTTATAATAGAAAAGATTATGAATAAAGGAGGCCGTTCGGCCATGCCAAGATTTTTTGAGGATGCATTTTCTCCGGAGCAGCCCCGGCTCACCGGCGAGCATCTCCGTCATATCGGCTTCTCCCTGCGGATGCGTCCCGGCGAGCAGCTGACTGTCTGCTCCTGCGGCACAGATTATCTCTGCGAAATCGAATCCGTGACTGCGGATGCCGTACAGCTGCGCATTCTCTCCGAAGAGCCCTGCTGCGCCGAGCCGACCGTCACCGTCACGCTCTTTCAGGCGCTTCCGAAGGCAGATAAGCTCGAACAGATCATCCAGAAAGCCGTTGAGCTCGGCGTCACCGAGATCGTGCCCGTCCTTACGCGGCGCTGTGTCTCCCGCATGAGCAGCGGCGATTTCCAGAAAAAGCTCCCGCGCTATCAGCGTATTGCGCAGGCCGCCGCACAGCAGTCCGGCAGAGGCATCATTCCCGTTGTCGCGCCGCTGCATTCCCTCGGATCTGCCGCAGAACGGATGCGGGATCTTGATGTCCCCCTCGTGCTTTACGAGGACGGCGGCATCTCATTTTCCGAGGTGCAGAAGGATGCAAAGTCCTATGGGATCTGCGTCGGCAGCGAGGGCGGATTTGATCCGGAGGAGATCGCAATGCTCTCGGCCGCAGGCGTGCGCTCCGTCTGGCTCGGAAAACGGATCCTGCGCTGCGAAACCGCGCCGCTGACCGCGCTTTCCGTACTGATGTTCCATACCGGGAACCTGAACTGAATGCATCATTCCATGCAGAAGGAGGTGGGTGTGCTTGATCTATGTCATGAGCGATCTGCACGGCTGTCATGAGCTGTTCCGCAGAATGCTCCGCAAGATCGAATTTTCCGATCAGGATGACCTCTATATTCTCGGCGATTTCGTGGACAGAGGCGACACGCCCGTCCCGCTGCTGCTCGACTGTATGGAGCGCATCAATGTCTATCCGCTGCTCGGCAATCATGAGGTCATCATGATGCTTTGCATTGACGGGCTGCCTGCTGAGGCAACGCCTGCAAATATCATGCAGTTCTATACGCCGCAGGGACTTGAATATTATTCGGCATGGATGCAGAACGGCGGTCTTATCACAATGAATCAGTTTCTCGCGCTCAAGCCGCCGCGCAGAGCCGAGCTGCTTGCATATCTCCATGAATTTCGTGCCTATGAAGAGCTGACCATGCCCGACGGCAGAAAGTTTGTCCTGACGCACAGCGGCATTGAGGGCTTCGATCCTGCGCTGCCGCTCTCGTCCTATCCCGTTGAAGCATTCATCAATACAAGGCCGATGCAGAACGACCGGTTCTATGAGGATAAAACGCTCATCTTCGGCCATACCCCGACGCTCACCTATCCGCAGATGCACGGCAAGGCGGAGGTACTGTTTACTGATACCTATATCAACATCGACTGCGGCGCGGTCTTTCATGAAGCAGGCGGAAAGCTCGCCTGTCTGCGCCTCGATGATATGGAAGTGTTTTATGTATGAAGCAACCGAAACGACAGCTCGGCGTGCTGGATCTTGCACATCAGTTTCTGCGTGCGCAGATCCGCCCCGGCGATCTCTGCATTGATGCGACCTGCGGCAGAGGACATGATACAAAGCTGCTCTGCGAGCTGACCGGCAGCGAGGGCAGAGTGCTCGGCTTTGATATCCAGCAGGAGGCGATTGACTCTGCGCAGAAGCTCCTTGCGGAAAACGGACTCCGTGCAGAGCTGATTCTCGACAGTCATGCCAATATGGAGCAGTATGCAGAGGCGGATTCTGTCAGCTGCATCGTCTTCAATTTCGGCTGGCTGCCGCGCGGCGATCATGCCGTCTTTACAAAAGCCGATACCAGCATTGCTGCGCTCGAAGCAGCGCTCCGGCTCTTAAAGCCCGGCGGCTGGCTCTCGCTCTGCATCTATTACGGCGGCGTCAACGGCTATTCCGAGCGCGATGCGATTGACGCGTTTCTCGCCTCACTCGACAGCCGGTTCTATACTGTTTTACAGTGCAGATTCCCGAACCGCACCGGTGATCCGCCCTATGCCGTTTTCGTTCAGAAGGAGGGATCGCCGTGTCTGCCATGATGCAGCTTGTGATGCTCGCTGAGGAAACGGAGGAGCGTGTCAATATTACGCCGGTTCTGCTGCGGTTTCTCGGCAAATTTTTCCTGATCTTTGCCGCCGTCGCGGTCATTGCGATCGTGACACCGCGGCTTGCAAAATGGGTTGATGATCTGCGGGAGCGCGGGAAAAAAGATGAACCGCCGGAGGATCCGCGCTGTAAGCAGGTGCGCGGCCCCTACGATATGCCGGAACCGAAGGCGAATACCGTCGAAACAGAGGAGGATCATCCCGACGGGATGCAGGACGAAACAGCACCCGATCCGCCTGATGAAAAGCCGCCTTATCAGCCCAAGCATTAAGGCAGCACCGCATAAAGCCCGTTTACGGCTTGGCGGCACAGCTGTCTGCATATCATCCGCTATACTATATGAAGACTCCTTGTCGGGCGTCGTTCCGGCAAGGAGTTTTCATACTATCTGACAGATCCTGCTTACTTGGGTGATCCTTACGACCTGATTGAGTCAGTGGTTCCTGAACAAAAACCGCGAACAGCGGGGTGTATTCGGCAAGATGAAGCCGTGAGCGCAACCGTGTCTTTCGCACAACAGCTGTCGGCTCTGCCGAACCGGCTGGGCTTGACAAAGCTGCGGTTTTTGTGGTATACTGGCTTGAAATCAACTATATATATTGGTGTGCCAATTAAATCTTGAAGAATAGATGCGCAGGATTTTTGCCGTGAGACAAGG
>CAMOOV010000050.1 GCA_946621745.1 uncultured Ruminococcus sp.
TATGACGTGCGCGCGGCTCGTCATCGGCGCTGTCATCGGCCTTGAGCTGGACTGGAAGGATTTCAGTGGCTTTGAGGATTATGAGACGGTCACAGTGGAGGGATTGCTGGAGAAGACCAGCGGCGAGCATGACGGACAGAAGATCGAATATCTGATCCTGCGCGTCAGCAAGCTGGAAAAGCGACAGTGAAAGAAGCCGCCAATAGTTGACAAAATCCGTGATTTCTGGTATGATAATAAAAGCAGAATGTTCTGCATAATTCAAAATGAAAAGAGGAATTCCTATGGCATTTCAGCCCTATCAGGCGTCCATGCTGGCTCTCGGTCAGGCGCCTTCCGTGATCCGTGAGACATTTGAATACGGCAACCGCCGCGCCGCCGAGATCGGCAGAGAAAATGTATTTGATTTCAGCCTCGGCAATCCGAGCGTTCCGGCACCGGAGTCCGTTCATGATACGATGCGTACGCTGATGGATGAGACCGATTCCGTTCTGCTGCACGGCTATACCTCTGCGGTCGGTGCGGAGCCGGTCAGACAGGCTGTCGCGGATGACATCAACCGCAGATTCGGCACAGGCGTTTCCGCGCAGGATCTCTACATGACCTGCGGCGCAGCGGCATCGCTGACCGTCACGCTGAATGCGGTCGTCTGCCCCGGCGATACGGTCATGACCTTTGCGCCGTTCTTCCCGGAGTACCGCGTATTTGTGGAATCCGCAGGCGGAAAGCTGACCGTGATCCCCGCAGATCTTACGCATTTCCAGATGAACCTGAA
This sequence comes from uncultured Ruminococcus sp., assembly GCA_946621745.1. Taxonomy (GTDB): domain Bacteria; phylum Bacillota; class Clostridia; order Oscillospirales; family Ruminococcaceae; genus Firm-04. Next base: position 776 of record CAMOOV010000050.1, read on the forward strand.
AGCCTTCGCGGAGCTTGTCACGCCGGAGGCCAAGGCGATCATCGTCAATACACCGAACAACCCGACGGGCGTTGTGTTCACCGAGGCGAATCTCAAAGAATTCTGCAAGCTCCTGCACGAAAAAGAGCAGGAATACGGCCACCCGATCTATCTGATCGCTGATGAGCCCTACCGTGAGCTGGTCTACGATGACAATACCGTTGTGCCGTATCTGCCGAATCTTTACGACAATACCTTTGTGTGCTATTCGTTCAGCAAGTCGCTCTCGCTGCCCGGCGACCGTATCGGCTATATTCTCGTCTCGCCGAAAATGCAGGACAGCCGGCTTGTTTATGCGGCAGTCTGCGGCGCGGGCAGAGCGCTCGGCTATGTCTGCGCACCGAGCCTTGCACAGCGCGTGATCGCAGCAAATCTCGGCAAAACCTCCGATCTTTCGATCTACCGCAGAAACCGTGATCTGCTCTACAAGAATCTGACCGATTACGGCTATCGGTGCATCTATCCGGACGGCGCATTCTATCTCTGGGTCGAGGCGCTGGAGCCGGATGCAAACGCATTTTGCAAGAAGGCCCGCGATTTTGAGCTGCTGCTCGTACCGTCGGATTCGTTCGGCTGCAAGGGATTCGTGCGAATCGCATACTGTGTCACAACCGAAATGATCGAGCGCAGTCTCCCCGCATTCAAGAAGCTCGCAGAAGCATACGGCCGCTGATGCCGGAAAGGATCACGCTATGAAAGCACTGGAGGACAAGATCCGCACAGAGGGCAGCCTGCTGCCGGGCGCCGTTCTGAAAGTATCATCGTTTCTGAATCATCAGATCGACGCGGATTTCATGATGCAGATGGGCAGGGAGTTTGCTGCAAAATTCGGGGACACCGGTGTATCGAAGATCCTGACGATCGAATCCTCCGGCATACCGCTTGCATTCGCAGCAGGCACGGCGCTTCATGTGCCGGTGCTGTTTGCGAAGAAGCATCTTTCGAGCAATGTGACCGGAATGCTGTATCAGACGCTGGTGCATTCGTACACGCACGCTTCGGATTACACGGTCGTGGTCGAGCGCGAATATCTGCATTCGGATGACCGTGTGCTGATCATTGATGATTTCCTCGCGAACGGCAATGCGATCGAGGGGATGCTTGACCTGATCGCGCAGGCCGGTGCGGAGGCAGTCGGTGTCGGCGTTGCGGTCGAGAAGGGCTTTCAGGAGGGCGGAACGATGCTGCGCGCCCGCGGACTCCGCGTCGAGCCGCTCGCATTTATCACAAAAATGGACGATGACGGCATCGAGTTCGGTCAGCCGGATTTTGAATGAAAAACAACATAATCACGCGCAATTCTGCCTGCATAGCCGGGCAGAATTGTTTTGCACTGAAAATATATTCCGAAGGAGTTTAGCATGAAAACTGGAGCACTGTTCCGCCGCGGAATGCTGCATGGCATTCCGATCGGGCTGGGCTATCTATCCGTTTCATTCGGATTCGGCATTCTCGCGGTCAAGTCCGGACTCAGCACCTTGCAGGCGACGCTGATCTCTCTGCTGAATCTGACCTCTGCCGGGCAGACCGCCGGCGTCGGCGTGATCGCGGCGGGCGGATCGCTCGCGGAAATGGCGCTGGTGCAGCTGACAATTAACATCCGATATGCGCTGATGGCGCTCTCGCTCTCGCAGAAGCTCAGCCCGCGGTTTAGTCTGCCGCACCGTCTCGCGGCGGCCTACGGCATCACGGATGAGATCTTCGGTGTCTGCGCGGCGCGGCAGGAGCCGATCGAGCCGCCCTATATGTACGGCATGATTCTCATTGCGACGGCGGGGTGGGTGAGTGGTACATTTCTCGGCGCATTTGCAGGCTCTCTGCTGCCGCCGCGCATGACCGCTGCGCTCGGCATCCTGCTTTACGGAATGTTCATTGCGATCATCATACCGCCCGCGAAAAAGCAGAAAAGCATCCTGTTTGCTGTGCTTTGCGCGGCGGCGCTGAGCATCGTATGCAAATATGCACTGCCGATGCTCTCGGAGGGCTTTGCTGTTATCATCTGCGGCATTGCGGCATCCGTTGCTGCGGCGCTGCTGTTTCCTCGAAAGGAGGATGCAGCATGAGCACAGCAATTTACATTGCGGTCATGGCAGGCGTGACATATCTGATCCGCGCACTGCCGTTCGGCTTCTTTCAGAAGAAGATTAAATCACAGTTCCTGCGCAGCTTTCTGTATTATATTCCGTATACTGTTCTGAGCGCGATGACCTTTCCGGCGATCCTCTACAGCACCGGCAGTACTGTGACGGCGGCAGTCGGTACCGGAGTTGCTTTGATCCTCGCATATTTCGGTCTGCCGCTGATTGCGGTCGCGCTTGCGGCATCGCTCGCGGCGTTTCTGACCGGACTGTTTTTATGATATCTGCATTGTATGATGCGTGCGCTTATTGCCAGATTAGTTAAGGCAACACCGCACAAAGCCCGCCTGACGACCGGAGCCCGGCCGGCAGCTTGGCAGCGCATCTACTTGCATATTTTCCGTCATCTTGCACGAAAAATCTGACGGGTCAAATATATTTGACCGTAAGTATCCTGCACCGCCAGCTCTGTGCGGTATTGCCTTAATTGTGCAGACTGTTTTGTACTTACACGATCTGAATGAAACCTGTAATCAGGTTTATCTGCCGAAAGCCTTTGGATGCATTTCACAGTCATGTGGAATAACGAGTTCCGGCAGTGCATCACAGCCCTGAAATGCATCCTTTTCAATGTGTTTCAACGAAAGAGGGAGTGAAAGCCGGCAAAGGGATTTACAGCCTGCAAATGCAGATTTTCCGATTCTTTCCAAACCGTTCGGCAGTTCTATCTCCTCCAATGCTTCACAGTCGCAAAACGCCAGTTCGCCGATCTTTTTTAAGGAAGCGGGCATATGCACCGTTTTTAGTTTTGCGTCATACATAAAAGCAACATCGCTGATCTCCTCAACATCATCGGGGATGAAGATCTGCTCCAGCGATTCACAGCTATCCAGCATGCCGACCGGAATGCGTTTCATTGTGGAAGGCAGCGACACAGTTTTCAGTTTGATGCAGTTACTGCATATCGCTTCCGGTGTATCCAAAAAATCCATTCCCTCCGGAAAGCGGATTTCTTCCAGAGCTTCACTAAAGCTGAATGCTGCTGCATCAATATATTTCACGCTGTCAGGAAGAATGATTTTTGTGACAGACTTCGTTATATTCAGCGCATTCATACATATGGTGTGGACGGTATTCGGAATGTGCAGCTCTCCCGCGACAGGAATGCTTTGCAGGCCGGAAATGATACCAACGGGCAAATCGTCAATAAAGGACGGAATCTCTGTGATCTGCACTTGTTTTGTATAGCCGGTGATCTTGATCTCATTACCGGTGATCTGGTATTTCAGTCCGTCATCTGTCTTATAATGTATATCAAAACTGTTTCTGAGATAATCTTTTAAGCCCATAATAGAGCGGCTCCCTTCATAGAAAGATTTGGCTGCTGACACGCCGACTACGGTTATTATATCAAACCGCGCCAAAAAAGTCAATCAGCTGAAAAAGCGTTATCCCGAAACACTGCATCGACAGTCTCAATAATGTATTTATCGTATCCGTGAGAAGCAAACAGCTGATCTCGTTCTCCAAAAAGCATTTTAAGCGTATGTTTGAAATGGCATGATAATCAGGAAAGCAGTCGGCATAGGTCGGCTGCTATATTTAATCTATTCTGCAATCTTTTGTGGAGTATTTATAACCCGTTTTTGCCCAATAGCAGAACATGATGAATCTATTGCTGACTTTTTTATTGACAACCCGCTTATAATCGGGTATAATACAGTTATCCAAGAATTGAGAAAGGGAAAATAGCAGATGAGTAATGAAAGACACATACCGAAGTCTCAAATAAGCAGAAGGCGAGAGCCGGATGCACCTTTTGCAAAGGTGATCGGTTCATGAGTGAGAATTCCTGCTTCGTGCGGGGTTATCTTAATATTCTTACATAATGACTGCGAACGGTCTTGTAATTCACCGGTATTTTTCGTAATAATGCCATACAGGGAGTGATATTCAAATTGAATGGTACCTGCTCGGTTTTATACCGCTCCGGTGCCGGAAAGGAATGGTTTAAATATATGAATGCTGCAAGAGTAAATCCGCTGTATGTCCCTGATGCCTATCCACTGACTGCCATGGAACGCGGGATGTATCTGGAGCAGAAGCTCGCCCCGGATTCCGTTCTTTATAATATCAATATCGGAATCTATATCGAGGGTGCGGATGCCGAACGGATCATGGAGGCTATGACGCAGATTCTCCGTGCGCATGAAGCGTTTCACGCTGCCTATGCCCTCAGAGAGGGCGTACCACATCGTGTTCTCCTGGATGATGTGCCTGAGATCAGAATGGGAAAGACTGTTGACCGGGATTCCTTTGACACACTGGCAGCGGAGCCCGGTATGCCCTTCGATCTCGACGCAGGTGTTCCCCTGCGGCTGACACTCTACCCCCTGACGCAGGGCGGTTATGCCCTGCATATGCAGATTCACCACATCGCCTTTGACGGCGGCAGTCTCTTTCCCATGATGCGGGAGCTGAACCAGTGCCTGCACGGTGCTTCCCTCCCGGCCGCGAATCCGGATCTGCGTTCGGTTTCCGACATGACAGCGGAAGATGCGGAACAACAGTCCGGGGGATTGGCATTATACCGGGAAATGTTCCGGGATGGAATTCCGTCCTGCGATATGCCCACAAAGGGGCCTAGGCTGAATCGACAGCCTTTGGCCGATGCGAAACTGACTCACTCGCTGAACAAGGACGAGTTATCAGCACTGACCGCTTGTGCCCGGCGATACGGCGTGACGGTTTTTGAAACAATGCTGTCCGTGGCCGCCGCCGTACTGGGAAAGTACTGCGCCGCAGAAGATGTGGTTCTCGGCATACCCGTCAATATGCGGGATGCCGCTGCTAAGGATATTATCGGTATGTTTGTCAACACCGTTCCGGTGCGCATTCGTCCGGAGCGTGCCATGCCGCTCGCTGACTACCTCACAGCCACGGCAGAAACAGCGCGGCAGGTCACCCGAACCAATAAGGTTCCCTTCGAGACTCTGCTGAGCGAGTTTTACAAAGAACGGGATTCCTCGCGCAATCCGTTTTTTGATATGGGCATCAACTATTTCCACGAACCGGGGCCTCAGCAGGAGGACGGTGTGAAGACGGATTTCAGCGTGTTCCCGAATCAGGTTCCCTGGGATATCTGTCTGAACATCTGGAGGCGTCCGGACGGCGTGAAGTTTCTTTTTCAGTATGCCTCCGGGCTGTATGACACTGTGATAATGGAGAATTTCTTCGAGCAGTTCCTTGAGGGGCTGCGGCGCTTGGCGGATTCAGAGCTGTCGCTGACCGGTGAACTGATGACGCTGCCCGAAAGACAGCTCAGGCAGATCGAAAACTTTAATCAGACGGCCGTTCCCTATGAAAACTGTGACATCGCAGCATTATTCCGCCGTCAGGCGAAGCAAACGCCGGATCACACCGCAGTGGTTTATAAGGATCGCAGTTATTCCTATGCACAGGCAGATGAAATCTCCGACCGGATCGCCGCATATCTCATGCGGGCGGGCATCGGCCGGGAGGATGTGGTGTCCGTACTGATTCCGAGATGTGAATATATGGCGCTGGCATCGCTGGGCGTGTTGAAGTCCGGTGCGATGTATCAGCCGCTGGATCCGTCCTATCCGCCTGAGCGGCTGGAATTCATGATTGCGGATGCCGGGGCGAAATTGCTGATCGCAGAGCGCACCCTGCTGGAGCAGATTCCCGGCTATCACGGCGAAGTCCTCTGCCTGGACGAGATTCCGTCGCTGCCACAGGCAGAGGTGATAACAGAGGGGCCGAAACCGGAGGACGGTTTTATCGTGCTCTATACTTCCGGTTCCACAGGCGTTCCCAAGGGCGTGGTGCTGGAGCATCGAAACCTGACCAATTTCTGCGCATGGTACCGCCGGTATTTTGATCTGACGGCGCAGTCCAGAGTCGCTGCGTATGCCAGCTATGGCTTCGATGCCTGCATGATGGATATGTACCCGGCACTGACAACGGGCGCGTGTGTCTGCATTATCCCTGAGGAGATTCGGCTGGACTTCCCGGCGCTTCAGCGCTATTTCGATGTAAACAGCATTACCCACAGTTTCATGACGACGCAGGTGGGCAGGCAGTTTGCAGAATTCTACACCGGGCATACACTCAGACACCTGTTTGTCGGCGGCGAAGCCCTCGCCCCTCTCTCTGTTGAGGGGAAGTCTTTCGAGTTTCACAACTGCTACGGTCCGACGGAATGCACGATTTTAACAACCGCATTCCGTGTGGATCGCCTCTATACCCGCGTGCCGATCGGTAAAGCGCTGGATAATGTCCGGCTGTATGTGGCAGATCAGGATATGAACCTTTTGCCGCCGGGTATTCCCGGAGAATTGCTGATCGCCGGTCACGGCGTAGGCCGGGGCTATCTGAATCGTCCGGAAAAGACGGCAGAAGTGTTTATCCAAAATCCTTTTACCCGGGAGGAGGGCTATGAGCGTGTATACCGCACCGGCGATGTTGTGCGGTGGACGGCGGACGGACAGATCGACTTTTTGGGCAGACGGGACGGTCAGGTCAAGATCCGGGGCTTCCGCATCGAGCTTTCGGAGGTAGAGGCAGTTATCCGGGACTATCCGGGCATCCGGGATGCCACCGTGCAGGCCTTTGATGCGGCATCGGGCGGAAAATATCTGGCCGCCTATGTCGTCGGCGACAATCCCATTGATATTGCTGCGCTGGAACAGTTTATCGCGCAGCAGAAGCCGCCCTATATGGTTCCTGAGGCGTTCATGCAGATCGACGCCATTCCCCTCAATCAGAATCAGAAGGTTAACAAGAAGGCGCTCCCCGTGCCTGCCGAAAGGAAAGCTGCTGAGAAGCAGGAAACAAGAATTGCAGACAATGTACTTGGGGCAGCACTGAAAGACCTTTTGCGCGATTTGATCGGATCGGGGGATATCCCCTACGATGTGCCGCTGACGCACCTCGGCCTTACAAGCATTGGTGCCATTCGCCTGATCGCCCTCATATTCAAGCACTACGGCGTAGAGATCACTGCGGATCAGCTGAAAGGAATGACGCTGATTGATCTGGAAAATGAAATACTCACCTATCTGATACAGAGATCAAAAGGAGGGTGGGCTGACACCGCGTCAAACGAAACAGAACAGTTTGAGCCATACCGGTTAAGCGCCGCGCAGCTCGGCGTCTATCTGGAGGTCATGAAGAAGCCGGACAGCAGGCTCTACAATATCCCGACATGGTTTGAATTTGAACGGGAGGTATCTGTCGAGAAACTGAAAGACGCGATCGGCAGGATCATCAAGGCGCATCCGTCCGTTAATGTGCATTTTGAAAGCATAAACGGTCAGGTGATGGCAGTGCGGAATGAGAACCCGGAGCCTGTTATCAATGTCACGGATATGGCAGCAGAACAGTTCGAGACTGTCATGCCGGACTACATGACGCCTTTTCATCCGGAAAAGGGCCCGCTGTATGCCTTTGCGCTTGTAAGAACCGAGCGCGCAACATGGCTTTATGCTGACTTTCATCATCTTATTTTTGACGGCTATTCGTTGGATCTGTTTATCAAAGAACTGAGACAGGTGCTGTCGGGTGACGGGATCGGGCAGAACGAAACAGATTATTCCGTATTTGTGAGGGAGCAGCAGGCGTTTCTGGACGGCGCAGGAAGCAAAGAATTTGATGATTATTTTGTCAGACTGTTCGAGAAGTATGAATCTCCTTCGAGAATCACGCCGGATTTGCCCAGGGCTGATTCCCCCGGCATGGCAGCAACGGTAAAGACCGCCTTAATCCAGAAAGGAATGGATGAAGCGGTAAGGAGAACAGGCGTCAGCGAAGCGGCATTCTGCCTTTCTGTATTTTACTACACAGTGGCAAGACTTACCAATTCCGATGATGTCTTTATTTCCACCATTTCCTCCGGACGAGGGGATGTGCGGTTTGCGGAAACCTACGGTATGTTCGTGAATACCCTGCCGCTTGCTGCCGGATTGTCCGGCGGAACTGTGGACGAATTTATCAAGAAGTCCGCAGAAGATCTTGATCGCGCCGTTGCCCATGAGAATTATCCCTTTGCTGTTTTCTCCGATCAATGGGGATATACTGCGGAGATCATGTTTGAGTATCAGAGAGGGATCGTGGATACGATGCGGATGCCGGGGCTGGTGAAGATCACTACCGGCGGGAAGATGCCGCCGAAGTTCCCTGTGAGCGCACGAATCATAGATGATGAGAACGGCCCCATGCTTGAAATCGAGTATGATGATTCACTCTATTCTTCCGGACTCATGGAAAACATATGCCGCTACTACAAGAGAGTGCTGGAACAGTTCGTGCGAAACGGTAATTCACCGCTTCGTAAGGTATCCTTGCTGGATGAAAGGGAAACACAGCTTCTGGAAGCGTTTCATACTGTGGCAGAAGAGGCGGCTGTACCCGATGATACATTCTTCTTTACAGGAATGGAGAGAAATGCGGCGGCTCATCCTGAGCATACAGCTCTGATCGCAACAGACGGCACATTTACCTACAAGGAATTCGACAGCCTCGCCAACAGAGTCGCCAATGCACTGATCCGAAGAGGCGCGAAGGTCGGAGAGAAAGCTCTCGTACTGCTCCCCAGAACCGCAAAGGCTCTGTTTGCCTTTTTCGGTGCAAGTAAGGCAGGTCTTGGCTATATTCCCTTTGACCCTGCCTATCCCACGGAAAGAGTGAACCTGGTCATCGAAGATTCGGATGCACGCTTTGTAATTACCACTGCGGATATGCTGCCCAGATTTGAAGGCAGGAACGCTGTCGATATTGATGAGCTGCTTCACGGGACGGATGATACAAAGCCCCATGTCGCCATAGACAAGCGCAACATCTCATATATGATCTACACATCGGGTTCAACCGGCAGACCGAAGGGTGTCATGCTTACGCACGAGGGCATGGCGCACTATGTCGCCGATATGCCGGGGAAGGAGATGGTGCGGACACTGGTGGATGAGTGCTCCGTTTACTGTAGTATCACAACGCTTTCCTTTGATATCTCCGTCATGGAATATTCTCTCGCCCTGAGCAACGGCCTGACACTTGTGCTGGCCAATGAATCGGAATGCAACGATGCGGAGCTGTTAGCCCAGAGGATGATCGAGACAAAGACGGATGTTATCAGCGGTACACCTTCAAGAATCTATACGCTGCTCAGCTCAGAGAAATTCTGCGATGCGCTCAGGCAATACGGAAAGCTCGTGATCTGCGGCGGAGAAAAGTATTCGGAAAAGCTGATGGAAAAGCTGAAGGAGCTGGTTCCGCACCCCATGAATATTTACGGCCCTTCGGAGATTACCATTTCATGCAATGAGCATGATCTCTCCGGGGATGCGTGCATCACGGTCGGACGGCCGACACCCGGTGTTACGGAATACATCGTTGACACCGACGGCAATGAGCTTCCCATAGGCGTTGTGGGAGAGCTCTACATCGGCGGCTGGGGCGTAGGCCTTGGCTACAACAACCTGGAAGAAATGACAAGAGAGAAATTCATCAGTTTCAGGGGAGAAAGAGTTTATAAATCAGGAGATTATGCCAGATGGCTGGATAACGGTTATCTGGAGATCATCGGAAGAAAGGACAATCAGATCAAGCTGCGGGGACTGCGCATAGAGCTTGGAGAAGTGGAGACTGTGTTAGGCGCACAGGAGGGCATGAAGTATGTGGCCGTAAAGATCGTAAAAATCAACGGAATTGAGCACCTCTGCGCCTGGTTTACCAATGACCGCAAGGTTGATATACCAGCGCTGAAAAAGGAGCTGTCCAGAACCCTTACGCAATACATGGTGCCTACGGCCTATATGCAGCTGAACAGAATGCCCTTTACGCCAAATGGAAAGCTCGACCTTAAAAATCTTCCGGTGCCTGAGATCTTCAGAGGAGAGGGTGAAGCTGCAAGAACCAAAGCGGAAAGTGATTTCTGCGAGATCTTTTCCTCTTTGCTCGGTATAGAGAATGTGCTTGCCACAGAGGACTTCTTTGAACTGGGAGGAACGAGCCTGCTTGTCACAAAGGTCGTAATGGAAGCGGCCAAATACGGATACAATATCGTGTTCGGTGATGTCTTTGCAAATCCCACGCCCAGGGCGCTGGCCGGAATCTTTGAGGAAGAAAAGACAGAGGAGGAAGCGTATAACGATCCGGAGATCGAAAACTATGACTATTCAAAGCTGAACGAAGTCCTTGCGCATAACGATCTGGAGCGCTTTTTGAACGGCACGCGGGAACCGCTCGGCCATGTGCTGCTAACGGGTGCGACGGGGTATCTTGGCATCCATATTCTGCGGGAGCTGCTTGACAATACTGACAGCAAAGTAACCTGTCTGGTGCGTGCATCAGATGAGAGCACCGCAAGGAATCGGCTTTGTTCCCTGCTGTTCTATTATTTTGACAACAGCTATGAGAAGCTCGTAAACGACAGGCTCTTCATCTGCGTGGGCGATGTGACGGACAAAACTGTGTTTGACGGTCTGTCAGGCAGAGGCATCGACACGGCGATTAACTGTGCCGCTGTCGTGAAGCATTTTGCCCATGACAGCATCATTGAGGATATCAATGTCGGGGGCGCCGGAAATGTGATTGATTTCTGTGTGAAGAATCATGCCAGGATGATCCAGACCTCAACAATGAGCGTAGTGGAATTCGGATTCAAAGACAGGCTCCAAACAGGGTTTGAGTCCGATGAAAAGACACTGTATGTCGGTCAGGATCTTACCAACAAATATGTGCATTCCAAGTTTCTCGCAGAGCGCGCAGTTCTGGAAGCAGTGGCAGAGAGAGGCCTGTGTGCCAAAATACTCCGTTACGGCAACCTGGCAGCCAGATTTTCCGATGGAGAATTTCAGGTCAACTTCAATACCAATTCCGCCATGGGAAATCTGAGAGCTTATGCTGCGCTCGGCTGTGCTTCTTACGATCACCTTGATGACACCATGGAATTTTCACCGATTGATGCAGTGGCAAAGGCTTCGGTTCTGTTGTCAGCAACACCGGACGATTGCAGGTTGTTCCATGTGATTTCAGATCAGTATATCGCCATGGTTCGTGTATTCAATGCCATGAACGATGTGGGACTTGCAGTCCGATTTACCGAGCCGTCAGAATTTGAAGCGGAATTTAACGCAGCGATGCATGATCCGGAAAAAGTGAGTCTTCTCACAAGCCTGCTTGCGTACAAAATCGGAGCCGGACAGACAGAAAGATTCATGATTAAAATGAATCGTGAATACACGAATCAGGTGCTCTACAGGCTGGGCTTTGTCTGGCCGACAACGACGGAAGATTATATCCGCAGCTTTATGAATGCCATGAAGGGACTTGGATACTTCGACATATCGTGAAGACGGGCGCACGAAAACGCTGTGGTTGGGGGGATTACGGATGGAAATAACCTGCTGGATCTGTGATGTACAGCCACTCTCCGATCCGGCGCTGTTTTCCCGGGGAATGGCATTGCTGCCCTGGGAAGAGCGCCGGGAACAGATCATGCGCTTTTACCTTGAAAGAGACCGCAGGCTCTGTCTCGGAGCCGGATTGCTGCTCGCTTATGCCCTGCGTCATGCCGGCGCAGCAGATCTGACGCTCCGCCGCCTGCCCAATGGCAAGCCGGTGCTGGCAGCTAACCCGGATATCCATTTCAACCTTTCCCACAGCGGAACTCTGGCCGTCTGCGCTGTATCCGATCAGCCGGTAGGCGTGGATGCGGAAGTACTTCAAAGCGGAGATCCCGAAGCTGCAGCATTTTGTTTTCAGCCGCCGGAGCTGGAATGGATGCATCAATTTGAGCATTCGGCTTACCCTTTCACACGCCTCTGGACGCGGAAGGAGAGCTATCTGAAACTGCTTGGAACCGGGTTATCCCGCTCCCCAAATTCGTTCTGTGCAATTCCCGGACAGGATACGCCGGCCGGCTGCACCTTTCACGAACATGAGAAAGACGGACATCTCATTTGCGTCTGTTCATTTCAGAACAATGACATAATATTCCGAGAATGGGGATTGCTGTCGGAAGGGATTGACTGTGCGGAGGATGTTATCACAGAAAGCCTGGAAACCGACGAATGTTCCTTGACGCCCAACCGGTAGAACAAGTATCAGCACATCGGCGGATAGACAAAAGCTGTCCGCCGATATTCATGACAGGAAAGAGTGCGATATGATAAGAAAAATCAGAATATTTCTGCTCGGTCTGCTGAGCGCTGTATGCCTGCAAGCTCCGCTGAATGCGTCTGCGGTTGATTTGCCGTTCGTACCGGTCGAGGAATCTAGTGAAGAGACAACAAACTCTGCCGTTGACATTCCGGCAGAGCAAGAGACACCTGTGATACCCGAAATACCGGCGCAAAACAAGGCAGCCGAAACGACAAAGACATCAGCAGGCGAAAAGAGTGCAGCTCCATCTGAGAGCGCTGACTCCGCTCCGCCTGCTTCGGAGAAAAAAGGCAGTGATAATGACGAGTTGCCTGTTCTGTCACTAAACGATGAGAGTTCGGCGGAAACGAACGAAAGCAGCCGCTCAGAACTATCTTTATCAGGCGAAAAGGACAGCAGTGATGCGCAGTCAACGACATATACTGCCAGCAGAGCCATCTCCGAAACAAGTCAGGATCGTAGTTTTCCCATAATTACAGCGGTCCTATGCGGTATGGCAGCGGCCGCAGGTGCAGTATTATTTGCGGTATTCAGGAAACGGTATACGAGATAAGCGAACAGTTCCGGCGGACGCAATATTGTCCCCGGAGCTGTTTATTAACAGTTCGATTTGTTCAGGATCATTCAGCGATTAGGGCATGTTGACACTAAGCCTAACACGCGTCTTTTTGGCTGATTTTGCCCCGTTCGTCGTTAAAAATCCTTGCCGGGCGACAGCCCGCCTGCGGATTTTTGCCTTGAACGGAACAAAATCATCTCAAAAATCCGCATATTATTTTAGTGTCAACACGCCCTAGTTTACGAAATGAATGCTGAATTAGCCTTTTGCTGTGTGATTGCTTCTTATTATTTCTTCTGACTGTTCAGATGACCGGCGCGGGCAGCTGCGCGGCGCTTTCTGTCCTCATGATACCGGATCGTGAAGAAGACACACGCACCGATATACAGAACAGAAAGAACAATACCCAAAATCCATGTTGCCCTGAGATACTTGGAACGGAAGAAGCCGGGGATCTCGCTGAGATTGTATTTCCAGAACGACCGCCCGACATCCGAGGATGCAACCACATCAATCTCGGCCAGCGTTTCGCCGGAATATTTCAGCATGACCTTGCCGAGCTTGTCGCCCTCCTTGACCGGCGCTTCGACTTCGTCCGCCCAGTCGCTGATCTGCTGTACACTGTTGATATCAATGGTATCGCACCAGATGCAGGAATAACCGGATGTCGGCCGCACCAGCACATAGTCTACCTCATCCGCATTCCGCACACGAACCTCGCCGAGCTGCGTATTCTCATTGAGGATATCGGTGAAGGACAGATGCACGAATGCCCATTCGAGAATGTTCCGCGCATCGTCGAGATGATAGAAGTGACTGTTGCCCTCCGGATCCTCCATCGGTGCATTCATCGTGACAACGAGATAATTGTTGCCGTCCCGCGAGCCCTTGCAGGCGAGGCATCTGCCGCCCTCCTGCGAATTGCCGGTCTTGATGCCGCGGACACCGTTGCAGTAATACTCATCGTTTTCATCGACCAAGAGATTCGAGTGCTTCCATGTCCATGCATCCTCTGCCCGTTCCGTCGAGGGCGTGCTGGCCGCCGTAAAGCCGTTTGCGCAGGCGATATTCTCAAAGCGCGGAACGGTCATCGCATAAGAGAGCAGCTTTGTGGTATCACGCGCCGATGTGAGCTGCCGCGCACTGTAAAGG
>CAMOOV010000051.1 GCA_946621745.1 uncultured Ruminococcus sp.
TGTGGGGGCAGCGCCCCCACATAGCTTCGTTAGAAGCACCGCCAAATCCCGGTTTGTATGTGTGACACAGGTCTAATCGGTGAGATATTCCGCGAGCAGCAGATAGGCCAGCATCGCTCCGAGCGACAGATTCCGCAGGCCGGCGCAGCACATCCACAGCCCGATCAGCGCGACAGCAGCCGTACAGAGCAGCTGCAGAATCCGGCGCGGCAGCTCCGGCGAATGCGGCAGAAAACGCTGCTCCAGCATGGCATAGAGCAATGTCCCGCCGTCCGTGCTGCGGCATGGCAGCAGATTGAACAGACAGAGTGACAGATTCGCGGCGGCAGCGCCCTGCATTCCGGCAGCGAGAAATCCCCCCGCACAGAGCAGATTTGCAAGCGGCCCCGCCAGCAGGATCACGGCGAATATCCGCATCGGCATGACTGCTGTTCCGGCAGCGGTCAGCTGCAATCCCGCTGCGGAAATCCGCAGAGAGAGCGGCTTTCTGCGCAGTGCGGCAATCGCAGTCAGATGCGCCGCTTCATGCAGCAGTCCGGCGGCGAGCGTCTGCATGACCGCGTGCGGCGGCAGAACAAGCAGCAGCAGTGCAAGCAGCGCAGGAGCGGTGAAATCCACCGCGACCGTCATCCCGCCGATATGGAAACAAACCATTCCGTGACCGATTGCAGCAGGGATTCCAGCGTCGGACTGCGCTCCGCGATTGCGTGCAGCTCCGCGAGCAGCGCCGCGCAGTATTCCGGCGCGCAGATATTCAGCACGACAACGCCGATTGCGATGACAACGACCAGAATTCCCTGCGCCGCGATGACATCATGGAGCGGCTCGCGCTCCGGCAGTTCTTCCATATTCCCGCCCCCTCTGCAAATCCATATGCGCCGCGGCGGAAAAATATGCAAATCGAACCGCCTGCCGGAGCAGACGGTTCGTTCATATTATGCTTTGAAGATCATGCGGACGAAGTTGTAAATGTGCGCACGGATGCAGTTATCGCCGTGATAGCCGCCGTTTACAACATGCCAGAGATGCGGTGTGCCTGCGCTGTCAAAGTTCTTGTGATAGCCCTCCGGCGTTTGCAGGCCGACGGTCTGGTCATTCGTGCCGCCGGTGATGAGGATGAGCGACGGTGCCGCTTCCTCGCTCGACCATTTCCACGGGCCGGTGACGCCGGGTGCTGCGCAGATCGCGCCGACATAGCCGAACTTGTCAGCGTGCTTGATGCCGATGAGCAGCGACTCTCTGCCGCCCATGGAGAAGCCGGTCACTGCGGTATTGGCGCGGCCTGTTGCAACGCTGTATTTGCTCTCGATATGCGGCATCAGGCTGTCAACGATATCGTCAACGAATGCGTCATATGCCGCATTGCTCTCATTGTTCATGCCGCTCGGACCGTTCATGGTCGCGCTCGTGAACACGAACGGGACAACGACGATCATTTCCTTTGCCTCGCCCGCTGCGATCGCATTGGTGATGATCTCTCTGGTCGGGATCGGCGGATTGTTGCCCTTGAGGATCATGCGATCCTCGTCCTCATAGTAGCCGTGCAGAAGATACAGCACCGGATACTTTTTGTTCGGATCATAGTTCGCGGGGAGCATGATGTTATAGGGCTTGTTCTTGTTCGCCTTTTTGGAGAAATAGGTTTCCTTCTTGATCTCAGGATATTTGACGCCGGCCTTCTGGCTGCGCTCGGATTCCGGCTCATATTCTACCAGAGAATTCTTGACGGCCGCGGTATAAACGGAGATCGAACGCATTGCTGCCTGCGGCTGCTCCTTTGCTTCGGGGAGCTCCTTGACCTGACCGGTCAGATACTTAACGAACCAGTCGAGATCGTCTGCATCGACCGTGCCGCTTACATCCACATCGGAGAATTTCTTTATGCTTGCATCGGTGGTCAGTCCCTTGGCCGCGAGCTTTGCTGCCGTAAGATCCGCTGCGGTGATGATGCCGTCGCCGGTCGGATCGCCGAGCTTATAGTTCTTCGGCTCCGGCACATCCGGATGCGGGCCGTCAATGACCTTGCCCTCCGGCGCGCCGATGACCTCATCGACATAGAAGCTGGTAGTTGTGCCCTCATCGCCGTCTGTCTCAAAGTAGAACTGGATATCCTTCGCGCCTGCGGGAATGGTATAGCTGGTATTGGCAAGCTGTGTCCATTCGCCCTTCGGGACGAGCTGCGTGTCGATCTTGTCATAGACTGTCGTTTCGCCGTTGGAATACTGCACGGAGAAGTGCATCTTTTCGACATCGCTTGTATTCTGTTTGACGACTGCGCTGAAGCTGTAGGCCTGGCCTGCCTTGAATGTGCTGGGCATCGTATGCGTTGCGCCGTTCCATGTTGCGGTACGGTCTGTGCATTCGAGCGCCTGATTGCCTGCGAAATGCTCAGAGGACGAGACTGCGACGGAAGCGCTGCGGCCGGTGAAGCCCTCTGTGCCTTTTTCAAATGTATAGTGGAACAGATAGCCGTCCGGATCCGGTTCCGGTTCGCCTGCGCTGACGACAAAGGTCGTGACGGACTGCGCCGGGAGCTGAGCGGTGAAGCCGGAGTCATTGACGCTTGCAACGGAGCAGGAGCGGAAATTCTCGGTCGAGGTGGAATGCCATGCATTGACCTCAGAGACCTTTTCGCCGCCGGAGAGCGTGAAGCTCTGCGTGACAGGATTCGTACCCTTGTTGATCGCGACAACTGCAACGCTGCCGTCCTCGTTCTTGTATGCGGAGCAGAGGACATTGCCGGTCGGCTGCTCGGTGGTCTCAAGGCGGTATGCACCCGGACGCACCCACTTGGAATACTGTGCCATTGCCGCGCCGCGCTTGGAGACTCTGCCGTCATCCCACAGGAAGCTGTACTGGCGGCGAATGTACCACCAGACATATGCGCTCATGTTGCCGACGACCATTGCATTGTGGATGTTCTCAGCTGCCTGGAGCGCCTGCGACCAGATATCAGCGGAGTTCGCATCGGAGTTCGGGACATAGACCTCTGTCATCCAGATCTCCTTGCCGCAGCTTTCCAGCTCCGGGAAGTCCATCTGGCTGCGCTGCGTGCCGTAGAAGTGTGTACCGAACAGATCGCAGTTCGCAAATGCCGCCGAATTGGCGAGGATCTTTTTGTAATAGGTCTTGCCGTGATCGCCGGAGCTGTACTGGAAGCTCTCAGGCGACATCAGCTTGGCATTGGTGCCTTCCTTGACGGCCTTGCCGTAATTCGCGATGAAGTTCGTCGCGCGGTCCGGCGACCAGTATGTCCATTCAGACGACCAGTCCGGCTCGTTCTGCACGGAGATGGAATACAGGTTGACGCCCTGCCCCTCGCAGTACTTGACGAAGCTGTTGAGGTGCTGTGCGTACTGGGCCTCGGCACCGTTGTTCAGCACATACAGGCCGGATGTGTGGCCCTTGCCGCCCGCGCTGCGCATACTTGCCGGCGGGTTCCACGGCGTTGCAAAGACGGTCGCACCGAGCGCCTGTGCGCGTTTCGCGGTCGGGATCGCGTTGCCCCATGCGTTCTTGTCATCGCTGACGAAGATACGCAGGATGGTGAGGCCGAGTTCGTTTTCACCGTTTCCGAATGCCGTCTGCACCTGCTCGGCAGTCATGTCGCCCTTGGCGCCGTACTGCGTGTTGACGGACTGCCATTCCGGATGGTTCATGCCGCCGAAGCCGCGGATGTACTGATGTGTTTTGCCCGTGTCGATGACGCAGTCAGCGCCGAAGACCGTGAGCGCGGAATCCGGCCAGATGGCCAGACCGGAGAGCAGCATGATGCCGCTCAGCGCTGCCGCAGCAGCCTGCTTGAGTCGCTTTTTCATATGATAATCCCCCTGTTCAGTATGGCGGCAGATTCTTTTCGTGTTCTGTCTTTTATGCATCCGGCGGAAGAATGCCGGTTGCGGATTCATCTTTCGGATATCCTGCCGCATTTTCATGATACCATATTCATGCACAGAATTCAATGCACATTTTGCAGATTCTCGTGAAAATATGCAGATACCGCTGTTTTGAAGATCGGAAAAGGCCGCAAAAAAGCCGCCGGTTCTGAAACCGGCGGCCGTTCTGATGCATATTATTTCGGGAAAAGCTCAAAATTGGAGCAATACCAGCCGTAGCCGTTATTGACGAGGACAAAGCGGATTGTGACGATATAATCATTGACCGCGACCTTACCAATCGTCGATTCGATATGCACATCCGCAGTGCAGAGATTGTCGGAATATTTACGCAGATGCTGCACCTCAATCACATGATCCTCACGCATATTCGGATCATTGTTGTACCAGACATCGCCGGAGATCTTGTTCATGAGATTTGCAAAATCAGAGCCGGGGAGCATATAGTTCGAGAGGTTTGCAAGATTCACCTCAACGGTGCAGTGCGTGTTGATGACATAATCCATATATGCGTGCGTGAGCTTGTCAATGCGGTCGAGCAGTGCCTCATCCGGATTCGGCTCATCAGCGTGCGGGAAGAAAAATTCCTGTCTTGCGGCGTTGGGATCCGGCTCGGTTTCAGCGGTGAGCGTTCTGCCGGCGGAATCGACAGCCTCGATCTTCGGAGAGAGGAACAGTCCGGTGATCTCGCAGGTCTTGGAGGAGGGCTGATTGGCGTATCCCAGCTCAGTCGGTGTCAGCTTCAGCTCCGCATCGGTCTCGGTAAAGAGATTCTCTTCGATTTCAATGCCGTTGATCGTCACCTTTGCATCGGACGGCGCAGTGATGACCGCGGTATATGCAGGCTTTGCGCTGACATTCATGACGGAGACCGGCGTACCGACCTGCCAGAGCGGGAGATTGTATTTTTCCGTCCAGCCGGAGCGCTCAAGCGCGACTGTCGCAATCGCTTCCTCATTGCGGAGAATATAGTAATTCGGGCGGGTATCGCTGTAATCGGGGGTCTTCTGCCAGCTGTACTTTGCAGAATCGTCTACGGAGACCTTCAGCTCATCGTCGAGCATATCGGGCGTTTCGTATTCCGAGAGCTTCAGTCCGGCGGCAGCCTGCTTGACCATATCGGCATAGAGTCCGTCGGTGAGATTGGCGATATACTCCTCGATCTTGTACTGCGGCTGTGAGGCTTCGCGCTCGGCGAGGTAGGTCTTGGAGCGCTTCACCATAGCCTGAATGACGAGAACAAAGATGATGACATAGATGACAAGGATAATCGCGAAAATGATCGAGCTGAAATACGGGATCCGTCGGGCAGCGGAGGTGCTGCGGCGGCCGGAAGCGCGGCGGGCGCTGTTATGCGGCGCTCTGCGGCGCTGCGGATCGGCGGCTGAGCGCGTACCGGCGGATCTTCTGCGGGCTGCGGCCTCTGCCGTATCGGGGACGCGGCGTCTGCGTTCCGGAGCGGGGCTGCCGTCCGGTCGGCGTCTGCGCTCGCCGGCACTGTGTGTGCCGTCTGCGGGGCGCCTTCTGCGTGCGGCATCGGGATAGCGGTGGGCGCGGGATTTTGCGCTGCGGTCTTCGGCGGCCGGGCGCTGATTTTTCTGTTCTTCCACTCGTGATCTCTCCTTTCTGTCAGCTTTCGGGTGCTACGAGCCAGCAGTTCGGCGTATTGCGCGCACCGTAGAGTGTTGAGACGATCGTGACCTGCTCACCCTCATAATACATGACAGAGGAGGCGCCGCCGTCCATATTGCTTGCTTCGACCATGCCGAGATCATAGCAGAAATCAACGAGATCCTCATAGTTAATGCCGATGCTCGTAAAGAGTCTGCCCTCGATCAGCAGGAGCATCATGGTGCCGTCCTCAGCCTGACCGATGACCGTGCGGGCATTGAGGCCGCCGTACATTCCGGCCATGCTGCGCTTTTCGCCGTTGTGGATCAGCGAGGGACCGAAGCAGGCTGCATCGCGGATGCCCATATCCAGTGCTTCCTGGCCGGTGAGCCATTCGCAGTGGAGCTTGCCGTCCTTGTCGATGCCGCAGAGATCATAGGAGGTATTGAGATCGCCGAAGCAGAGCTTGCCGTCTGAGATGACGATGCCGACGGGAAGACCGCCGTTGCCCATGCCGTTCGGATCGACGAAGCCGTTCGCATTGACGGCAGCGATCGCACCGTGCTCCTCGATCATGGTCGGGATCGGCTTGCCGGCGGAGGTCGGTGTACCGAGCGGGCCGGAAACAGCGGTATAGACGCGGGAGGGATCCTTGACCTTGATGAGCTTTCCGCGGAAGAGCGGCTCGCTGAATTCGATGATCTCGGTCTCAGGCTGTTCTTCGGGCGCTTCTGCGGTCGCTGCGACCGCATCCGATTTCAGCACGAGCTTTGCCGTTTCGGGTTCGGGATGATTGACCGGGGAAACGGGCGATTGATTCGCCGCATTCGGATCCAGGACAGATTTCAGCGCAGCGTTCTCACCCTGCTCGCTGACTGCCTGTTCATACTGCTGTTTGGTGGACGGATATTCGTCGCTGGAGGCGACCTTGCTGAGCTGCTTCCTGCCGTAGCTCACGAGGATCATCGTGACGATTGCAAGAACGGTCAGCCGAACGAGAAATGTGAGCAATCCATGTCTGCTGCGTGCCTTTGCCATCTGATTACCTTCCTTTTCTATATATATTTTGGGGTGTTCCGGACTGTAACAGTCCACTCTTTATTTTAATATAGTTTGCAGAAAAATGCAAGGGATTCATACAAAAAATGACATCTTTCTCATTGCACGGACATCCGGACATCTTTTTTTGTTCGACATGAACAATTCGCCGATACTGCAAAGAAAACGGACCGCAGAATGCTCTGCGCTCCGTTCTTCATTATGTGTTTGAAACAGAGACCTGGATACTGACCGTGGATTCCGGGCTCACCCAGACACCGCTGACCGTCTCCGGCAGCTTGACCGTCAGGCGCTGCGAATAGACGCCCTCGGTCGAGACCGAGATATTGACGAGATTGACGGAACTCTTGATATTGTTCTCATCGACCTTGTCCAGCTCCTCCTGTGTGCCGACGAGCGTCACGAGCGTATTGCCGCCGGGCGATTCGAGCGCGTAATTATAGCGCTGATTCGGATTGATGAGCAGGATGTCGCTGTTCTTGATCCAGAGCCGTTTTGTTTCCAGACCGGTGCTGTCGAGCGTGATATTGACAGAGTCGATATGCGAGCTGTCTGAGAAGCCCTCCGGCATGGTAACGGGAACCTTGACGGAATCCGTGAGGGAAAGCTGCGACAGCGCCAGCGATTCGATCGTCCATGTTTCGAGTGCATCCAGCGTTGCCTTGTTATCCGGATCAGTCGTTTCGATCGTGATTTTGAGATTGTTGTCTCCGTAGCCCGGCAGCGTATACACATCATTTGCATTGATGCGGATGCGCTTCATGATCGTCTCGGTATCGAAGCCGGTGGGCGGATTGGCAATATTGATTGTGACCGGCAGCTCCTTCGTGTAGAAGACCGGGATCCGGACGGAAAAGCGCGTTGTTCCGACATTGAAGGACGATGCATCGACCTCATTGCCGTCGCTGTCCTCGAGCGTGAAATCAGCGCAGTCTGAGAAAGTCTTTGTCTGTGTCAGATCCTCGGAGTTGACGATGTTCACGCGGACATGGTCGATCTGTGCGAGCCGTCTGCTCGGACCGTAGATCTGCACGGTCGAGGGTTCAAAGGAGATCTCGCTCTCATTGATGCGCGTTTCGTCATCGCGGATCAGGAACGGAGCCGATGCCTCATTGACAGGGAATTCGCGTGTTTCGTAGCGGTCCATATCCACGGTCACGCTGCTGGGGGAGAGCGTGAAACTGGTCAGCTCTTCGCCGTTGACCGTCCGCAGCCTGATCGGGAGCGTCTGTGTGCCGATGATCGCGGCAACGGTGCTGTTGAAATCCACATACGCGACCACATCGGAGGATTTCAGTGCGCCGTACATGGAGCGCGAACCGGTGACCGTGCCGTCAACCGTGATATCTTCGAGCGCGGCGAGTGATTCCGGTGTGAGGTTCAGGCTGTAGCTGGCGGCGCGGGAATTCGTGATATCGACCGACACCGGGATCTTATTCAGATGCACGGTATATTCCTGCATGACATTTGCGGCGATATAGGTCCAGAGCAGCAGTGCGATCGCAAAGGATACGATCAGCGTGATGATATCGGCACGGCTGAGCTTGCGCAGCTTGGGAAGATGCAAGGCTGCGGTACGCTTTTTGATTGCGGAGAGCGTCTTGTTGTCCGGCACCGATTATTCCTCCTTTCCGCTGTCCGCCGTGGGAGCGGACTGTGCATCCGGCTCTGCTGGAAGCTCCGCGGCCTGCTGCACTTCTTCTGCGGCATCGCCGGATTCCTCCGGGAGCTGCTGCTGAACGGAATGCTTTTTCCGAAGGAATGCGGGCAGCTTGATGGTCTTGGTGCGCCACGAATCCTTCTCCTGCGGGATCAGCGCGGAGGTGAGCATTTTTGCGAGGGATTTTTTCGTATAGTTGCGGGTGAGGATGCCGTCCTCCGCAACGGAGATCTGGCCGGTTTCCTCCGAGACGACGATGACGATTGCGTCAGAGTTTTCGCTCATGCCGATTGCAGCGCGGTGCCGCGAGCCGAGATGCTTGTCGATCAGCTCCTCCTTCTGCGGCTTCGGCAGGAAGCAGGCGGCAGCCCAGATAATGCCGTCTCGCATGATGACGGCACCGTCATGCAGCGGGGTTTTATTATAGAAGATATTGCCGAAAAGCTCGGTACTGGGGAGCGCCTTCATGACAGTACCGTTAAGGATCTGTTCGCCGAGCTTGGTGCCGCGCTCGATGACGATGAGCGCGCCGGTCGCGGTGCGCGAGAGCTGCTCGACGGAATCGCAGATGATCGGAATGGCAGTGTGCCACTGCTTGACGACATCATCGCTTTCGCCGAGCGCAAGCCGTGAGAGCTTGGCTGTTGTCGTGCCGAAGCGTTCCAGCACGCGGCGCAGCTCCGGCTGAAAGAGGACGATGATCGCAATGACACCGACATTGAGCGCCTTGACGGAGATCCAGTTGATAACACGGAGCTTTAAGAAGTAGCTGATGAAATAGGCCGCAACGATTACGACGATGCCGCGCATGAGCTGACCTGCCCGTGTTTCGCGGATAAACTTGATGACAATATAGATCAGATAGGTCAGGACGGCGATGTCGAGAAAATCGGACAGACTGATCGAATTTACGACATTATACAGGGAATTCCACCAATTTTCCAGTATATCATGAAACAAGCAGGTCACTCCTTTCTGCGGCTGCGGCCGCTGATTTCTGTCACTTGCCCATACTAATTTAGTATAGCACATTTCTGCGATGATTGCAACACTTTTCCGAAATTTTTTCAGTCTGTCAGTGCCCGGAATTTTGTGAACGCTGCATTTGCGCACACATTCACCGCGATACAAAAAAAGCCGCTGACCGCGGCTTTTGCTCTGTAACATCGCCCCGCTGTTCAGGAGCAGTCACATAGCAAAAGCTGCGGACAGCAGCGTGTGTTTCGTAAAATCAGAATATGAGCGCAACTGTGCCTTCAGCGAACCGGAACAGTCTGTCATTCACCACATGGTTTCGGATTCGTCATCTTCCTCATAGCGGGATTCCGTCACATCCCAGAGAAAGCGCTGTACCTCCTCCTTGAGCTTGATACCGCGGTTGCGCGTCTCTGCGGAAAGGACATTCATATCCTCATACACATTGTCCATGTCGCGGGAGAGGACATCCACATTCTTTTGCAGTTCGGCTGCCTGCTCATTCAGTGCAGTCGTATTCGTTTCCAGCGCTTCGATGCGCTGCGAAAGCATATTTGCCTGCTCCTGAAGCTTTGCGGTTTCCGCAATCAGAGATTCCTGCCGTTCCAGAACGGCGTGCTGCTCCTTATGCAGCGCCTCAAATGCCGCGACGGTTTTATGCAGCAGCGCCGAGGTCTGCTCCTGCTGCACGGTGAGCTTTCCGATCAATTTATCCAGCTCCTCGGTCTGAGTTTCCAGCTCCGAGAGCCGCAGGGCTTCTGCATCCACGCTGCGCTGCCTCCTGTCTGCCTTTATCTGCTTTCATTATACTCCGAATTACGGCGGATGTCAAGTGAGAAAATAAAAGAGAATATGATACAGCTTTTTCTTGCCGCCTTGCATGGATCTTTGTACCGTCGAGATCGCAACGCCGTAGCGTGCAGCGATCTCGCGCAGCCGCAGCTTCTCCTTATAATAGCAGCGCAGATATTTCCGCTGATTCAGCGTCAGCTCATGCTCCCATGCCATCCGTAACGCCCGGAGCAGGATCTGATGCTGTTCCGGCTCTGTACCGCGGACAGCCTGTTCGGTCTCCTCGGTCAGCAGCCGGAGCATCTGCTTATCAAAGTCAAGCGTATATTCGCTGACGCGGGTTCTTCTCGGCTTTCTGTTCATTGCACCTCCCGTTCTGCGTAGACGCGCAGTGTCCGCATGATCTCCGTAAGCTCATAGTATTCCGTCCGGAGCAGCGCGATGCGCTCCTCCAGCTCCTTCTGTTTCTTTGCAGACACCAGGGTTCCCTGCTTCTGCTCGGCTGCTGCGCGGAGCTGAAGCATGAGCGCAGTTCTGCGCAGACGGAGCTTTTCTGCGGCTTTTTCATAGCTGCGGAGCATTGCGGTATAGGGCTTTGTCTGCACCCAGTTTTCGCGGCTGTTCTGATTCATTATTTCATACCTCCTGTCTGACATATCACAAAAGAACATTTGTTCTAATTCTATTGTAACAGATAATTGCGGATCTGTCAAGTGCAATTTTCGGGGATGTGCAGGATCATGCACATCGTCGCCGGAATTGGCTGTTTCCCGGTCGGCTGCTTTGCATCGGATTTGTACGGTTTCACAAGTCGGCAGCCAAAAATCAACCGATTATATACCAGATCACCAAATAGAAACAAAATCGCAATTTTTGAAAAATTTCCCGTCAAGTTCGCAAAAATCAACCTAGACTTTCAACAATATTTGTGATAATATTGAAGTACAGAGGGAACGTACAGCCCGACTGTACGGAAGAAGCACCTTTTTACAGAAAAAATGGAGGGGTAAACATGAAGAAGACAAGGCTTTTCGGTTTGTGTATGGCCGCTGTGATGAGTTTGACAGCGATGCCGTTCACAGTCAGCGCAGCAGACGCGAATGTCGGCGATGTCCTGCGTGTCGGCAACGGTCAGAACCAGTACAAGGGCAACTGCGACGGTTACAGCTATGAAATCTGGCTGGATAACACCGGCGGCAGCGGCTCCATGACACTTGGCAAGGGCGCAACCTTCAAGGCAGAGTGGAGCGCTTCGGTCGGACGCGGCAACTATCTTGCACGCCGCGGTCTTTCTTTCGGTTCAAACAAGAAGGCGACCGACTACGAGTACATCGGCATGGACTACGAGGCAAGCTACCAGCAGACCGGCAGTATGCAGGGCAACTCCCGCCTCTGCGTTTACGGCTGGTTCCAGAATCAGGGCGCAGCAGGCAATCCGCCTCTCGTTGAGTATTACATCATCGAGGACTGGATCGACTGGTGTCCGGACGCACAGGGCAAGATCGTCACCATCGACAATGCGCAGTACAAGATCTTCAAGATGCATCATGACGGCCCGTCTATTAATCCGGGTGTCAACAGCTTTGAGCAGTATTTCAGCGTTCGTCAGTCCAAGAGAAAGTCCGGCCACATCACTGTTTCCGATCACTTCAAGGCATGGGCAAACGAAGGCTGGGGAATCGGCAATCTGTATGAAGTTGCACTGAATGCAGAGGGCTATCAGAGCAGCGGCACTGCAAATGTAACCAAGCTGGATGTTTACACGAAAAAGCCGGATCCGACCCCCGGCACTGATCCCGGCACCGATCCCGATCCGCAGCCGACACAGGACGATGTCCAGTTCACGGCTCCGAGCGGCAGCGGCAGCGGCATCTCGGATGACTTCGAGGGCAGCGGCACCGACTGGACCTCCAGAGGCAACAGCCTGAAGTACGGCTTCACTGATGCTCTGGCACACGGCGGCAAGAAGTCCCTGTATGTCACCGGCAGAACCGATTACTGGAACGGCTTCACCGCTTCCGGCTCTGAGCTGAAGGCAGGCGGCTCCTACAGCATCGAAGCTTACACCGCATACAAGAACGACAGCGCTTCTTCCAAGGACTTCACGCTCGGCGTGCAGTACAATAACGGCGGCGACACCACCTATGACAACCTCGTGACTGAGTCCGCGTCCAGCGGCAAGTGGGCAAAGCTCGCTTCTGACTTCACGATCCCGTCCGGCGCAACCGACATTCAGCTCTATGTCCAGTGCGGCAAAGAGAATGAGTCGAATCTCGTTCCGTTCTTCCTCGACGATGTGAAGCTGACCGCAAAGGGTTCTTCCTCGTCCGATCCGGATCCCGATGATCCGTCGGTTACCCCGACTCCGGGACCGTCCGGCAGCTCCGGCCACCAGAACAACGATTACACCTATGACGCAAACGGCGACGGCTTCAAGGATAAGATGGGCCCGTACTTCCGTCTGGGCACCTGCGTGAACCAGTGGGATATCCAGAAGTCTGATGTTCAGGCATTCATCAAGAAGAACTTCAACTCCATCACCTGCGAAAACGAACTCAAGCCGTCCGAGATCTGCGATCAGAGCAAATCCTCCGGCGACAACATCGCGATCAACCTCAGCAAGGCAGCTCCGATCCTCAAGTTCTGCGAGGATAACGGCATCGGAATGCGCGGCCACACCTTCGTATGGTACTCCCAGACTCCGGAATGGATCTTCAAGGAAAACTTCAATGACGGCGGCGCATATGTCTCTCCGGACCGCATGAACAAGCGCCTTGAGAGCATGATCAAGAACACCTTCGCAGCAATCAAGCAGCAGTATCCGAAGCTCAAGCTTTATGCTTATGACGTCTGCAACGAGCTGTTCGTCAACAACGGCGGCGGAATGCGTCCGGCAGGTTCTCCGTACAACGGCGGCTCCTACTGGGTACAGGTCTACGGTGATGACAGCTTCGTCATCAACGCATTCAAGTATGCAAGACAGTATGCACCGGCTGACTGCAAGCTCTATCTGAACGACTACAACGAGTACATGGACGCAAAGCGCGATGACCTCTACAACATGGCCAAGAAGATCATGGCTGCCGGCGACTACATCGACGGTATCGGTATGCAGTCTCACCTCGCAGCAAACTATCCGAGCGCATCTCTCTACAAGCAGGCAGTTGAAAAGTTCATCTCCCTCGGCCTCGATGTTCAGATCACCGAGCTCGATATCACCCAGCACGGCGACCCGACCGGTCAGGCACAGCTCTATCAGGATGTCTTCAAGATCGCTATGACCAATGCTGACAAGATCTCCTCCCTGACGCTGTGGGGCTGGTGCGACAGCGCAAGCTGGCGCAAGAACGAGGACGGCGGTTCTCCGCTTCCGTTCGACTCCAACAAGAACCCGAAGTCCTTCTACGGCAACATCATCGACCTGACCAAGACCATCAAGGCTCCGGTTCCGGCAACTCAGGAAACCACGACGACCACTGTGACCACCACGACAACAACCACCACAACGACCACGACCACCACCACTACTACAACGGCTCCGGATGTTGCAAAGGTAAGCTTGCTCGGTGACGTTGACTGCAACGGCATTATTGATGTTTCTGACGTCGTTCTGCTCGCAAGATACGCCAGTGAGGATGGCACAGCAGTTATTTCCAATGTCGGCAAGCTCAATGCAGATGCCAACAAGAACGGCAAGCCCGACATGGATGACTGCGCACTGATTCTTCAGCACATCGCAAAGATCAAGTTACTCGGCTAAGCATAAATCAAGCATTCTGACGCAGCATATTCGCAGCATTGTCAAAGTATCATAACCATATAGATCGGGGCATAGCCAAACGGCTGTGCCCCGGTTGCTGTCTATGCTGTAAAACAAATCCCCGCAGTCACTCTTTTGTGACCGCGGGGATTGTGTTGTTCACGATTCTGCCGTATTTTCCCAATACTGATAAAGCCGGCACTGCATCATGCCGTTGTAGAGCTTCCGTGTTTTCCGCGCTTTGCGTCCGAATGCCTTTTCAAATTCCGCATCCGGTGTGATGATGCTGCACGGTATCTGCCGGTCGAACATCTTTCCCATTACGCGGTAAAGCGCCCGCGCCTGCTCCACATCAAGCATCCGCTCACCGTAGGGCGGATTGCAGACGATATTCTGTCCGGCCTCTGCACGGAAATCTTTGATATCCCGCTGCACGACCGTGATGCGGTCGGAAACGCCCGCCTTTTTTGCATTCGCGATCGTCAGCGCAACGGCCTCCGGATCGCTGTCAGAGCCGAATGCATGGAACTGTACATTCCGGTCGATGCGCTCCTTTGCATCGGCGCGTGCCTGCCGGAATGCATCCGCCGGCATCTGTGACCACTGCTCGCAGATGTATTTCCGGTAAAGCCCCGGCGCAATGCGCATCGCCCGCCGCGCACCCTCGATCAGAAATGTGCCGCTGCCGCAGAACGGATCGCAAAGCTGCGTATCGCTCCGGACATGAGACAGATCCAGAATGCCCGCCGCCAGCGTTTCGCGGATCGGCGCAATCACAGACTGCTGCCGCCAGCCGCGCTTGTAAAGCGGGATGCCGGTCGTGTCGAGATAGAGTGTGCAGACATCGTTCCGGATCGCAAACTGAATCGTATGCACCGGCCCGGTCTCCGGCAGTGTTTCCGTATGATAGGCCTTTTGCAGCCGCCTGA
>CAMOOV010000052.1 GCA_946621745.1 uncultured Ruminococcus sp.
TGCAGCTGTTCTTCTAATTCTGCTATTCTGGCATTGGCTTTGTCGAGCTTGGCATGCCAGTCATTCTTGGCAAAGAGCATCTGAGAGAATGGATACGCCCTGACGGTGATCCTGACAGCATTGCTGCAAAGGCTTTGACGCAAATGGTAGTTGAGAAGGCAAAGGATTATCCTGAGCCGGTTCCGGCTTTCATGCAAACAGGAAGCGAGATCGCAAGTTGATCTCACTCCCTGTTTTTCTTTCAGCACAGTATGTCTTTAGGTATCAAGCGTTGTCATGTAGAGCAAACGGCTGTTGCCGCATTCATACCATCCAGCGGCTTCCAGCAAGTCCCATTCGTCGCGATTCTTGGCTTCTTCCGGATAGGTGTCACCGCTGACACGCATTCCGGCGGCACGGAGATACAGCTCTGGGGCAACCTTGACCGTAATTTCCGGCTCATCCTGCACACCAGCATCCGGATTCCTTAGTTTCTCCGCCATATTAACGCGAAGCTGTGATACAATGCCGCAGGCAATATCAGTTTGCTTTTGCTGCATACTGTTATCATACGGAAGCGGCGACGGATAAAATGCTATCAGGTCAATATAGTAGTCTTTTTCCGACTCGTAGGAATAACGCTTGTTCACCACATTTTCATCCGCAGCATCATCAAGCGCGTCGTTGACAATCTGGATGATTCCTCTGAGGAGTGTCGGGATGATGCCGTTTCTTTCTTCTGCGTTGTCATATTCCGGTGCGATGCCGATTGCATCAACATAGAATATATTAAGGTTTTCGACAGTATCACAAACTGCACTGATGGACGGATCAGATAATGCCGACCAGCAATACTCCAAATCCCGACTAAAATCATCACAGATCATATGTGGATCATACCCGTATTGTTCGATGAGTTTGCTCATGATCAGCCATCCAGACAGAGTGCATACCTCACAACCGAGTTCCGCTTTTCCTTCCGGTTCGTCGCTCATCATTGCCATATCATCCTCAGACAGTTCGCGGATTCTGATAGATGCAGTTGGAATGAAATCCGGCTCCAGCTCATCATCGTCATCTTCTTCATATTCCTCCCCTGCTGCTACAAGTTCGGCACGGACTGCTGCTGCCTGGTCGATCTTCAAAATCTCATATTGAATCAAAAAGTTGCGAAAGTCTTCGTCCTCCGCTTTTGCCAAGGTGTCCATAAGATCCGCGAAGGCATCATCCTCAATGTAGTATTCCAGATCTTCATCGGTAGTGTCAGGGCGGATGTCGCCGTCGGCAACCCCGATCCGCAGCCAGGTCATAATGTAGTCCTCGTTATTCACAGATCGAACAAGGAGTACCATCGCTCTAACAAGGTCACAGCGTTCTTTTGTGTTCATAGTAATTCCTCCTTTAGCGTTACAGGCTTTCTGCTACTTGATATTATAATTATAGCACATACAATGCTATTTGTCAATATGCGTATAGCACTGTGAATGCTAATATATTTATGCATATCGCTGTGAAAATGAGCAAAATACACAAATAGCAAAAGAAATGCACATTTTTTCTTTTCAGAATGGATAAAAGCAGTCTTGACAAATAGCACCATATATGCTATTCTATATACAGGAGGTGATCTTGTGAGAATCAATAAAGCGATCCAAAAACTACGGAGAGCGAAAAAGATCACGCAAAGCGAAGCTGCTGAACAACTCGGTGTCAGTTTAAGCGCATACCAAAAGTATGAACGCGACAAAGATAGTTTGTTGCCATCATTGGAAATGGTTATTCGCATGGCGGATTTTTATGGAACAACAACCGATTTTGTTCTTGGCAGAAAAACAGACGAGCCGATATTGGACGCTGATATGCGTAAACTCATAGATTCGCTTCTCGAACTGCCGGAAGAAAAGAGAAACACTGTTGTTTCTCTGCTTCTGACTTTGCTTGAAAAGCCTTGATCTGAAATAATCCTGTTTTACGCACTGATTTTATACCGTTAGAGTCGCTTTTGTTTATGACATATTTCATATCTCGAATAGCAACTTATATGACATTGTAATTGTGCTCGATCGCAAAACAGCTCGATCACTCGATGGGCAGCTATATGCTGTATTTCCAGTATGTCTGCATGATCGTTGCCGCGATCATCCTCTACCTGCTGACGAAGATCATCATTGAGAAAAATGAGCGTCCGATCGCAATGGTCAAGATCCTCGGCTATGAGGACGGCGAGATCGCGCGGCTGTATCTGATCACAACAGCGGTTGTTGTCATTATTTCAGAGTTTGCAGCAATGGCGCTCGGCTATCTGCTGATGAAGATGTTCTGGGGCGTCATGCTCCAGACGCTCGGCGGCTATTTCGCATTCATCATGAAGCCGGAGGGCTTTGTCAAGGAATTTGTTCTTGTCACTGTCGCATATCTTGTCATCACCGTGTTCGATTTCATCCGCATCAAGCATATTCCGAAGGTACTTGCGCTGAAGAATGCAGAGTAACACCGGCGGACGCTGCGGATCAGACATTTGCAGAGCAAAAAATCATACGCCTGCGGGATCCCGAAGGGGCAGGATTCCGCAGGCGTATTTCATTTTGTTTGTGCCGGAGCAGAAACCGGCTGTCCGGTCAGCTGAGTACCCAGCTGTCCACGGTCAGCTGAGAGACCAGCTGTCCATGCTGATATTATTGTTGAAGACAAAGTAGAGATTCGTCTTGCCGGAGAGGCCGGCGACAGGCGCCGTGATCTCCTGCATCGAGCCGCCGGAGGGGATCTCGATATATGCGACCGGCGTGCCGGAAGCGCTGCCGGTGCAGACCTTGATGATGCCGCCGCTCTGTGCGGATGCCTTGACGGTGATCGCCGAAGCGGACTTGCAGTCAGCGCCGGTCACGCGGAACCAGTCGCCCTTTTCAGCGGTGACGGTCGAATTGCCGCTGCCCGCGATCTGGATGCCGCCCTCATGCGAGAAGGTTGCTGCGCGGACGGTCGTGAACGGATCGAGGGACTTGATCTGCGAAACGCCGGTCTTGGTGCCCTTGACCTGCTGCATCGTACCGTCGGAATTCATGGTGATCTTGTCGATGTGGGTGCTTCTGTAGCCGCAGTCCTTCAGACCCATGTTGTCCTGCAAATACTGTGCATGATAGAAGAGATACCACTCACCCTTGAACTGCATGATCGTATGGTGATTGTTGCCGGTCGTGCCGAAGAAGTTGCCGATGTTCTTGAAGACCTCACCCTTGTAGGTAAACGGTCCGAGGGGGCTGTCGCTGACCATGTAGTCGATCGCGGCAGTGGAGAGGCCGTAGGAGTTGCCGCCGGTGCTCCAGTTGGTGCAGTAGCTGTAATAATACTTGCCGTTGAACTTGTGGATGCCGCTGTCCTCGAACATATACGGAGCGTCGATGACAGCCGGTGTGCCGACGATCGAAGTCATGTTGTCGCTGAGCGCGACGCAGCGTGCAGACTTCGGATGATCCTTCGGCAGATTATCAGTACCGCCGCCGAAATAGAGATAGCCCTTGCCGTCATCATCGACGAGCACTGCCGGGTCAAATACCCACGGAACATTCGTGACGCCGTTGGTCTTGCGGTCGATCATGGCATGGCCGTTCGGATCCGACCACGGACCGATCGGGCTGTCAGCGGTCAGTACGCCGATGCCATTTGCATTGTTTGCGAAGTAGAGGAAGAATTTTTCCTTTCCGTTGATCTTCTTGTGGGCGGCGGTCGGTGCCCATGAATTGCCCGCCCATTTTGCGATGCCGTTCTGACCGGCGACATTGATGAGGCCGTGATCCGTCCAGTTTACCATGTCGTCAGAGGAGATGCAGCGCAGGCAGTTGATCGTGCTGTATACTTCCTTGGAGACATTGCCGTTTTCGTAGAGCAGGTGGTCGTCCGTCATGTAGATGTAGACTCTGCCGTCATACTCCATCACGCCGGGGTCTGCGCCGAAATAGTTGGAGATCAGCGGATTGCATTCGTTCTCGCCCTTGTAGCTCTTTGCGAGATTCACGCTGCCGAATTTCTGCGCCATTTCATTGAAATCGACCTGCGGGACGGGCTTCTCCGCGACCGGGAATTCGGTGATCTTTGTCAGCAGATAATCGCGGAGCAGCTCAAGGTCGGTTTTGTCCACGCTGCCGCTCTGATCGACATCGGCTGCCTTCTTTGCTGCCGCAGTATCCAGCTTGCCGCTGTAAACGAGCTTTGCTGCGGAGAGATCCGCTGCGGTGATGATGCCGTCAAAGTTTGCATCGCCGAGGGTGATCTTCACGGCCTTCGGGCCGTCGATCGCAGTGCCGGCCGGCGCGCCGATCGCCTCGTCGATATAGAAGCTGCCGGTGCCGCTTTCCGTCTCCACATAGAGGATCGGAGCGCTTGCGCCTGCGGGGATCGTGTAATTCTGATTGGCGAGCTGGACATATCCGCCGACGGAAACCGCCTCTGCGATATGGTCATATTTCGCTTCGCCGGAGGCATCGGTATATTGCAGCGAGAGCATCATATTCTGCTCGGTATCGCTGTAGGCACAGACGCTGAAGCTGTATGCCTTGCCCGGCTCAAAGGCTCTGGTGTTGAGGGACTTCTGTGCGCCGTTCCATGCCTTTTCGCGGCCGGTGACTTCCAGTGCCTTGCTGCCCGCATAGGCCTGCGCGCCGGAGTTTGCAACGCTTGCGCCGCCGCGGCCTTCCCAGCTGTCGGAGCTGCTCTCGAAGGTATCGTGGAACCAGTATCCGTCTGCATCGGGCTCGAGCGGCTTGATCTCGCCGGTGCTGATGACGAAGGTCGTCACGGACTGCGCCGGGAGCGATGCGGAGAAGCTGCTGCCGTTATAGTTCGGTGCAGCGGTGGAGCGGAAGTTCTCGCTGCCGGTGGTGTGATAGGCCTCAATGCCGGAGATCGTCTCGCCGCTCTTGATCGTGAAGCTCTGTGTCTTTGCGCTCGGTGTCGGATTGATCGCGACGACCGTGATCTGATCGTCCTTCTTGTAAGCGGAGACCATTGTCTGGAGATTGCCGTAATTGGCGTTTTTGGTATCCATCGCGACATACTTCTTGCCTTCCGGGAATTCGGTTGCACCGATGCGGACTGCACCCGGACGGATCCACTTGGAATACTGCGCCATCATCGCGCCGCGCTTGGAGACAGAGCCGTCCTCGTTCATCGGGCCGTACTGTCTTCTGATATACCACCAGACATAAGCGCTTAAGTTGCTGACGCACATACCGTTGTGGATATTCTCCGCGACGGCCAGTGCCTCCGGGAATCTGTCGGAGGATTTCTCGTCGCTGTTCGGGACATAGACCTCTGTCATCCAGAGCTCCTTGCCGCAGTTTTCCAGCTCCGGATAATCCATCCAGTCTCTCGTGGTGCCGTAGTAATGCGTACCGAAGACATCGCAGTTTGCCATAGCCTTGGAATTCTGCATGATTTTCTTATAGAAGCGCTTGCCGCCGTCGCCGCCGCTGATCCACGAAGCGCCGTCCGGCGAGAACTGGAAGGATTCCGGCGACATCAGTCTTGTACTGGTGATCTTGTCGCCGTAGTTTGCAATGAATGCGGTTGCTTCATCGGTAGACCAGTATGTCCAGTCGTGGGCGTAATCCGGCTCGTTCTGGACGGAGATCGAATACAGATTGACGCCGTTCTGCTTCATGAAATTGCCGAAATCATTGAGGTGATTTGCATAGGCTTCGTAATTTTTGGAGGGCAGATGCAGCTTGCCCTTGCCGTTTCCGCTTTCCGCGAGATTGGAGGGCGGCTCCCACGGCGAGGCGAACACCGTGACGCCGTTGTCCGAAGCGTATTTCGCAGTCGCGACGGCCTTGTTCCACTGATTCTTGTCCGGATTGACGAAAACACGGAGCACCGTGAAGCCGAGCTGATTCGGGCCGTTGCCGAACGCAGTCTCGCGCTGCGACGAGGTCAGATCGCCCGCCCATTCCGGGTGGTTGATACCGCCGAAGCCGCGGATGCTCTGATAGGTGGTGCCGGTGTCAATGACACAGTCGGCTGCGATGACGCTGAGCGAGTTGTTCGGCAGAGCCGGTACACTGCCGCTCAGCAGGACAGCCGCGCCGGCGAAGAACGCAGCAGCCCTCTTGAGTGTTTTTTTCATTTTTGAACCCCCTATGAAACAGAAAAAAGATATCAGCTCTTGGCTGAGCTGACTATATTGTACCATACTTGTACGGTGAAGTCAACGCACAAAAAGACTGTCAACTGGACAAAATCAATATTTTGAGGATATTTCTGAATATTAGGCTGTACATCAATCTGCACTTCGCAATATTTTACTGTATTATTTGCAGAAGTTGTGCGGTCTCTGCCGGAAAAGCTGTATTGTATCCGCAGGACATCCCCGCTTCCCGGCATCCGCAGATACAGCGGCCTGTCCGCGATGTATCAAGCCTGTATCATTACGCTGGAAACGCCGGAGCATATTTTCAGCACAAAGCGCAGCACTTTCCGGATGATTCGCACATAAGACCGTACAATGGACTGGATTTTCTGCATATTCACAGGAGAATCCACAGAAGCTGTGCAGTCAGCACCGGCGGATGTCCGGTGCATTGGCCGTGTATTTCTGATACAGCGGATAATGTGCTGCATATAATACGCCGCCCCGATGGGCGGCGGTCAGAGACATTTCCGATCGGCAAAGGTCAGCTGACGCCAGAAACGGCTGCAAAAGGTATGAGTGTTAGCCGGCGCATTCAGGGGAAACGAATGCGGATAAGAGAAAAGCACTGAACCTGTCTGCGTTCAGTGCTTTGATTATTCCGGTTTACCATATCAGCGCATCTGCGCACGAATCCGTTCGATCAGCCCAAGATCCGCCGGCAGCCATTTCACGCTGCCGAGCTCCTCTTTTGTGAGCCAGCGAGCCTCCTGCGCTTCCAGCAGCACCAGATCTCCTTCGACGACCTCACACCAGAAGCAATCCATAGACAGGTGAAAATCCGGATAATCATATTCGACGGTCTCGATCAGCTCGCCGATGATGAAGAGCGCCTCGGCAAGCGTGCTGCTGAATATAACGAAACAGTTGTATTCAATGAGGATTATGATACCGATGATTTGTCCTCTGACGAAATGGAAGATACAGAAGAGCGCGTTGCCGATCATGCATCTGCGGCTATAACAATCTCTGAACTGGAAGCAGAGATCAAGACACTGAAATCATTGGAAAACCTTGCCAATCAGGTTCGAGTTAGTGGAACTGACCGCAAATGGGATGAGTTGTCCCAGCTTTTGCAGGATAATGAATGTATGTATACGCCTGCCAGAGAGCGCGAAAAGCTGATGTATGAGCGTGAAACCGCAGAGCATTTCCGATCTTGCAGAATATTGGGGTGAGCTGACACCTGTGCAGCAGCAATTCATGATTCAGCGCGCAAAAGGTCTGGTTGGAATGAACAAGATGCGAGCAGCCGGTATGTGGCATGGCGATGAAGTACTCCGTTCAGAATCTGGATCAGATCGGACAGATAAACAGCCTAAACAGGAATCATAAAATAGCATCAGTAGTGCTGACGCACGCCCACAGATAGCACAATAAAAGTCCCTGCAAGCGAATGGCTTGCAGGGACTCAGACGTAATAGTGCAGCAGATACGAAAAAATCGTCCCTTTGGACGATCTCAAAAATTATTTTCGCTCAGGTATTGACTTGCATGACAAATTGTGCTATAATAGGAGAGGGTTTAATAAAAGCATCACACAGGGCGCGGACGAATTGGCGTTCGCCTGCACCCCATAATCGGCTCGGTGCGCTAACACCTGACTGACTTAGTGCAATGGCTATTATCGTGTCTCATTATAGCACGGTTATAGATATTTGTCAAGAGCCTTTCAGACTGTCGTTCACACCGCGTCTGGAGGGCTTTTGTCTATTTTTGGCAACTTGATAACTGCATATTGCCGTCAAACATCATCAACGGGATAGCTATGCGTTTTTTCGTCGATTTTGCTTGCTTTCGGATTGTTAAATGAATACAGCCAATAAAACAGGCTGCGAAGCTTTCAGCCTCACAGCCCGCTTCGGCTTTTGGCAGGGGCAGAAGGAATCGAATAAAAATGACCGTTTCTGCTTTTGCCGTATTTACGTGATTTTCATATTATTCTTTGTGGTGATCCGTGTGATTTTGCGCTTCTGTGTGATTTTCAGAAGCCAGTTTTTCCGCCTTGCACTGTGTGACCAGTGCGTTCATGTAGTCGTCAAACACCTTCATGCCTTCGACCAGTTTGCTCTGCGGCGTCCGGATGTAAACCTCATCGAGCACCTTGCTGGTAGACCATCCGCCGAGCATCTGCAAGATCTCCTTGCGCACACCGAGATCATTCATCGCGGTCGCAAACTGTGCACGCAGCTCATGGAATGTCATTTTGATGCCGTTCTTTTTCAGCAAACGGTCATAGCGGCGTTTAATCGCTCCGTAGTTTTCGCTGATGATGAAATCCTCATCGCTCTTGTGTTCCGACTTCTGAATCAGATCGAGCAGATAAGCCGGCAGCGGAACATCACGCGTCGATTTCGGCGTTTTATTGCGCTCGGTGACATAGTCGTGACCGTTCAGACAGATACGGGAGCGGTGCACCTTAAGAAAATAGCCGTCTTTCGTTTCGACAATATCCTGATACTGCAAGCCGCGCACTTCACTGATCCGCATACCGCCGCACCATACCGCAAGCAGACACGGCAGCTCAACACTGGAACCGATCAGCGTCCGGATGACCAGCGGAAGATCTGGCAGATCACCCTTCGGCGGCTTTTTCGGCGGGAGCCGGAAACTGCCTGCATTCGGAATGTTGATGTCGAACAATGCCAGCGCACTGTGCAGCAGTCCGATTGCCTGTTTCATTGTCTTATGACTGAGCCCGCGCTCGGCATCTGCATTGATTGCAAACTGGATATCCACGCGCTTCAGCTTTTTAATCGGGATGTTGTACAGATATGTAAGCCGGTTTTTCGCGATGCTCTCATAGCCATACAGCGTTGACGGTGCAATCACATGTCTGCGGCTGTCAATGAACGAGTCCAGTGCCTCCTTCACTGTCATATCATCAATCCGGAACTCCGGCGGACTGTCCGTGAATTCCGATGCGAGTTTCAGTGCCTCCCATTCCGTATTAGCGGAAATGGATTTCATGATACGCTTGCCTTCTTCATCATGTCCGAGCAAGATCTGGACACGCCATTTTCCAGACGGTAACTTTTGTGCTTTCATACCAATCCTTTCCGGGCACGGAATCATGGCATTCAGCATCTCCATGATACCACATTCTGCCCATTCTGTCAACCCAAACATCAGTGAATTCACTGTGTTCTTTCTCTTACATCATTGAAAAAGATGATTCGGGAGCAGTCACTCCGGTTTGTCCGGAGTGGCTGCTTTTTTTATGCCCGGAAATCGGCTAATCGCGGTAAAGGGCCGGTTTTGTTCTCATGTTACCTCCCGTTCTTATCTCTTCCTTGTTCCTGCGTTATAGTACCCGTTCGGAATCGACGCCGAAAACTTCTTCTCATTTTCCTGATCAATCAGATCCTGCACATAGGTTCCGGCTGCGATGCGTTCTGCCATGTCCAGCATTTCAGATGCTTCTTTCAGTTTGGCGCATATCTCATTATGCTGGGCTCTCGCCGCATCCAGCTTTTCGTTTTCTTCCGGCGTGCGTCTTGTGATTCTCACATACTGATCGACAGTCTGGGCTGCCTCTCGTTCGCTTTCTGTCAGTTCCGTGAACCACCTGCGCATGGAATCAAGCGTTTCACCTTTGTTGAGTGCTGCATTCAGCGCAGAGATCTTATTCAGCTCAGCATCATTCACCCAGGTAAGCGGTCTGTCCTGCCGCAGCTTTCGTGCCGGAAGACCGTAGGGCACAAACACCTCCATGTATTGCAGCATGGTCATCAGCACCGCCTTGTTCGGCGCATTGTTCTTCTTCGCTTCTTCTGCCTGTGCCTCGATCTGATGTTCATATTTCATTCGATTGGCGATTCTGTTTCTCAGTGCCCGTTCCGTATAGAATTCTCCGAGCGATTTCAGCCGAATGTACCGTTCTCCGTCCCAATGCTTTACTGAAATGTACTTGACGATCTTGATGCCATATCCCGCATGGTTCAGCATTTGCAGAAGTTCTTTGAATGACTTTGCGGTGAGCGCATACCGGTCAATATCATCACGAAGCCGGTCTCTGGCAGTTGTCCGCGGCACTTTGTATGACCGTTCGATCTCCCGGATTCTCTGCGCATAACACTCCTGCGCCTCAAAACCGTTCTCTGTTTCATGGTACGGGATTTGCTCTGCCGTAAGCTGCTGCATGACAAAGTTCAGCTTATCATCCGACGCATAGAAGAACGATTTATACGGCGAATACTTCTGTTCTTCCAGCGTACTGACGGTTTGATGCAAAGCGTTCAGTTCCGACTTCATCCTCCTGACTGCTTCCGCCTGCATATCACTTGCTGAAATTGTTCTGCTCTGTTTCAGAACCGTTTCCAGCCGTTTTGTATCCTGCACGGTCTTGTATTCCTCTACGGTCAGGTGCGGATTGTGCGCGTCTTTTTCATCGCGCTCATATCCGTTTCGATGGAGAATCATCTCCATGATCTTTCTCTCCGATTCCTCCCACAATACCAGTTGATTCTTGCCGCCGTGCTGCGGAGCAAAGCCCTGCTCAATCATGGCCGCCCGCATTGACACCCCCTTTTTCAGTCCGCGCTGCCGTTCCTTGGTATAGAACGGAATGAAATCAATGTGCAGATGCGGAGATGCTTCGTCCAGATGCATGACCGCATTGAAAACATGAAGATTCGGATTACGCGCTTCAAAATCTTCCATATATTCGTACAGCATCGTTCTGGCTTCATTCCATAGCGCACCACCGTATACCATAGACTTGCTGTCTCCGAACTGCACGACCACTTCATAGAACGGCTCCTCTCTGTGACCGTTCGCAATGTGCGAATAGTAGTCTGCAATACGGCGTGTCGGGCGTTTCTGCTTCTCGTTATACTCCCAGATCGCTTCTCCGAACAGCTCCTCATATGCTTTCTCAACCGGCTGCGCTTTGAATATCACATTCTGCATCGTATATCCGGGCCGGATGTTCGGTGCAATGAACTGCCGGTTGTTATGTGCGACATTCGCGCCGTGCGGTGAGCCTGCTTTTCCGAGCGTAAAGCTGATACTAAACTTCACCATACGCTGTTTCCCCCTCTCTGTCTTCCCAGGCCGTGCGCTGCGGTCAGTATCCCAACGATCACCCAATATCAGTAGCGGATGTTTTTCATCCACTACTGAATCGGGTACACACTTCAACGCTGCATCACGCTTGAGGCAAAGCCCCAAACCCCATTACGTTTCCTGCTGTTCCAGCTCGTCCACAAGGCTGTCAATCGCGCTGTTCTCCTGCGTTTCCGCGATCTCCTGCAGCTGCCGGATCGCATCTGAACGGTCACTGCTGCCATGCAGGATAGAATGCAGTGCATTGATCGCCGTCGTGATTTCTTCCGTCGTAAGATCGCCGTTGAACATCATCTGAGACATCATTCTCTTCTGCTCTTCATGAATCAGAGCATCCAGTTCTTTGCGCAGTGCTTTCAGTCTGGCATTGCCTTCCGCGATCTCTGCTTTGAGCTGCCTGACCTTTTTATCATAATCGTCCTTTGCTTTCGCAAGTGCGATTTCCTTTGCCTTGATCGCAGCGATCTGTTTGCTGATATCTGCCCGGAGTGTGGCGGTCGTTGTCTTTTTAATTCCCTTCGGCATGGTTATTCTCCTTTCTGTTTGCACGTCCGATCATGGGGTAATAATCCTTTTCTGCCGGCATCTGTACGGAGAGAATCAGCGTAAGAATCTTAATCAGCGGAATCACTTCCGACGGAAAGAAGTAAATCGAAACGCTGTCCTCACCCTGTGCATGGAAGGTTCTGCCGTGGCGCAGGATCTTCTCTTTCAGTCTGCCCGCAGTCTCAGAAAGCTGATTCCCGGCATCCGCTTTTGCGATCATGTCCAGCGCGGCAAGCAGACTGTTGGCATGATTCGCTGACAGATACACCGGCATGGCATTCTCCAGCATCTTCTTTCCCATTTCGTTATACCCCCTGTTCAACATTGCAAGGTTGCAAATTTTCTGTGTCTTTGCATTCTTGCAACCTTGCATCCTTGTCCTCCGGCAGCGACCAGAACCAGCCGTCCGGCGTCTTTTCCGATTGCACCCCCAATGCTTTCTTCGCAGCATCAATCGTCCGTTTGGAGATGCCGCACTCGTCCGCTTTGGCAAGGATCTCTTTCTGCGATTTCGCCCCCTCACGCAATTCATGCAGCAACAACTGTTCCGCGAGTTTGCCTTTCTTCTTTCCGCCGGAACCGGAGAGCAGTTCATTCGCATCACCGTCATACTCTCCGAGATAGCGGAATCCGTTGTCCTTGTCGAGTTCAAACGCAACAGGTTTCCCTTCCGGTGAAAGACTGCTCTTTGCATGAATCATGACGCGTACCTTCGGGTTCTCCCTGTCCCGTGCTACGATCAGAACACTCCGCGCCGCCGCTGCAAAATCAATGCTGCCGAGGCCGCGGTACGATGCTTTCTGACCTGACGACTTGTTCATGTGACCAATCAGGACGATTGCGCAGCCGTATTTTTCCGCGATACCTGCGAGGTGCGACATAATCGGACGGACTTCATTTGCCCTGTGCATATCCACCGCCGCGCCGAGATACGCCTGTATCGGATCAAGGATCACGAGTTTTGCATCGGTCTGCTGAATCGCTGCTTCCAGTCTGCCATCGGTCATCGAAACACATTGCTCTGTTTCGTCAATCACGAGAACCTTTGAGCAATCGGCATTCGCTGCAATCAGCCGGGGCTTGATCGTATCCGCAAGTCCGTCCTCTGCTGTCTGATAGATCACCGTAACCGGCTCCTGCTTGTCCTCCGTGCCGATCATCTCACCGCGAGTGAGCGACGCAGCCAGATGCAGCACCAGCGTGGTTTTGCCTTCGCCGGGATCGCCCTGAATGATCGTGATCTTGCCGTATGGGATGTACGGATACCAGAGCCAGCGCGTATCGGTCGCTTGGATCTCATTCATGTGGATAAGTTTCAGCGGTATGTCCTGCTGCATTGTCTTTTCGTCTGTCATTGAACCCCTCCTTCCCGTTCTGTCCTGTTTCATAACTGCTGATTTGACAGTTTTGATTTACGGGCTGTCTCTGATCATGGCATTACCTCCTTCACTGCATACTACTCCTTTTTTTCTGTTCAGTTGTCAAGATTCCGTTGGTTTCTAATATGCCCCTCCATAATATATGGACAGAACGAGGCGTTTTGTCATCCCCCTTTGAGTATATTTCTCCGTATTACATAATGCGCTGAAAAGAGGGTGTGCTTCTGATTGTTGATTATTACCGATAGTTTCTTCAACAGGATTTTATTTTTTTCCTTCACTTATATGGAATAAGCAAGGCATTTTTACAACACTTTTTCTGCTGTTTTTTCTTACCCCCTCTATAATAGAGCCGCCGAGAACCCCTTGTTTTACAAGCTTTTTACCAATTTGTAATCATAATCTACAAATCCTCCAGCACTTTGAAAAGAGGGTGTTCATATGTTTGGTAATAATCACAGGGCTTTTTCTTCGCGTTCATAAGCCATTTCAAGCCTATGAATTCAACTAAAAAAGCATGATATCTTGGCGTTGAGTGCATCTCTTTTATGAAACTGTATACTTACTTTTCTGCCAAATGTAGGTATCCATCCGGCATTAAGAACGGATGTTCT
Source organism: uncultured Ruminococcus sp. (assembly GCA_946621745.1). Classification (GTDB taxonomy): domain Bacteria; phylum Bacillota; class Clostridia; order Oscillospirales; family Ruminococcaceae; genus Firm-04. The sequence goes on from CAMOOV010000052.1 coordinate 13,767, forward strand.
TTATATTATATCAAACGTTCGTTCTTTTGTCAACCCCTATTTCTGACTATGTGCATTTTTGTGCACATCTGTTTTTTCTTAATTTCCATATTTATTTGGTAGCATGTATTCTCGTCACCGGAAAAACATACTCCTAGCCTGACGAAAGGACCTTTGGTGGTGTTTCTTTATAATCCCGCTATTTATGATCAGAATAGTTTAGATGTTATTCGTGAATTTAATAATCTCCGCAGCCTGGCAACTTATTCAGAACCAGCACAAAAGGATGACAATACAGCTTTGAATTGCCATGGACGAGTTTGAGGATCTGAAATAGGAATACAATGTTTTCGCTGATAGTAAGCTAGCAAGATGTGAAGAATATAACATAGCACAAGTGATGATAGAAAACTTTATTCTGGTGGAGACGAAATAATTATGCATGGATTTTTAGGCGGATTACAGGTTTTCTGGTTGCTTTTTTCGAAAATTTGTGTTATAATGTATATTGGATATTTATATAATAATCTTAAGGAGCCAAATTATGAGCAATTCAAGCAAAGAAACAGCAAAATCAAAGCTCTCTGAGCTGATCGAACGATATAATAATACGCTCAGAGGTAAAGAGCATAGCGACATCAGTGAAGAAACTATCCGTACATGGCTTAATGAATTGCTTGCTATTTTTGGTTGGGATGTTCAGAATACTGCTCAGGTTCTTCAGGAACGAGTATTGAACAAGCAGCAAGTGAAAAAGCTCAAAGAAATTAGTTCGACGCATAAGAAGCCGGACTACACTCTGATGAACGGAACTAATATAAAATCATTCTTAGATGCCAAATCTCTGGATGTAAATATATTTACCAGTAAGGAAA